>NZ_JARJLM010000572.1 GCF_029335485.1 Cupriavidus basilensis
GGGTCGCTTTCTTTTGGTTACTTTTCTTTACGAGTAAAGAAAAGTGACACCTCCATGTGCCCAAGAGCCCGACACCACTCCGCCTTTAGGCCCTGCAGACCTAAATCATTTCACTAAAAAATCCAGAAACAGCAACGCCAACCACATCGTTCAATTCTGAAAAGGCCATTAAATCAGAACGATTGGATAGCAGTAAGCCGAATGGAAAAAAGGATGAGATAAACCGAACGGATACCAAAGTCGTAGGAATCATTGCGGTCCAAGCGCTGGAAACGGCGGCGATACCCTACAGGCGCGTGTATTCCAGTCCAGACACGACGGGCACCCTGACCTGCACGCAGGCCGGGACGGGGCCGGCTTGCGTCAACGCCGCGCTGACCCGGGATCGCCCGGCCATTCCCCACCCAGCGCCCGATACAACTGCACCGCCGCCAGCGCCTGCGCCGTTTGCGTCTGGATCAGTTCGTCCTCGCGCTGCAGCGCGCCGACGCGCGCGTCCAGCACGTCCTGCAGCGTGCGGCGGCCGCCTTCGTAGAGACGCGTGGCGTTCTGGCTGTTGCGCTGCGCGGTGGCGGCCACGTCGGCCAGCCGCGCGCCGCGCTGGTCCAGGCCGTGGCGCTGGCTGTAGGCATTGTCCACTTCCTCCAGCGTGCGCAGCACCGCCTGGTCGTAATCCGCCTGGGCGGCTTGCAGGCGGGCATCGCCGGCGTCGATATTGGCCTGGATGCGGCCCGCGGTGAAGATCGGCAACTGCACGCCGACGCCCACCAGCCCGCCGGTGCCGCTCAGCGCCGGCAGCCCGTCCACGTGCAGGCGCCCGTCCTGGCCCAGGAACGTCAGGTAGAAGCGGGGAAACCGGTCCGCCTTGGCGCTGCCGAGCCTGGCGGCCTGCGCGCGTACCAGCGCGGCCATGGCGCGCACATCCGGGCGCCGCTCGATCACGTCCGACGGCAGCTGCCCGGCCGGCGCCGCCGGCACGAAGAACGCGGGCGGCGGCGACAGCGCCGCCGTGGCTTGCGGCACCTGGCCGGCGAGCACCGCCAGGCGGCGTTCGCGGATCGAGATCTGGCTCGTCAGCAGCGGCCGCTGCGCCTGCAGCGCGCCAAGCTGCTCGCTCACGCGGTCGACGTCATAGGACAGCGCCTGTCCGGCCGCATAGCGCGCGCGGGTATAGCCCAGCAACTGGCCGAGGGTTTCCGTGCTCCGGTCAAGCTGCTGCAGGCGGCGCTGCAGGCCGCGCGCCGCCAGGTAGTTCTCGGCCACGTCGGCGGCGATCACCAGGCGCGTGCCGCGCAGGCGCTCCTCGGCGCTCAGCGCCACGGCCGCGGCGGCCTGCGCGTCGCTGCGGCGGCCCCCGAACACGTCCACCTCCCAGGCAACCGTCAGTCCGGCAAGATGGCCGTCCAGTCCGGGCGAGGTATCCGGCAGGCCAGCGGGGCTGCGCAGGTCGGCCACGCCGCGCGCCGCGCGCGCTTGTGCCGATAGCGTCGGATAGAGCGCCGAATCCGCAACCCGCCCGATCGCGCGCGCTTCCGCCACGCGCGCCTGCGCCACGCGCAGATCGAGATTGGCCGCCAGCGCATCGGTCACGCGCTGCGTCAGTTCCGGATCGTTCCAGTTCCGCCACCACTGCGCCAGGTCCTGCGTGGCCGCCGGCGTGTCCGCTCCGGGGGCTTCCTTGAACGCGGCTGGCGCCGCGATACCGTCGGGCACGGCGACGTCGACCGTGGCGCAGCCGGCCAGGCCGGCGGCGATGCATGCAATAAGGCCGGCGAGGAGGCCGCGTCGTGGATAAGTACTCAAGGCGGTAATCCGTTTGGTGAGCGGGCGGAAGGAACGATGGGAGCGGTGAGCATGGCCAGGCATGGTGGTCTACCCCTGCTGCGCCAGCATGGAGCGGAAGCGCGTGAGCGCCAGGGCCAGGAAGATCCCGCCCGCGGCCGTCACGCCGAGCAACTGCGGCCACACCACGTCCACGCCCGCGCCGCGGAACAGGATGGCCTGCGTCAGCGTGACGAACTGGGTCGTCGGCAGGAACTGCACCGCGTGCTGCATGGCCTGCGGCATGCTCTGCACCGGCGTGGCGGCGCCGGACAGCAGGTAGGCGACGGCATAGGTCGGCACCGCCAGCAGGCCGAACTGCGGCATCGCCGGCGCAATGGTCGCCAGCCACATGCCGAGCGCGGTCACGGAGAACAGGTAGAGCGCGGCGCTCAGCGCGAACAGCCCCATCGAACCGGTGAGCGGCACGTCCAGCCACAGATGCACCACCAGCCACAGCGACAGCAGGGACGCCAGGAAAATCACCGCGCCATTGGCCAGGATCTTCGCCACCGCGATCTCGCTGGCGCGTACCGGCATCACCAGCAGATGCTCGATGGTGCCGTGCTCGCGCTCGCGGATCACCGCCGCACCCACCAGGATGATGGCCAGCACGGTGATGTTGACCACGATCTGCATGGTCGAGGTGAACCAGTGCGATTCCGTATTGGGATTGAACATCACCGTGCTCTCCGCGCGCACGGGGAGTTGCGCCTCGAGGCCCCGCGCATGCAGGAACTCAAGCGCCTCGCGCGTGAAAATCTGCTGCAGGTAGCTGGCCCCGAGGCCCGCCTGCGTCATCGCGGTGGCGTCCACCAGCACCTGCACCGCCGGCGTCCTGCCCGCCAGCACGTCGGCTTCGAAGCGCGGCGGGATCACGATGGCGAAGATATAACGCCCCCGGTCCATTTCCGCGTCCACGGCGTGCCGGTCCACATCCACCGGCGTCTTGAAGTACGGCGGCCGGATCGCATCGCGCAGGCGGCGCGAGAGTTCGGAGTGGTCGGCATCGACGATGGCCACCGATGCGTTCGACACCTCGGCCTTGATGCCCTTGGCTACCGAATGCACGGCCAGCGTAAAGGCAAAGACGATCAGCGCCATCAGCGTCACATCGCTGAACAGGCTGCGCAGCTCCTTGCCGCACAGCCGGGCCACGTTCTTGCACCATTGATTCATCGCGGCATCTCCCGGCTACGCCTCCTGCTTGCGCAGCAGCAAACGCGCGCCCGCCAGGTACAGCAGCGCGAAACCCAGCAAGGCCAGGTACATGGTGCCGAAGCTGCCGGTCCCCAGGCCCTTGGTGAAGCTGCCAAGGCTGACCAGCTGGAACCACGACGACGGAAAGCCCAGCCCGATCCAGTAGCTGCTGCCGGTCAGCGTGGACACCGGATAGAGCAGGCCGGAGAAGTTGACGGATGGAATCAGGCACAGGATCGCGGTGCCAAAGATGGCCGCCACCTGCGAACGCACGAAGGTCGACATCAGCAGCCCCAGCGCGGTGGCCGCCAGCACGAACAGCGCCGCGCCGATCGACAGGGCGAGGAAGGAGCCCTTGAGCGGCACCTGCAGCAGCACGATGGCCAGCGCCACCAGCGTCAGGTAGCTGATCATCGCCAGTCCCACATAGGGCAGCTGCTTGCCGATCAGGTACTCGCCCACGCTTGCGGGGGAGGCATAGAGGTTGGTGATCGAGCCCATCTCCTTCTCCCGCACCACGCCGAGCGCGGTCAGCATGGTCGGGATCAGGATCAGCGCCAGCATGATGATGCCCGGCGTGATCGCGTAGATGCTGCGGAACTCCTGGTTGTAGATAAAGCGCGTCTCGATCGAGAGCGGCAGCGCGGCCGGGCGGGCCGGCAGCGCGCGCATCTGCGCGCTGGCGTAGGCCAGCAGCACGCCGCTCACATAGGCGCGCGTGGTGGCGCCCGGGAACGGGCTGGACCCGTCCACGCGGAAAGCCAGCTGCGGCTGGCGCCCGGCCAGCAGGTCGCGCTCGAAGCCGGGCGGCAGCTCGACGATCAGCATGTCGGACGCGGCGCGCAGGCGCCGGTCCGCCTCCGCCTCGCTGCGCACGCCGTCGGTCTGCACGAAATAGCGCGAGCCGGAGAACTGCTCCACCAGCTCGCGGCTGGCGCGGCTCTGGTCGCGGTCCAGCACGGCAAAGCGCACGTTCTCCACGTCGAAGGACACGCTCCACGCCGCGGCGCACAGCAGCACGATGGGACCGAGGATGGCGAACGCCAGCCGCAGCTTGTCGCGCGCCAGTTCCATGGCCTCGCGCCGGGCAAACGC
>NZ_JARJLM010000573.1 GCF_029335485.1 Cupriavidus basilensis
GGGTGGGGCCGGCCGGGCTCAGGATGTCGCGGTTGCCGTTGCCGGACATGGCGGATACCAGCCCCGCCTTTTCCATATCCTCGAGCAGCCGCGCGGCGCGGTTGTAGCCGATGCGCAGGTGTCGCTGCACCAGGGAAATCGATGCGCGGCGGTTCTTCAGGACCACCTCGACGGCCTGGTCGTAGAGTGGATCGGCCTCGCCGCCACCGCCACCGATGCCGGCGCCACCGCCCATGCCGTCGCTGCCCATGTCGCCCTCGGCCACGCCGCCTTCGAGGATGCCCTCGATATAGTTGGTCTCGCCGCCTTCCTTGAGTTTCTCGACCACGCGGTGCACTTCGTCATCGGAGACGAAGGCACCGTGGACGCGGATCGGCAGGCCGGTGCCAGGCGCCAGGTAGAGCATGTCGCCCATGCCCAGCAGCGCCTCCGCGCCCTGCTGGTCGAGGATGGTGCGCGAATCGATCTTGCTGCTGACCTGGAAGGCGATGCGGGTCGGCACATTGGCCTTGATCAAGCCGGTAATGACGTCGACCGACGGCCGCTGCGTGGCCAGCACCAGGTGGATGCCGGCGGCGCGCGCCTTCTGCGCGATGCGCGCGATCAGCTCTTCCACCTTCTTGCCCACCACCATCATCAGGTCGGCCAGCTCGTCGATGACGATCACGATCATCGGCACCTTCTCGAGCGGCTCGGGCGCGTCCGGGGTCAGGCTGAAGGGGTTGGGTATCTTCTCCTCGCGCGCGGCGGCTTCGTCGATCTTCTTGTTGTAGCCGGCCAGGTTGCGCACACCCAGCTTGCTCATCAGCTTGTAGCGCCGCTCCATCTCGCCGACCGCCCAGTTCAGGGCGTTGCCGGCCTGGCGCATATCGGTCACCACCGGGCACAGCAGGTGCGGGATGCCTTCGTAGACGCTCATCTCGAGCATCTTGGGATCGATCAGGATCAGCCGCACCTGTTCGGCCTTGGCCTTGTACAGCAGCGACAGGATCATGGCGTTGATGCCCACCGACTTGCCGGAACCGGTGGTGCCGGCCACCATGCAGTGCGGCATCTTGGCGAGATCCGCCACCATCGGCTTGCCGGCGATGTCCTTGCCCAGCGCCATGGTGAGGCTGGACGCGCTCTCGTTGTAGACCTGCGAGCCGAGGATTTCCGACAGCCGCACCGTCTGGCGCTTGGGATTGGGCAGTTCCAGCCCCATGTAGACCTTGCCCGGAATGGTTTCCACCACGCGGATGGAGACCAGCGACAGGGACCGCGCCAGGTCGCGCGCCAGGTTGACCACCTGGCTGCCCTTGACGCCGGTGGCCGGCTCGATTTCGTAGCGGGTGATGACCGGGCCCGGATAGGCCGCCACCACCTTGACCTCGACACCGAAGTCCTTGAGTTTCTTCTCGATCAGGCGCGAGGTGAATTCCAGGGTTTCCGCGCTGACGGTTTCCTGGTGCGCCGGAATCGGGTCCAGCAGCGCCAGCGGCGGCAGGTCGGAATCCTGGATATCGGCGAACAGCGGCTGCTGCTTCTCGCGCTCCACCCGCTCGTGCTTGGGCACGGCCTGGGGCCGCACGATCTGCACCGGCGCCGCCTCCTCGATCTTGACCCGCTGCACTTCCACGGTTTCGGTGCGCACCACCTTGGCTGCCTCGCCGATGATGCGGTCCTGCTTGCTCTCGCGGCGCGCCTTGAAACCGAGGAAGAGGTTCTCGACGAAACCGCCCACGTGCTCGGCCACCGACAGCCAGGAGAAGTGGAAGAACAGCGACAGGCCGATCGCCAGGGTCAGCAGCAGCAGCAAGGTGGCGCCGGTGAAACCCAGCGCCATCTGCATCCACCCGCCCAGCAGGTCGCCCAGCACGCCGCCGGGAGCGCGCGGCAGCGCCGAGCGCAGCGGATACATGCGGATGGCTTCCAGGCCCATGCTGGCAGTCAGCGACAGGCCGAAGCCGATCCAGCTCACCACCAGCCCCTGGCGCGCCTCGCTGGTACGTTCGGGCAGTTCGGCGGTCAGTGCGCGCCAGCCGCGCCAGCAGCGCCGCACCAGCAGCACCGCCCACCAGTAGGCGGAAAAGCCGAAGATGAAGAACAGCACGTCGGCCAGCCAGGCGCCGACGCGGCCGCCCAGGTTGTGGATGTCGGCCACCTGGTTGGCGTGCGACCAGCCGGGGTCCGCCTTGCTGTAGCTGGCCAGGATGCAGAGGAAGGCCAGTGTGACAGCCAGCAACAGGAACCAGCGCACCTCGCCCAGCAGCTTGCCGATGCGGGAGGGCAAGGCGGAAGGATCGGTACGTGTTGTGGTAGAAGCTCGGGCCATGCCTGGTCGGGGTCGCGGTCTGGGGTTGTAGTGCCGGTCATTTTAACCTTGGGCGGGGCTATCGCTCCCATTGGAATTTGCAACAGTGAGCAAACGCCGGTCCACTTATAATGCTGGTTTCGATTCACGCTAGTGCGCATCAAGGCGCACCAGCCACAGGAAAGCATCATGGCCAAACACGCAAAAGTGCTGATTCTCGGTTCCGGCCCCGCCGGCTATACCGCCGCCGTCTACGCGGCCCGCGCCAACCTCCAGCCGGTGCTGATCACCGGCCTGGCCCAGGGTGGCCAGCTGATGACCACCACCGACGTGGAGAACTGGCCAGCCGATGCCAACGGCGTGCAGGGCCCTGAACTGATGCAGCGTTTCCTGGAGCATGCCGAGCGCTTCAACACCGAAATCATCTTCGATCACATCCATACCGCCAAGCTGACCGAGCGCCCGATCCGCCTGGTCGGCGATGCCGGCGAGTACACCTGCGACTCGCTGATCATCGCCACCGGCGCCTCGGCCCAGTACCTCGGCCTGCCGTCGGAAGAACTGTTCATGGGCCGCGGCGTGTCGGCCTGCGCCACCTGCGACGGTTTCTTCTACAAGAACCAGGAAGTGGCGGTGGTCGGCGGCGGCAATACCGCGGTGGAAGAAGCACTCTACCTGTCGCATATCGCCAGCAAGGTCACCCTGATCCACCGCCGCGACAAGTTCCGCGCCGAACCGATCCTGGTCGACCGCCTGCTCCAGCGCGTGAAGGAAGGGCGCATCGAAATCCGCTACAACACCGTGCTGGACGAGGTGGTGGGCGACGATTCGGGCGTGACCGGCATCAAGGTGCGCGATGCCCAGGGCGACAAGGCCGAAGAAATCAAGCTGGCGGGCGTGTTCATCGCCATCGGCCACAAGCCCAATACCGACCTGTTCGCCGGCCAGCTCGATATGCACAACGGTTATATCGTGACCAAGACCGGCCTGGCCGGCGATGCCACCGCCACCAGCATTCCGGGCGTGTTCGCCGCCGGCGACGTGCAGGACCACATCTACCGCCAGGCCATCACCAGCGCCGGCACCGGCTGCATGGCGGCACTGGATGCGCAGCGCTTTGTGGAGGCGCTGCAGTAAGGCAATGGCGCGGCAAGGGTCGGGCCACGCCCTTCCCGCACGCGGCCCGATGCCGGTGATGCTGCGCAACAGCATCGCCGGCGCTGGCAGGGCACCGCCCCGGTGCCTGGCATGATGCCACGCAAACTATCCGGGCCGCGCCCGCGGTACCCCTCCCCTGCGCCCCACCCTATAATCACGCCGAGCACCCCAGAGACGAGACCCTCATGACGCACGGCGCCAAAAAGCCCGCCAGCCCGCCCAAGCGCTTCGGCCTGACCGACCTGTCCGGCCTGCGCGACTCCCTCAAGGCCGATACCGAGCGGCGCGAAGCCGAACGCCGC
>NZ_JARJLM010000574.1 GCF_029335485.1 Cupriavidus basilensis
GGGTTGTTCCAGGTGATGGCTGCAGCGGGAATCCGCGCTGGCGGGAGGACGTGGCCGTCGCCCTCGCTGCTTAAATTTTAGTCAAACCCGCTGATGCCGTCGGCACTCGGCCCCCGCGCGGCTTGTCCACAGGCTTATCCCAGCGAACGGTGGACAATTTCTATCCCGCTCCTGTTCTCAGGCCGACCCGGGCTTGAACTTGGTGCGCGTCGCCGGCGCCCGGCGCCTGGGCGATACCAGACGCCGGGCCGCGGTGGCTTCCGCATCGGCCCGCTCCGCGCGCCGGACTGCCATCTCCAGTTCCGCCTCCAGCCTGCCCTGCACCGCCTGCCCCTCCGCCAGCGCCTGTTGCGCCTGGGCCAGTTGCCGGCTGAGCGTGTCGCGCTCGGCCTGCTGCCTTGCCCGTTCCTCGGCTCTGGCCACGGCGGCGTCCTGCGCCCGCGCTTGCACCGCCGCCAACTCAGCGCCTCGCCGGCCGCGTTCGTGTGGTACCCGGCCAGCATGAATCGCGCGCTGAAACTGGTGCACCGACTCCCCTCGGCTGAGCAACGTGTGGATTTCGCGGCGGAAGTCTTCAATGGTCACGTAGTCGCACAGGAAGATGCTACGCAACAGCCGAGCGAGATGCTCGGCAGCTTTGTGCGCCTTGTTGGTCCGGGCGGCGCTGCCCAGCCGTTGCATGGCGAGCTCAGCGCTAATGCGGCCGATACGGATCGATGCCAGCACCCGTAGAAAATCGTCCCAACCCAGGCGTATGGCTCTCAAGGACAATCGCTTCGTGGTGACACGCTCGATACCTTCCGGCACTTTGAACTCTGCGGGCAGGTACAGCTTGCGCTCCGCCAGATCGCGCAGCCGCGGACATAGATCGAAACTCAAGCCCTTGGCCAAGGCCATCGCGGCGTTCGTGTAGCGATGCGTGTCCACTGCCAGCAACGACAGGCGGATACGGTCCTCGCTGCGGTTGTGCTGCTCTACGCCCTCGATGGCAACGCCAGCCTGACGCTCGTTCAAGACAATCGGTTGGTCATAGACGATGCCCCACTTGTCGAGCACGTGGGTGTAGATACCGGTCGCGTAGGTGCGTCGACGTGGATCGACACGAGCGATCCACAGATGTCGTGAAACGTCCAGTGACATCATGTCGGCCGATGCCTTCTGCCCGGTGCCCCAGTGCGTGGCTAATGGGATCTTTCCTTGAAATTCAGCCACCACCTCGTTGGCCCGGCGCAAACGGCCATGGGTCTCCAGCCCGCGCATGGCAAGTGACACCTGGGCGGTGTCGATACTGGGAATCATCGCAGCAATGCCCTTGGCATCGATCTCGGTGCCATGGGCGAGCAAGGCCGCGTAGGTCGACAGCAGTTCGGCCACGGACTTCGCCCGGTGCCCGAGCAGCACCTCGCTGAAGTTGGTCGAGGCGTCGACCTCCAGCAATAGGTCCGGCAACTGCACATCGCCGATTGTCTTGTAGATCAAGTCGCGTGTGCGGCGCGGCTCATCGTCCTGCTCCAGCGGCACGATCGCCCGCAGGTGAAGCATGCCATCGTCTCCGATTTCGATCTTGCCTTTAGCGGAGGCCTCGGCCACAGCAGCCACGCCAGCACGAAGCGTATCCAGTAGCTGTTCGATGAAGGTATCAGCCGCGACTGGCAGGCCCAATAGCCCGAGATACTTGACACGGTCGCGCACCCACTCCTTGGCAGGGATGAGCATTTGGTCGCCATCACGAAAGCGCATCGAGTGGTCAATCCATACGCTGCCCCGACGCAGGCTATTTCGTAGCGACATCATCGTGCAGGCAGAGAAGGCCTGATAGCCGCGCCTTGGGTCAGGGTCATGGACGAGGTCATGCCACGCCGTGCCAATGCCGGTCTCCGTAAGGTCTTCTGGCAGAGCATTGAGCTTCCTTGTCTGCAGGTCGCGCCACGCCTTGAGGTTCGCAAAGCCGGGATCGTCCTCCCTGCCGCCGAATTCCAGCCCTTCCAGGCCCGACAGCAGAGCGTGAATCCGCTGATGGTCACCGGTCAGCGCCGCGCGCACGTGTGACGCAAAGCTCGAATGCGCCGCGTCGGTGACGACGGCCAGGTGCTTCAGGGCTTCATCCACTCGCTGCTCGGTCGACTTGCTCTTGTCTTGCAGGACGGCCTTGGCCTTGAGCGCCTGCTGCCTGTCTTCCACGGCGGAGCGGGTGTGCGTCGACTGCGCCGTGCTGGCCGCGCGTCGGAACAGATCCTGGCTGCGTCGGCTGGTCTGGTGCATCGCGATATCGGTGAGTTCCAGCAAACTCATCCGTAGAAAGCACACCAGTTCAAGCGCCTGGGTGCTCTCCTTCAGTGCTTTGGTCTTGGCCGGACGCCTTGCTTGTACCTTCTGCGCATAGGCACGCAGTTTGGGCAACGCGATGTCATCCAGATTCCACTCGTGCACAGCGAGGGACTTCAGGTAGCGGATCTTGTCCAGCGTTTCAGCGAGGTTCTTGGGGCCGTTGCGCCTGGAAGGCGCCTTGATCCACTCGAGGTGCGTTGCAGAGCCGCCAGCCCGTGGACTGCGGACGGATTCCATGCAGTGCTGCAGCGTGGCCGCCGGCACTGCGCGGTTGACCGCTGCGAGCATTTGCGCCTCGTAGGCAGAAAATGCATGCCGTGCCATGTCGGTGATCTGGCGCTGGCCGGGAATGAGGCGGCAGCGATCGTAGAGCCATCGCTGAGCGGTGGTGACAAGTTCATCCACGTCTGCCGCTGCGGCAGCTTGCACGCGGAGCATTTCCAGCAAAGCGGTCTGGCTGGTGACATCGAACGGCTTGATGCCAAGGTGCTCCTTGACCCATTGCTGATGCTCGTACAACGTCGGGCGTCGTTGGTACAGCGTCTTCAGACTGGCAATCGACAGCAGCGGCGCGGAGAAAGCTTCGCACACGTACTGAAGGAGATTTCGCGGAACGGCAGCAAACCGGTCCAACGACCGACCGAAGGCCCGGAGGCAAACGAGTTGTAGGCCGACTGCGGCGAATCTGTCGGCCCGAAACCGCTCCCGTATTGCCGCGATGTCAGCACTGGTGAGCTGAAAAAACTGTCGCAGGTCAAATTCTGTCAAGCGGGCAGGCACCTCTTCCCTGCCAACGTAGCGATACGCAAATGCCGACATCTACACTTTTCTGGGTGTCGTTCAGGACAAAACTGTACGACAAGTGCTCAGATGGCCGCAATAAGGTCAAGCGAATGGGCTGCAACGCCACGCCAACAAGGGACTCGGGGCTGATTAATAACCGTATCAATCTGCAGGAAAAGGACGATTACCCCATCCTGGAAACGATCTCGGTGAGGTATCCCGACTTGCGTAGGGCGTGTGAGGCGCGAGCGCTACTGGAGACGGGGGCGGCCAATGGGCAGCCGTTCCAAAACCAGCCGTCCGGCGAATAGCGGTGTATCCGAAGATTAGAAGCGCCTTGCAAAGCATGTGCGCTGTCGGAGACCGGAGGATGACGACTAGCTTGCCATGATACAAAACCTCGGATAATATTGGAAACCATCCGAGGTTTTGTATCAAAATGTCAACCTCCTCATTCTCTCAGCGAGAGCGCGCAGTAGCTCAACTTCGAGCCAGAGGGCTGGTGCGAGCAAGCGAGATGCGCGAGATCGGCGTTACAGCGACGACGATCGCCCGCCTTGAGCGCGACGGTGTTGCAGTTCGCCTGGCCCGGGGCGTCTACCAACTCGCGGATGCTCCTCTGAGCCTACAGCATACCCTGGCGCTGGCGTCAAAACTTGTGCCCAGCGGAGTCATCTGCCTCACTTCGGCGTTGGCTTTCCATGAGCTAACTGACCAGATCCCAGCCAAGGTTTGGATGGCTATTGGCCAGAAGGACTGGAAGCCAAGCTTCGACTATCCTCCGGTCCGATTCATCCGATCTCCTGCCCCCCGTGATGACCCGGACGCGGAGCGGCATGCGATCGACAACGTATCGGTTCCGGTCTTTAGCGTTGCCAGGACGATTGCTGACCTGTTCCGGTACCGGAAGAAAGTCGGCTTAAATACCGCGCTAGAGGGGCTCCGCGAAGCCCTGATGCAGAAAAAAGCGACTCCGGCAGAAATTGCCCAGCATGCAGCAGATGCCGGTGTCTGGAAGATTCTAGAACCGTACTTAACAGCAATGGTTTCCCATGCCTGAGCAAAAGCCGCTTCGCGACATTGGTGCGTCAGTTCGCGCCCGACTTCTGACTCTCGCGCGCCAGCGAGGCCAGCAGTTCGATTTGCTTCTCACTCGCTATGCGATAGAGCGCCTCTTGTTCCGACTGGGCATCTCCGTACACCGCGACCGCTTTGTGCTAAAAGGCGCGATGCTCATGACAAGCTGGTTCGAGGATCCGCATCGACCAACTCGTGACGTCGACTTCCTTGGCTTCGGCGAGTCCGAAGCCGACCACCTGTTAGCGACCTTCGCCGAAGTGTGCGCGCTAGCTGCGGACGACGGCATCTCGTTCGACGCTGCGGGCCTGAGAGCAGAGGCGATTCGCGAGGACACTGACTATGGAGGTCTGCGGTTGCGTACCACCGCACAGCTCGCCGGTGCGAGAATCCCGGTGGTGATCGATATTGGCTTTGGAGATGCAACCGAGCCAGGAACAGAAGAGATCCAGCTTCGGGTCTTGCTCGATCAACCCGAGCCTCGCCTTCGCGCATATGCACGGGAAACCGTTGTTGCGGAGAAGTTCCAGGCGATGGTGATGCTTGGCATGGCGAACACCCGTCTTAAAGACTTCTACGACATCTGGTTCCTCAGCCAAAGCTTCGAGTTCGATGACGGGCGATTGGCCGCGGCAATAGCTGCGACCTTTGCTCGCCGAAAAACAAATATCCCGGCCGATCCGCCGTTCGCCCTATCGCCCGATTTAGCCAACGACAAAGCCAAGCAAACGCAATGGCTCGCGTTCGCCCGCGACCTGGCGGCAGTTCCCCCGCTCGACGCCGTTGTCGCGGATCTCGCGGCCTTCCTCATGCCGCACGCTGCTCGCGCACGGCTTATTTCCGCCGCCTAACTAAGATTGACGGCACGCGGCGGCCCGATTCAGCTCGCTCAGCGCGCCGCCCCAGTCCAGCTCTCCACCGCGGCCTTGACCTTCGGCCAATAGGCATACCGCTGAGGCGCTCGACGAGGTCGGTGTGGCGTTTGCGCACAGCGACCTCGCAACGGTGCATCTCCTCCTGGTAGGCCAGCGTGATGGTCTGCAGCAGTTCAAGCATTGGCGTGGCCTGCGCCACCAGCACATCGAGGGATGGCGCTCGCCGGCTGGTGTGTCTATCGCTGTTCTGACCTGGGCGATGAATTCACGGATACGCGCGTCAGCGCGCGGACTACCAAAGTACAGTTGCTGCAAAGCGTCGGAGAATGCGCCGGGCAAACGCTCATTGCCCGCCACGAGATCCGAATGCGCCGATTCGAACATTGACAGGCACTTGCGTGCGATATCGAGCGCGGCAGTGTTCCCCCGCGAAGCGAGCAATATCTGGAGCACGATCCGTTGCGACAGCATGCGCTGCCTTCCGGGAAGATTGATCAATCCGCCGATGGTTTCGGCGGACATTTCGGCCTCGGGTGACTGGGTAGAGAAAGCGTTCATGCCATGCCTTGCAGGTAGTGTCGACGCAGACGCGCACCGCGCTGACCGGCAAGAAAAAAGCGCCCCGACGCGAGATGCCTGCAAACCGGTTGTCCAGTTCGTGATCATTTCGCTTCGGGGCGCCGTTGCCCGGGATGCTCCTTTTCGGAGCGTGTCATCGCGACTTGCCAGATTGTTTCAAGGCCGCCGTTGGCCTGTGCGCCTGCGCAATATCTATGCCACAGCTCACGGAAGTTGCATCAGGCTGCGGGCGCAGGAAAATGGCACGGCGGGACCGACCCGCGCACCGATCCCGTGCCAGATGCCTCATCACGACGCGTGCGTTGGGGCATGGCCAACTGATCACGGGTAACTCTCGGCTTGACGAGAAGTGATTTGCCTGCCGCATCGACCCCATGAACGGCAAACACGTCTTTGGCCAGATCGATACCCACGGTAACAATGGACGTGGGACTTCCCCTCCTGCGGTCGTGATGGCGTTTCGACACGCCATCATGGCACCTCGATGCCGACTTGCGGCTTCCGCCGCAGCCTCGGGACGGGGAAGTCCCTTCCATTCGATTACCGCGATGAGCACACGCACGGATTCGCACGACTACTGACCAAGCGCTTTCTTTTGGTGCTTGATCCGCAGCTTGCCGAGCAACTCGGCAAGCGCCCAACAGCCGACGGCCTGGCAAGCTTGCCACTGATTGCCTACGACGAAGACCTGCCTCTGATCAGACCTCTGTGGACTGGCATGTTCCAGTTCGCCCCGACACTGCCGGCCGCATTGACAATTCCCGACCTGCGCATCATCCAGGGTCTCGTCATAAAGGGTCAAGGATGGAGTGTGCTGCCCGACTACCAATGCACGGAAGCGCTTGCGTCGGGGCGGTTGATTTCCATTACACCTGAAACCAGCGCCCCTACCAATACCTCCACCTTGTGTGGAACAAGGCTTCCATGCGCAATCCACGGATCGTGCGAGTGCACGACTACATTCTCGGACTCTTCAAAGATGGTGCGCGAGCTGAGCCATGCCCCCGATCGTGGCACGCAGTCACAGCCGATCACGAATCCACGTGGTGTTAGCACTGGGCATTGCGATGCGATCATGACAGGGCTCACTTGAGCGTCTCGTTTTTCGGCTGTGAGTCTGCCGCTCAGGTCATGGTTCGCGGCGCTCGAATGCGACCGAAATAAGAAGTTCTCGCAGGCTGCCAGGGTGCCGCATTCCAATGCGGGGTGGAGCGGCACAGTTCTTGCGCGACGGTCAAGTGAGGCGTGCAATCTACGTTGATCTATAATCCACATCTGCTTTCCTGAACCCGTGTTTCGGGGCAGCAGGTGTCCTTGATGCATCCATACGTCTCCATGCATAACGCTGCTGCAATGAGATTCCGCCCAGGGACCGGCGCACCGAGCACGAAGGAGCTGCCTCAGCGTGGCAGTTGGCAGATTTTTTCTCTTCCGCCGTCCCACATCCGTGCAACCATTTGAGTATTGAAGAATGCGGAAGTCAGAGTCATCGGTCGCCGCCGCGGCACCGTCCCCCACCCCGCTCTCCGAATCCCCCGGAGAGGATCCCCGCGCCGTGAGGGCGGGCATCCAGGTCATTGCGCGGGCGGCGGAAATACTGCGCACGTTGAGCTGCCACCCAGGCGGCCTGAGTCTTGGCGCCATTGCAAAAGATGTGGATTTGCCGCGCTCCACCGTGCAGCGGATTGTCGATGCCCTGGGCGCGGAGGGTCTGACAATGTCCGCTTCGGGCGGCAGTGGTGTGCGGCTGGGTCCGGCTATCCTCTCACTGGCCAACGCGACGAAGTTCGAGATCGCGGATCTGGTCCGCGATGCGCTTGTCGACTTGTCGAAAGCAACGGGAGAAACGGTGGACTTGTCGATACTGGATCAGAACAAGGCGGTGTTTATCGATCAGGTACAGGGCACGCATGTGCTGCGGGCCGTTTCCGCTGTCGGAGCCGCTTTCCCGTTGCATTGCTCCGCGAATGGCAAGGCCCTGCTCGCCATGCTGGATGACGCGGCCCTTGCCAAGGTGAAAGGCAAGCTGAAGTTCGAGCAGCTGACACCGCATACCCTTCGCAGCTGGGACGATCTCGCAAAGGATATTGAGTCAACGCGGGCCACCCATGTCGCCGTGGACCGCGAGGAGAACTCATTGGGGATTTGTGCCGTCGCAATCGGCTTGCTCGGGCCAATGGACCAGCGCATCGCCATCTCGGTGCCGACCCCGACCCACCGTTTCGTGCAAAGCGAAGCGCTTCTCACCGAGAAGCTTGTGGAATGCAGGGCGCGGCTCCTGGCAGGACCGCTGCGCAGGGCCTGACCCAGGTTTCCGGCCCTCTTCCCCAAGGCTACGTCTTACGCCTGGGCATCGCCGCGTTCCTTTAGCGCGGCGGCAAGATACACCAGGAGTTGCTCCCTGACGCCCTGCGCACTCGAATGCGTCCATTCGTAGAATCCCTTTCCGGACTTCATGCCGAGGTTGCCGTCGCGCACGCTGTTCGTCACGATACGGTTGGGCCACGAGGTGCTATCCAACGTCGGCAGGATAACGGCGTGAATGTCCTGCGTCAGGTCCAGCCCGACCAGGTCGGCATTCTCCAGCGGCCCCAATACCGGCAGCCGCAGGCCAAACGAGTTCTTGACGACCAGATCGACCGTCCGCGCATCGCAAATGCCTTGCGACACAAGGGCAATTGCCTCGCGCCAGAGCGCATGCTGCAAGCGATTGCCGACGAAGCCGGGAACATCCTTCTTGACGTGTACCGCCACCTTGCCGACCGATTCCAGCAGTGAGATCGTGCGTTCGACGACCTGCTGGTTCGTTGCCGTCGCCTGCACGACTTCAACCAGCGGGATGAGGAAGGGCGGATTCCACCAGTGAGTTCCGACGAGGCGATCCTTTTTGCTGACAGCTTCGCCGATATGGCCGATGGGTATGACGGAAGTATTCGACGCGATGATGCACTCGCCAGATACGACCGCCTCGATCTGGCGCATGACGTGATGCTTGACCTCGAGCTTCTCGGGCACAGCTTCGAACACGATCTGACAGCCGGATAAGGCTTCGCTGATGTCGTCGCTCAGCTTGAACTTTGCGAAAGAAACAGCGGGACGTCCCAGCGCTTTCAGATTGGAAGCGATGCGCTCCTGCACGGTTTCAATCAAGCCTGGCGCGGCGTCGTAGACGCATACATCGAACCGGCCGTCCTCCAAGAATACCTGCGCGATGCCGTGGCCCATCAGCCCGGCACCGACGACACCGATACACATTGAGTTCAATGTCCTCTCCCTCTTAATTTAACCACTATACGGTACATATGTACCGTATAGTGGTTAACAATAAGCAGCAAACCGGCATCGGTCAACCAAGGGTAAACGCTGTCGAACAGCCGGATTCCCAGTCCTGGTATGGGCTGCGAGGGAATTGCATGTCTCCCGTTGAGCGCGTCACAGGGAAAGCCGCTGCCTGCACTCTTGACAACGCTGATGGCGATCCATAAAGTAACCGCAAAGCGATACACAATAACCACCATACGGTACTAATATTAACAGGAGACAGCCATGGCAGCTGAGAAAGTCATCATTTCATGCGCGGTGACGGGGGCGATCCACACGCCCACGATGTCACCCTATCTGCCAATCACGCCCCAAGATATCGCGCAGCAGGCGGTCGACGCCGCGCGGGCGGGAGCATCGATCCTGCATCTGCATGCGCGCGATCCGCTGGACGGCCGCCCGAGTGCCGATCCCGACGTCTTTATGCAGTTCCTTCCGGAGATCAAGCGGCAGACCGATGCCGTGATCAACATCACGAGCGGCGGCAGCACGAAGATGACGCTGGAGGAGCGGCTCGCGCCCCCATTGCGCGCGCGGCCCGAGATGGCCTCGCTCAACATGGGCTCGATGAACTTCTCGATCCACCCTGTCGCTTCAAAGATTGCCCGGTGGGAGCACGATTGGGAGAAGCCATACGTGGAGGGCACGGAAGATACGATCTTTCGCAATACCTTCAAGGACATCCGACGCATCCTCATGGAGCTTGGCGAAGGATGCGGGACCCGGTTCGAGTTCGAGTGCTATGACGTGGGACACCTGTACAACCTGGCCCACTTCGTCGATGCCGGCCTGGTGAAGCCGCCGTTTTTCGTGCAGACGATCTTCGGGATCCTGGGCGGTATCGGGCCTGCAGCCGAGAACGTGACGTTCATGCGCGAGACGGCTAACCGGCTGTTCGGCCGCGACTATTATTGGTCCGTGCTGGGTGCCGGGCGCCACCAGATGCCGTTGCTGACCTACGCATCGATCATGGGGGCGAACGTGCGGGTCGGTCTCGAAGACAGCCTGTACCTCGGGCGCGGCAAGCTGGCGCAGTCCAATGCCGACCAGGTCAGGAAGATTCGCCACATCCTGGAAGAACTCGGTTTCGATATCGCATCGCCCGCCGAAGCGCGATCCATGCTGCAACTCAAAGGGCGCGACAACGTCGCGTTCTGAACCCATTGAAATCACGCCATCCTTTCCACAACGGAGACATCATGTCGATATCCGCATACCCCGCCACACCTCCTTCCAACACCGACGGCGTCGAGTTCGTCGAACTGAGCCACCCCTGGGGTCACGGCGTACCGAATTGGCCTTACTTCGAAGACGTGAAGATCGAGCGGATCCACTACATGGCGAAGTCCGGCGTGCTGACGCAACGCATTACCACCGTCATGCACAGCGGTACGCATATCGATGCGCCTGCCCACGTGATCGAAGGCACGCCGTTCCTGGACGAGATCCCGCTGGATCGTTTCTTCGGCACAGGCGTGGTGGTCAGCATTCCCAAGAAAAAGTGGGAGGTGATCACGGCCAAGGACCTGGAGAACGCCTATCCGAAGATCCAGAGGGGCGACATCGTCATGATCAACACCGGCTGGCACCATCATTACGGCGACAACAGCCAGTACTACGCCTACTCTCCCGGTCTGTACAAGGAAGCGGGAGAATGGCTGGCCGAAAAGGGCGTGAAGATGGTCGGCGTCGACCAGCAAGCCCTTGACCATCCGCTGGGTACTGCTATCGGCCGCCACGGTGTCGGCCCGCTCTTGCCGCGGGTATGCGAGGAGTATGAGCGTGAAACGGGCCGCTCCGTCGAGCAGGACTTTCCGTACTGGGAGCCGGCGCATCGGGCGCTGCTCGAAGCGGGAATCCCGGGTATCGAGAATGTCGGTGGCGATCTCGACAAGGTGACCGGAAAGCGGGTGACGATAGCGGCGTTCCCCTGGCGCTGGGTAAAGGGGGACGGATGCATCGTACGTGTGGTGGCGATGCAGGACAAGAGCCAGTCCTTCCGTATCGAAAGCGGTTTGTAACGGAAGCGGCCATGGAAGTCAAACGACTGCATGCCGCAGCCCGCTATGACGCGGCCAGGCATTTCGACATGCGGTCCCTGCGGTTGCAGGGACTCGATGCCACGCACGTGGAGCACTTTTGGGTGGGCCTGTCGCACTTTTTGCCAGACGGCGGTGCGCAATGGGACGCCGGGCCGACAGAGAAGGTCTATGTGGTGCTGAGCGGTGAGATCACGCTCACCACCGCCGGCGGGGACGTCGTGCTCAAGGCGTTGGACTCGTGCGTGATTCCGGCCGGCGAAGGGCGAAGCATCAGGAACGATTCTAGGTTACCGGCCTCGATGCTCGTGATCCTGGCTTCGGCCTTGCCCGGGAGCCAATCTACAGGAGAAGGAAACAATGGCTAGTACCAGTGCCGCCTTTGGCTTGTCAGGCAAGGTAGGCGTGATCACCGGTGCCACCGGCGCGTTCGGACGGGCTGCGGCACGCAGCCTTGCCGATGCCGGCGCGAGACTCGTGATCGCGGGGGCGAATGCGCAGGCGCTGCGTGAACTTGAAGTGCGATTGAATGCCGACGGCATCCGGGTCAAGGCCAAGGCATGCAGGCCCGACACGGAGGCCAATGCCCGCAACCTGATCGACGAAGCGGTTGCGCAGTTCGGTGCCATCGATTTCGTCGTCGTCGGCTCGGGTACCAACGATCCCGCGCCGATCCAGGATATGACCACGGAACAGTGGGAACACGTAATGGCAGCCAACGTGCGCGGATCGTGGCTGGTCTGCAAGGCCTTCGCCACCCATTGTATCGAGACGGCGCAGCGCGGCAGGGTTGTCCTGCTGTCGTCCACGCGCGGCAAGCTCGGGCTTGCCGCCGGTTACTCGGCTTACTGCCCCTCAAAGGCGGCGATCGATGGCTTGACGCGGACACTGGCATGCGAGCTGGGCCGCTACGGCATCAACGTTAACGCCATCGCGCCGACGGTGTTCCGATCCGAGCTCACGGCATGGATGTTCGCCGATGACGATCGCGGCCGCGCGGCGCGCCAAGGGATGCTCGCGCGTATTCCGCTCGGGCGCCTGGGGGAACCCGAAGATCTCGTTGGGGCATTGCAGTTCCTGCTTTCCAGGGCGTCGGAGTTTTGCACCGGCCAGACGCTATACATCGACGGAGGGTACACAGCCGGATAGTGATTCGCCCTGCCCGGAGCGGCAGGCACGAAAGGCAGCGGCTCCAAAGAAGAGCCGCACCGACATGAGCATGACAGGAGACAAGACATGAAGAAGGAAACGGAAGGTGGCACTGTCCACCGAATGCACTCCGCCGGGCGTCGCGCCACCTTGCGCGGCCTGGTAGCGCTGGGGGCGTCCACGGTCGGCGTGCAATCGATCCAGCCCGCTTCAGCGGCCGCGCGGGCGCTGAAGATTGGCTACGTGAGCCCACGAACCGGGCCGCTCGCCCCGTTCGCAGAGACCGATGGATTCATCCTGCAGCGTGTGCGCGCAGCGATTGCGAACGGCATCTCTGTAGCGGGCAATGTACATCCTGTACTTATCATCGAGAAGGATAGCCAGTCGAATCCGAATCGCGCCGCCGAAGTCACGGCAAGCCTGATCAAGGACGACAAGGTGGACCTGATTGTGTCCGCGTCCACTGCGGACACCGTCAACCCCGTATCCGATCAATGCGAGCTGGGACGGATCCCCTGCATCACCACGAACTGCCCGTGGCAACCTTACTACTTCGGGCGAGGCGGTTCGCCGGCAAAGGGCTTCGAGTACACCTATCACTTTTGCTGGGGACTGGAAGACCTGATCGCGGTATATACGGCCATCTGGGACAGCGCCGGAACCGCCACCAATCGCACCGTCGGAGCGCTCTGGCCGAACGATGCAGAAGGCAACGCATTCAGTGACAAGGCGTTCGGCTTTCCGCCGGCGCTTGCCGCGAACGGCTACAAGCTTGTCGACCTTGGCCGGTTCCAGCCAACCGCCAACGACTTCTCGGCGCAGATCCGCGCGTTCAAGGCGGCAAAGGTGGAGATCGTGACGGGCGTCCTGCCGCCCGCGGCATTCGCCACATTCTGGAGCCAGGCGGCACAGCAGGGTTTCAAGCCGAAGATCGTGACCTTTGCCAAGGCACTGCTCTTCCCTTCCGCGGTTGCAGGGCTCGGGCCACGAGGCGTCGGCTTGTCCACGGAGGTCGCGTGGTCACCGGCCTATCCCTATCGCTCCAGACTGACTGGCGAAACCAGTGCACAGTTTGCCGATGCTTATGAAGCAGCGACCGGCCGGCAATGGGTGCAACCCCTTGGCGCAACGTTGTCCCTGTTCGAGGTCGCGCTCGATGTGCTCAGGCGGACCACCGTGATAACGCCACAGGGGATTGTCGCCTCGATCCGTGCCACGGACTACGCGTCAGCCGTCGGTCCCGTCAAGTGGACCGGAAGCCCGGTCAAGAACGTCACCAAGACGTCGCTGGTAGGTGCGCAATGGACCGCGGGCAACAGGCATCCACTGGATCTGCAGATCGTGAGCGCAACGCTTGCGAAGGATGTCGGAGTGCAGAGGCGCCTGGAAATTCTCAACTGAGGGGTCGTATGGATCATTGTGTCCTTTCCGCCGAAATGCTGGTGAAGCGATTCGGCGCGGTGACGGTCGCCGACAATTTGTCCGTCACGCTCGGTCACGCCGAAGCGCTGGGCGTCATTGGCCCAAACGGTGCGGGAAAGAGCAGCTTCTTCAACTTGCTGAGCGGCAACATCCGCGCGGACAGCGGCCGTATCCTGCTGGAAGGGCGGGACGTCACCAATGCCTCTCCAAACGAGCGGGCGATTGCCGGGATCGGGCGAACGTACCAGATCCCCCGGCCCTTTTCCCAGCTGACGGTATATGAAAACCTGCTCGTAGGCGCGTTCTTTGGCGCCAGGATGGACGCGCGCCGTGCCCAGCAGCACTGCTACGAAACGCTGGCACTGACCGGGTTGCTCCGGCATGCCGACAAACCGGCGGCTGCGCTGTCGCTGCTCGAACGCAAGCGACTGGAACTGGCGCGAGCGCTGGCGACCCGCCCGAAGGTCCTGTTGCTCGACGAAATTGCAGGCGGTCTGACGGAGGGCGAGGCGGCGGAGCTGGTTGCAACCATTCAATGCATCCACGCCCACGGCACCGCCATCATCTGGATCGAGCACGTCGTGCACGCGCTCCTGGCGGTTGTCTCGCGGCTGATGGTGCTGAGCTTCGGCAAGAAGCTCATGGAAGGCGAACCGTCGGCTGTGATGAACAGCGCCGCGGTGCGGGATGTGTATCTGGGTCTTGAGGTGGAAGCCCATGCTTAGCATTCATGAACTCGATGCGTACTATGGTGACTTTCAGGCGCTGTTCGCCCTGAGCCTGGAGATCCGGCAAGGCGAGTCGGTGGCGATCATCGGTGCGAATGGCGCCGGGAAATCGACCTTGCTCAAGGCAATCTCGGGAGCGCTCCCTGTCAGGCACGGCGCGATCCGCCTGCGCGAACACAGTCTCGGACACGACAGTGCGGCGGAAGTGGTACGCAAGGGCATTGCGCTCGTTCCCGAGGGGCGCCGCATGTTTCCGAGCCTGAGCGTGGAGGAGAACCTGCAAATCGGGGCGTACGCCAGGCGGCGGGGTCCGTGGAATCTGGGACGCGTTTATACGATGTTTCCCCGACTCGCAGAGCGGCGCCGGCAGAACGTGACGTCCCTGAGCGGTGGCGAGCAGCAGATGGTCGCCATCGGGCGTGCGCTCATGTCGAACCCCTCCATGTTGATGTGCGATGAGCTGTCGCTGGGCCTAGCGCCCAAGATCATTCGAGAGATGTATGGCCACCTCGCAACCCTCAAGGAGGAAGGCACGACCCTGCTGATCGTCGAGCAGGATATTCATCAGGCGCTTCGCTTCTCGGACCGCTACTACTGCATGCAGAAGGGGCGGGTCACGCTGTCCGGCAAATCTGCGTCGGCCAGCAAGGAAGAGATCGGACGCGCATACTTTGGAGAAAAAAAATGATGGGCTGGATCGATGTGATCGTTCAGGGCATTCTTCTGGGCGGCCTCTACGCCTTGTATGCTAGCGGGCTGTCGCTCATTTTCGGTGTCATGCGGTTGGTCAACGTCGCGCACGGTGACCTGATCGTGCTGGCGGCATTCCTTGCCTTTGCCATTCGCATCCCGGGGGCAGAAACTTCATTTTCCTCGCTGCTGCTAACCGTCCCGTTCATGTTTGCGATCGGCTATGTCTTGCAGCGCGCGCTACTGAACGGCGCCATGGGCGCCAACGTGCTGCGTCCGATGCTGCTGACGTTCGGCCTGTCCATCGTCCTGCAGAATGGTCTCCTGGATATATTCTCGGCGGACTCCAGGAAGCTTCCTGGCGGCGCGATCGAGATAATGAGCCTGCCTCTCGGCGGAGGCATCGCCGTCGGCATCCTCCCGGTGATCACGCTGATGGCGGCCATTGCCGTTCTTGGCGCGCTCCAGTTCATGTTGCGACGCACCGCCATCGGACGGGCATTCAGGGCAACCTCCGATGACGCGGAGGCGGCTGGCTGGATGGGTATCAATCACCGCAACCTGTTCGCACTGGCGACCGGCATGTCGATGGCCGTCGTCGGCATCGCCGCAGTCTTCATGGGGACGCGGGCGAGCTTCGATCCTGCCAGCGGACCGGACCGGTTGATCTTTGCGTTTGAAGCCGTGGTCATCGGCGGGCTGGGTTCGCTGTGGGGCACCCTTGCCGGCGGCATCGCGCTCGGCGTCGCACAGAGCGTCGGCGGATCGCTAAACCCCGACTGGCAACTCCTTGCCGGCCATCTGTTGTTTCTCGTGGTGCTGCTGATCGCGCCCAACGGACTCTTTCCCCAACGAGGCAACCAATGAGCGCACACCTGACATCTCCCTTGACGCTGCCGGCTGGCGCGCCGAGGTTTTCGCGCACCGACGGCGCCTTTGCTGCCGCGACCGTTGCGCTGGCCGCACTGGCTTTCGTTCTCGATACAGGACAGCAGTCCATGCTCGTCGAGTTCTTCTATTTCGTCGCGCTCGCACAGCTCTGGAATATCCTGGCTGGCTATGGCGGATTCATGTCGCTCGGACAGCAGGCCTACCTTGGCAGTGGGGGGTATGTCCTCTCTGCCCTGGCGATCTTCTTCAATATGCCGCCACTGGCGTCGATTGTCCTAGCCGGGTTGTGCGCTGCTGGCATGGCGTGCATCGTCGCATTTGCGGTCTTTCGCTTGGCCGGACCATACCTGGCGATCGGGACCTGGGTGATCGCCGAGGTGTTCCGGTTGGCATTTTCGCAAGCGAGCGCGCTTGGAGCGGGGTCTGGAATCAGCATTCCCCTGGATGCGGCGCGCTCCCTTGACCTCGGCTGGATGAGCCGCGACATGCTGCTCTATCTCATCGCCCTGCTGCTTGCCGTCGCGGTGAACTATGGCGCGTACCGCATGCTCAGGTCGAAGTATGGTCTCGCGCTCTGCGCGATACGAGACAACGAGAGCGCGGCGTCAACCGTGGGGATTCATCAGCGGCACCTCAAGTTCGCTGTCTATATCGTGATCAGCGCTGCCTACGGCATGCTGGGCGCGTTTATCTTCCTGACCAAGCTGCGTATTTCGCCAGCTTCCGCATTCGACATCAACTGGACCGGCTACATCATCTTCATCGTCGTGATTGGCGGAATCGGCACGCTTGAGGGCCCGATCATCGGCTGCATCGCCTATTTCGTGATGCGGCAGTACCTCGCCGATACCGGTAGCACTTACCTGATTCTCCTGGGATTGATCGGCATCGTCGTGATGCGTTTCTATCCAAGGGGAATCTGGGGGGAACTAGCCTCGCGCCGCGGCATCGCATTTCTGCCCACGCGCTGGCACCTTCCGGCCGAGTACCCCAGTGCCCCGTCTGCGCGGGAGGGTGAACGGCGGGCAGCGGAAGTTGCTGGCAACCGGTGATGACCGATACGTGATGGCGCCACGTTCCATGGGGCGCGCCGCAGTTCGCGCTCGCAGCCCAGCTTACAAGAATACAAGGAGGAGACGACGATGAAGACAACGAAGACAGTGAAGGCAAGATGGCTGTTGGCGCTGCCGTGTCTTGGATTCGGTGCCGGCGCTTGCGCCCAGAGCAGCGTATCCCTGTTCGGCATGCTCGATGCCGGTGTGACGTATGTAAGCAATCAATCCGGTAAACGGGGCGTATTGCTCGATACGGGGGTGTATGTGCCGAGCATTTTTGGGCTGCGCGGGAACGAGGACATTGGCGGTGGCAGCAAAGTATTCTTTGAACTGGCCAGCCAGTTCAGCAATGACAATGGAGCAACGATTCCGTCGAACGGCTCGCTCTTCGCCAGGCAGGCACTTGTCGGTCTTGGCAATGCATCCTGGGGGAAAATTTCCCTGGGAAACCAGTACGACTTCATGACTGAATCCCTATTGTTCGCCGGTCTTGACGGTGGCCTGCTATATGGCGGATTCTACAATTTCCGGAATGGTCCGTTCACTGGCCTCGGCATTCCGAATAATCCAACGGGAGCGACCGACTTCGATCGCGTCGGCGCCTCCACGCGCGTAGCAAATTCCGTCAAATATGTGACACCGTCAACTGGAGGCTTCACTCTTGGCGCCTTGTATGGTTTCGGTGAGGTCGCGGGCTCGATAACCTCCGGGCGGACCGCCAGCGCCGGAGTGAATTATGAGCGCGGCCCGCTGACGCTTGGCGCTGCAGTCACGGACGCGCGCTACAGCGCGATCAATAATGGCCGAGATGGCATACGCAACGTTGGCGTGGGCGCGCACTATGGATTTCCTTCGGTGCTGGCCCACATTCTTTACACGAACACGCGCAACACACTCTCCGGTGCAATGGTGAACGTCGTGGAGGCGGGCGCAAACTGGACCGTCTCCGGCGTCCTGACACTTGGCGCCAACTACCAGTGGATGAAGGGAAATGCACGGCTCAGCCACAACAAAGCGCAACAGATCACGTCGACCTTGATGTATGCGCTGTCGAAACGTACCTCGGTCTACCTGGAAGGCGTCTACCAGCATGCTGCCGGCGACCACGGCGCGCAGGCATGGATCAACGGACTCTTCGGGCCAGACGCGGCGTCGTCCGGATCCAGTCAGGCGATCGGGCGTATCGGGATGGCCACGCGGTTTTAAGGTGACAGTTAGTTGGTGTTCTTTTTTTCTGAAGGAGATTGGGATGGATTTATCTGAAGCGCACGCCTTGCTCGATCCGGCTCCGCTTGCTCTGGAGACCGGCTATGAACGTCTTGCGAGCGGCGTCTTGCACGTGGCCTGCCGCACGGAACTACACGGCTGTACGGGGGAAATGTTTGAATGGTGGTTCCGCTTTCGCCCAAATACGCAGCAGTACATCTGGTGGCATCCGGCCGACCATGTCTCCAGCGAGTGGGCAGAGGGTCAAGATGGGACACATATCGGGTCCATTCATCTCGTCGAGGAGCACTTCTCCGGATCGCCAGCGGAAAAGCTCGCGATTCAGTTTCGTCATCCCCATGAGTATTTCGATGGCGCGGCGTACGACGATGCCAGGGATCGGGGTGCCGTCAGCGCGGCGGTTTGCGGCCGCGTAGGCATGGGGGATGCGCCTGGCCGCACTGGCAGCGGCGAAATACTTGGCGGCCGGCTGTTGCACATGGGGCGCGATACGCCATCGGGAATGACGCTGAGAAGTCATTTCTACCTTGGCGAAGATATGCCCGCGCAAGGGCATGACGCCGAGGAGATCAAGGCGGCATTTCCCGATGTATTCGGACAGGCACTGCTCATGCACTGCTACAACGAATTCACCTTCCTTTCCCGCTTCCTGCCCTCGCTCTATATCGCAGAGCATCGGGATAGCGTCAAGGTTCGGCTACCATGGTGAGAGGCAGGCAAATTTTTTCGGCCAAACCATTTCCTTCATTTTGCTGTGTCATGAACTAAGCCGATCATCGATTGATGCGCAGCGTGGGCGGAGCCCAAGGCTGCGCATTAGTTGGCAGCTAAGGTCGTCACGGAGGTTCTGTCGCAGTAAGCCTTCGATAGAATATGCTGGTGTCGGACTCAGCAAGCGTTGGTGGCAGTCATGAACCCGGAAGTGGCGAAGGTCTTGAAGCGTTTGCATTACCCGCTGGAGGTGATGCTGACCTGTGTGCGCTGGTACGTGGCCTATCCGCTGAGCCTGCGACATCTCGAAGAGATGATGGCCGAGCGTGGCGTCTCGGTGGACAATTCGACCGTGCACCGCTGGGCACTGAAGTTGCTGCCGGCGTTGAGCAAGATCTTTCGCTCTCACAAGCGCCCGGTGGGCAAAAGCTGGCGCATGGATGAAACCTACATCCTGGTGCGCGGTCAGTGGAAATACCTGTACCGAGCGGTGGATAAGGCCGGCCATACCATCGACTTCCTGCTGCGCGCCCAGCGAGACAAGGCCGCGGCGCGGCGCTTTTTCGAGAAGGCCATCGCGCACAACGGCCAGCCCGATTCAGTGACCATCGACGGCAGCCCGGTCAACCTGGCGGCCTTGCGCGACATCAACGCCGAGCAGGAGGCTCCCATCGCCATTCGACAGGTCGAGTATCTGAACAACATCGTCGAGCGAGACCATCGGGCCATCAAGCGCCAGACTCCGCACGAAAGTACCCGCCAAGGGGCTCTGTCGCGATAAGGACGCGGCGACGAGCGAAGTGGGGGCGTTGGGATTCGCTCAGGCGGCTAAGGCATAGAATTGGTCAGCGGCCGACGGATTGCTCCCTTCGTGGCACTGCATCTGGCCCTTGGCGATCATATGCATGAGCTCGATGCCGCCCAGCAAGGTGCGCGCGCAGCGAAAGTCCTTGAAGCCAAGCATTGGTGCCTTGATGATATACGGCGAGTGACCGCTTCGCGCTGACAAAGTGGAGCGAACGCTGATGGCCGACATCTGCCTGACGGAGGCAGTGTTCACAACGTCGTCGTAGCTGTTCACCCCCATACCGCAACGGATGTTCATACCATTCGTGCTATGCACAAGCATCGGAGCCAACAGGCATGACGGCAGAACGGCCAACTCTCCCCACTGACATCACTCCCGAGACCTACGTCGGGCACATCCGCCGCGCGCTGCAGCCGCTGGCCGATCCGGCCGCCGCTGCCCAAATGCGCGCCTACATGCGCGATCAGTTTCCGTTTCTCGGCATTCCCACGCCGGCCCGCCGGCGAGCGCTGCGCGCCCTGCCGACCGTGCCGTGGCGCGACCGCGAATGGGTGGCCGTCGCGCAACTGCTGTGGCGCGAACCCGAGCGCGAGTACCGCTATGCAGCCGCGGATCTGCTGCGCAAATACGCTGCCCGGTTCGATGCCACGCGGATCGCGCCGATCCTCGCGCTCGCCCAGTCCGAGCCATGGTGGGACACAGTCGACAGCCTCGCCGTTACGATCGGCACCGTGATCGCGCGCGAGCGAAAAACCGATGCCGACGCGCAGGCCTGCGCTGATGCTTGGCTCGGGCATGACTCGCCGTGGGTGCGGCGCGTCGCGATGCTCCACCAACTGGGCTGGCGGCTAGAGACGGACGAGGCGCGGCTCTTCCGCTACGCGCGAACGTTGGCGCCGGAGACCGACTTCTTCATCCGTAAGGCGATCGGCTGGGCCCTGCGCGACTACGCGAACTGGAATCCGGATGCAGTGTCAGCATTCCTCGCCGCCCATCGCTACAGCCTTTCCGCGTTGACGCTTCGCGAGGCTGGGAGGCACCTGCAAGCTTGACGACAGACGTCTCGCGGATGCATGGTGGCGAAAGGCGGAAGGGCTCAGTCGCCCAGCCGTACGACCGAGATCGTCGCCGGGATGTGGCCGAGCACCGGACTCAGATGGCAGCTCGTCTGCGTCGGAGCTTACGGTTCCGTTTGCACGAAGGCGCTGTACGTTACCGTTCATTTTGGTGATTCTTCTTTGCGCCCCGTCAATACGGCGATTGGCGGCGCGAAGCGCGAGTTCTTCGCGTGATCGGTCATCCATCGCCCTTTAGCCGGAGATTGGAGCACGGCACAACTAGACCCGGAAGAATTCGGGCGACTGCCCCGCGTTGACCGCCCACTGCAACCAGACTGGCATCTCGCCCTGCCCGTCCCATTTTTGCCCTTCGGCGTTGCGGTAGGTGCGCGCCGGCTCGGGAACCGGCGGCGGTGCCTTCTCGGCGAAGCAGCCGGCCGCCTGCAGGTCGGTCAAGGTCAGACCGTGCCTGGCCATCTGCACACGGATCCACACCGTGGCTGCGGCGCGCTCAATCTCAAGAGATATAGGTATAACGTTTTGGTAGTCGGAAAGGTGCAACGATTTGGGCCGCACAATCAATCATCATTGCCGGCATCCCACACGGCCTGCATCGCTTCCATGCGCCGCGCGTCCTCGGTCGTCACGTAGCGGCTGGTCGTCGCCAGCGAGCCATGGCCGGCATTCTGCTGCATCACCTCGATCGGCACGCCGGCCGCCAGCGCATGCGAAATGTGTGTATGCCGCAGCCAGTGCGTGCTGGCGGCCTCCAGCCGATCCGCGCGGCGCGGATCGGCGAGATGCAGCGTGCCGGCACAGTCATCAGGAACCTCTTGATCTGCTTGGCGAGCGTGACGGCGCTGATCTCGGCTGCGGAACCGACGGGGTTGGCGGCGGTGTGCGCACCGGCCCACGGCGCCCGCTCGCCCAGGTCGGTGGTGTGGCCGAGCAGCGTGACGCCGCCCGGGACCCGGTTGGCTCCCCGGTCGGCCGGATGGCCGCGCGCCACCAGATACGCCCCATGCCGCGCGATCGCCCCCGGCGGCACTGGCACGCGGCGCAGCTTGTTGCCCTTGCCCACCACTTCCAGACACCGGCCCTCGATCCGCTTCTTGGTGCCGGCGCGGTGGCCAGCACCGGGCAGGTTGACCCACTCCAGATGGCCGGTGGTGGCAGCGACCACTTCCGACAAGCGCAGGCGGGTGGCGTGCCGCAGCGGCAAGACGACCTGCAGGCGCTGGTGGGCCGAGATGGGCGGCAGTGCATCGAGCTGGGCCAGCTCGAACGTCCATTGGTCCTCGGTCAGGCTGCGCCCCACGTCCAGTGCCGGCCGGGCCTTGCGCGGCACGTGGATGCCGTGCCAGGAATCGCCCATCAGGTAGTTCTGGTCGGCCAGGAAGCGGTAGAGGTTGTTGAGCACCCCGAGCGCGTAGCCCTGCGCGCGCGACGACAGCGGGCCCTCGAAGGGCCTCCAGACCGGGATCCACCGCTCGCGCGAACGCGGGGCGTACCAATCCACCGTCGGCGGTGACAGGCTCTGGCGCTGCTTCACTTTGCGGCATTGCCGCATATATCTGACTTGATGCCGGCGATAAAGAAGTCTATTGTGGCCGTTCGGTGCACGCTCCCAGTTCCTCGCACCGATGACCCACTGCCGTCGCCACCGTCCACTGTGGAATCGAGCTCGGGGAAGCAGTCGTAGTTCGTTTTTCCAACCGCGACAAAGGAGGCCGAGATGCTAAGTCCGCATGAAATCGCCGCGCTACTGCTGCTTGGCGACACGCAGGAGATCGACGACCTCGAGCCCGAGCAATTGGACACCTTGTTGGTTCACAAGCTGGTCACGTTGGAGCATGGTCATGATACCGGCGATGCCTACCCCCGCCTGACAAGTCAGGGGCATTCCATGCTCGAAGCCGTGCGCCGCATTCGTTAAGAGTCAGTCAGCTTGTACCGAAGAGCAAACGGAGCGCTCTCGGCACAGCGGCCGTAATAGCTGTAGCTAGTTGTCCATCAAGCGCCCGACCCCGAAGGATGGAATGGCGGGGGGGCGTGACTTCGTAGCGTTCCACAGCGCGTGCCCCAAGCCATGCCCCTGTCGACCCACGCCGGAACCCGCTGCGAACCACAGTTTTGTACCGTTATGCATCAAGCGCACCGGACAATACGTGTCCTGACGGAAAAGGGGTTCACACGCTATAGGAAAGCTACAGGAGCAAACTCAGGCTCTATCTAACTCACGTTTGGAGAAACCACGATGGCAAAGCTGGTGGTGCTATACAAGAAGCCTGCGGACACGGCGGCGTTCGATTCCTATTACTTCTCGACCCATGTTCCGATCGCCAAGAAGATCGCCGGCCTGCGACGCTACGAGGTCAGCAGCGGCCCAGTTACAAGCCCGGCCGGCGATTCGCCATTTCACCTGGTTGCGGTGCTGAACTTCGATTCGCTGGCGGCGATCCAGCGGGCAATGGCTTCGCCTGAGGGCGCAGCAGCAGCAACTGACGTGGCCAATTTTGCCCAGGCCGGCGTTGACATGCTCATATTCGACACGAAGGAAGTTTAGGCCGGCAGTTCACGGCTCATTTTTTGCAGGAAGGGGATGTGCCCGCTATCACAAGGGCCATGGCAGGCGCCCGGGAGTTGTCGCCACACCGCGAGGGACGCGCGCATTTGATAGCGGTTTGGGCGAATCTTGGCATGCCCCCAACCTCACGCCATCGAGCATGGGCCCCACCTCGTCGTACCCAATTCTCGGCGCCGTCGCAGGTCTCGAAATTAGCAGGGTCGATTTCTTGTGCTACCTGACGCGAAAAAACTCTACCGTCTGCCCGGCATTGACCGCCCGCCGCAGCCAGTCCGGCATCTCGCCCGTCCCGTCCCAACTCAGCCCCTCGGCATTGCTGTAGCAGACCGGGCGCGGGCTCGGCGGCGGCGCAAAGCACCCGGCCGCCTCCAACTCTTCCATCGTCAGCCCGTACTCGAGCATCTGCGCCCGGATCCAGCGGATCGCGTCCGCCCGCTCAATTTCCATTGCCATCGTTACCGTCATGTGGTTTGAGGGGGAGCGCCGGCGCACTCGGTTCTTCATTCGTGATCGGCCCTTGGCCACCGGCCTTCCGCCGCGCGCCCGTTCCTGTTCGGTCGAGAATTGGGTACGTAGCTCCATCAGCGGACGGCCAGCTGCCTCCAGCTCCGCCCCCCAGGCCCCCAGCCGCGCCAGGGTTGCAGCATTGGCTTGCCGCTCGGCATGACGCACCTCTGATGTTCACCTTGTCGCCCCGCAGCGGTAGGCCCCCTTGGGGAGGATATTCGCCAAGACTGGGCGCGTGCGAGGGGCGCTTGCGGGGGAGGTCCCGGCCCAGCCGCTTGCCGGCCACATACGCGCCGGCCGTGATTCCGGAGTCAAATGGAACCAGGGCCGGCAGGCGGGACGGCCCATTAGCGTCACATACGGAGCGTGAACTGCAGACTGCCTAGGTTTGCTGCGGGCTCAGGACTCCATACACCGGGCACGCGGCACCTCGTCAGCGTCCGCAGCGTCTTCGGAAACAGGCCGATTCTGCAGGCGGCTGTGCATGGCCTCGCATCGGATCAACATCATCGCTGCGGGATCCTCTTCACCGCCGGCACTACCAGCCTCAGCAGCGACCCGCAGATATACTTGCCGGGAGGCAACGGCGACGATCACAAGGATGGCGCTGACGCCGAAGGCTCGGACTGCAACTTGGAGGTATTGCCCCATGGCTAAATTGAACCGTGTAGCAGGAGGTGACGGGTAGGGAGACTACACGAGGATCTCTCGGGACGGTGCCATGCCGTTGCAGGATTGACATAATAGGTTTCGCCGCAGCAGGGTTAAATAGCACGTTGAGTGACAGCGCATGGCGGTACTGAAGAGAATGTCCTGAAAAGCGATCGAGGCCTTACCGACCGGCCGCTACTGGGCCACGCCACGCGCGCCCTTCCCGCTGGACGTTCCCAATGGCCATGATGAGGTCTGCCCTGGCGCCCAATGCATCAGCGACGGCAAATGGGTCACCTTCTATCAGGGCGGGGAAGAACAGGCCGTGGGGTACGTTTCGCCCCCGCCAAACAGTCGAGTCAGTTTTTCGCTGCACGGGCGTTATGTTAGAAATGACGTCAACGGGGGACCATCGGCTCGCCTCGCCTTGTCGGCCTGGACCTTACCGAGGGCTGACCGAAGCGTTAGGGGAAGGCGCAAAATTGCTTCAAGTGTCGGCCGGAGGAACAGATTTTTTGCAGCTCCCGGCGTTTCTTAAAGCAAAATTGATGCCGCCGCCGTTCAAACGACTTGCCGGCGGTGAACAGCGGGAACAACGCGAGGCATTCGCAGCCCCCCTTTCGCGGTATATAGAAGCGCCCACGCGGTGCCGAGAATAAGCGGCTTCCAGAATCGCTGCAGTTCTCCTTTGAGGCCAGCACCCGGATGACCAATTGAGCCAAGGGCAGGACGGATGCTCCTGCGGCAACGACCATGTTTGCGTTTTCCCATTGCAACTCCTCGTTTGATGGAGGTGTTGCAACGACCGGTTGAATTCGCCTTGCGAACCCCTGTCGGAGTGGTGGATGAGAGATCCATCCTTGCCGGGCTGGCGAGCGTAAAGCGCCTGTTCAAGTGCGTCCAGAACGAAGTCCGTGGTCATCGACGAGCTGACACGCCAGCCGACGATGCGCCGGGCGAACACGTCGATCACAAACTCAACGTAAAGCTAACCCTGCCACGTCGAAACGTAGGTGAAGTCCGAAACCCAGAGCTGGTTCGGCCGCTCGGCCCCGAACTGACGATTGACGAGATCCAGCGGGCGCGCTGCTGTCGTATCGGGAATCGTCGTGCGAACCCGCTTGCCGCGAATCACCCCACGCAAACTCTGCTGCTTCACCAGCCGCTCGACCGTGCAGCGCGCCACCGTTATGCTCTCGCGGTTCAACTGCTTCCAGACCTTATCGGCCCCGTAGACCCGCATGTTGGCCTGCCGGACTCGCTTGACGTCGGGCCGCAGCAGTTCATCGCGTTTGGCTCGTGCAGAGCGCCGCGATGGATCGCGAAGCCGCGCGGCGTGGCGCCGATAGCCCGACGGGGCAATCCGCAAGACCTTGCAGATCGGCTCGACCCCGAAGACGTCGCGGTGCTGATCGACAAAGGCCTTCAGGACTTCAGACGGCGGTCGAGCTCCGCCTGGGCGAAAAACGCGCTCGCCAGATACAGGATCTCGTTGGCTCGGCGCAGTTCCTTTACCTCGCGCTCCAACGCCTTGAGGCGTTCACGCTCCGACGTGGTCACGCCGTCGCGCTCGCCGCTCTCGACTTGCTCTTGCTTGACCTAGCAGCGTCTGGCTCGTGCAACCGATCATCGGTGCAATGGATTCGACTGCCGCCCACAGCGACGGATGCTCGCTACGTTGCTCTCGAACCGGACGTACGGCCCGCTCTCGGACCTCGGGGGAAAACTTGGTTTGCTTGCTCATAGGCTTCATTCTCTCAAGAGTTGGAGCCTCCACTAAACCCGGGGCGGTTCAGACTTGTCCTTCCTGAAACGTGTAGCGCGGCGAGGCGGCAGCAACCTGCTCATTGGCAAGTCGCTCGATTGTGTCGGCAGTCATCAACTCCATGCCTTGCCCCGCTTCGAAAACGACGCGCGCCTCGCCCGGCCAGTGATGGGCCTTCACGGCCTTCCAGCCCAGTCGTTCACCGCAATAACCTATCAGATGACCAGCCGAGTGCAGTCGCGCGTGCAGCACGCGATGAGGTGAAGATACCTGGATACAGGCACTACCGATTGGCTCCTCCCGGTCGCAGATGTGGATCACGTCGTCATTCACCTGAATGACCCGAATCACGCTAGCCTGCCCGATCGTGCCGACGTCCGATGGCTGCCCGCCGCCGTGGGGATGAATGAGCGTTGCAGACAATTCAACATGGAAAGTGCCATCGACAGCCTGGCTACACCCCACCACGTCGACATTCATATCGAGATCGTCACTGCGCAGATAGACACGTCGCTCCATGTTAGTCCTTTCCTCATACTCGACCGGTGGAGGATTCCCCCAAGACTGATGCATCGTATACCGGGCTTGGCTGCGGGACTTGTAAAAAATTGATTGCGGGCCTGGCTACGGGACAAGGTAGGTGTCAGCTCCCGGGGCGGACCTTTGCTGCCGGCCATCCACCGGAGAAATCGACCACCGCACCGGTCAGGAAGCGAGACTGGGTTGATGCCAGGTACCGAATCAGATCGCCGATTTCCTCGGGATGACCAAGTCGACCCACAGGTACCTCTGACTTCACGTATTCCCTCCCGGCCGGGGCGTCGATGAAAACGGCGCGCGGGTAGTAGGCTTCGCTGTAAAGGAAGTTTGGGGCGACTGCGTTCACTGCAATATTGAGCGGGGCAAGTTCAATGGCAAAAGAACGAAGCAGGGCATTTGCTCCAGCCCTGGCCGCATCGGGAATTGCCGCGCCATACATCGGAAGATGCGTTCGGCATGAGGTGATCATGACGACGTTCCCGCCGCCCTGGGCCTTGAAATGAGGGATTGCAGCCCTCACTAGTGCGAACGGCCGGACCACAAGCATTTCGAGCGTCTGCCGGAGGTCATCCAGCGATACATCGGTCGAGGATCGGTGTATCGCCGGGTAATGGTCATTGCTGACGATGGCGTCGACGCGACCGGCTTTTTGCCATGCTGCCTCAAGCAGGAGCTCAGGCGTTTCGGCGCTCAGAAGTTCTGCACCCGGATGCAAGGCGACGAACTTGTTCCAGTCATCCTGGACGGTGAATGTGTCGTCTTGCACGAAAACGCGGAAGCCTGCTTGCAGCAATGCGGCCACCGCAGGCGGACCGGCGTAGCCAGAGGTATTCGTAACTAGGGCGACCTTTTGATCCATGGTTTGCTCCTGATTCATTGAAAATATGAACGTGCATGCTTGCACGTGCTGCCTCGGGCGACAGCCGTGAGTCCTCTCTCAAACCACACCGAATGAGTAATAGAGACCAATCACGAAGAATACGGCGAGCGTCTTGATCATCGTGATCGCAAAGATGTCACGATAGGATTCCCGGTGCGTCAGACCGGTCACTGCAAGCAATGTGATGACGGCACCGTTATGCGGCAGCGTATCCATGCCTCCGCTCGCCATTGCCACGACGCGGTGAAGCACCTCGAGCGAGATTTGCGCGGCTTGTGCACCTTTCACGAACAGATCTGACATCGCAGCGAGGGCTATGCTCATCCCGCCCGACGCCGAACCCGTCATGCCTGCGAGGGCACTGACAGACACCGCGGCCTTTACAAGCGGGTTGGGGATACTCCCGAGCGTGCCGATGACAGCAGCAAAGCCCGGCAACGTGGCGACGACACCTCCGAAACCGTATTCCGAAGCGGTGTTGACTGACGCGAGCAACGCCCCGGCGACCGCAGCCTTGGTTCCAGCTGCAAACCGGTCACGCAGTTCGCGGAAAGCGGTGGCAACAACCAGCAGAATGCCCAGAAGCAGAGCGACTTCCACGGACCAGATTGCCAGGACGGAGTTGATCGTAGTCGTCACCGGGGAGTGAAGGCCCGGCAGGACATCCGGTGCAATCGTATATGTCGGTCCGTACCAGGCAGGAATCGCGCGGGTGAATGCGAAGTTTGCAACACCAACGAGCAACAGGGGCGCGATGGCCACGAGCGGATGTCGAAGTACGCGTGATACCACTCTCTCCGGTTCATTGACAAGGGCCGTCCCATATCCTTCGCCCTTTGCCATCGCGGCGCGGCGTCGCCACTCAAGGAATGCGAGCCCGACGATGACGATGAACAGCGATCCTGCAATGCCGAGGCCGGGCGCCGCCCACGCTGTTGTCTTGAAGAAGTTCGTCGGAATGATGTTCTGGATTTGCGGGGTGCCGGGAAACGAATCCATGGTGAACGAAAACGCCCCCAGGGCGATCGCGCCTGGCATCAGTCTCTTCGGAATATTGCTCTGTCGGTAGAGTTCCGCAGCGAAGGGATAAACCGCAAACACGACAACGAACAGCGAGACGCCACCATAGGTGAGCAATGCACAGACCGCGACGATGACTGCATTCGCGCGGGAGCGGCCGATATAGCGGATTGCCGCATGAACAATGGCTTCGGAGAAACCCGCCAGTTCGATCACTTTCCCGAAAACGGCACCGAGCAGAAAGACAGGAAAGTAGAGTTTCACGAATACGACCATCTTCTCCATGAAGATTCCAGAGAAGACGGGCGCAACCGCGGCAGGTTCCGTCAGCAGGACTGCGCCAAGTGCCGCGAGCGGGGCAACCAGAATGACACTAAAGCCGCGGTAGGCAGCAAACATGAGAAACGCCAGCGATGCGGCGATGATGACGAACGACATTGTGTCTCCAGACGATACTTGGAATACCAACCGCGGGCGGTACGGCGGTCGCACCACAAGGGCCTGCCTATATCCCCCCGTTCTGATGACGGCGGTTGTCTCCCACACGGCAATCTAACCGGCTTAGCGTCCTGCTGCGGAGCGTCGCTGTGCGGCGAACTCCATTAGCCGCTCATCGCGCCAATCCCTGCGTTTGGCCAGATCTTGCATCGACAAGTGCTGACGGCGATCTTTCTCCACCTGGGCTATCCACTGCGCATCCCATGGGCCGTCCGCGATCCGCGACTGGGCTATCGAGTAGTAGAGCGGCCCAAGCCTGTTGGCGTAGTCGGCCACGCCGCCGAGCGCATTGAGGTCGATGGTTTCAAATGGCCCCATGAATGACCATCGCCAGCCCAACCCGTCACGCACGGTCTTGTCGATGTCCTCGCAACTCGCAATTCCCTCGCGGTGCAATGCCCATGCCTCGCGCAGCAATGCCGCCTGAAGACGATTGAGCACGAATCCTTCGATTTCCTTGCGCACGTGCACAACGCTCTGTCCAATGCCAGCCATCAGCTTGTCGACGAACGTGACAGTCTCTTCCGATGTCTGGCTGGACGGTACGAGTTCGACGACGGGTACGAGATAAGGGGGATTGACCGGATGAGCGATCAGCACCCGAGGCGAGATCCCCAAGTCGCTAGCAAAGGCCGAGGCGGGAATGCCGGAACTCGAGCTGCCAACCATGACGTTGCCGTCTGCGACGCGATCGATGTCTTCCATCAGCCTGCGTTTCACGTCCACGCGCTCAAGTACAGATTCCTGTACGTATGCCGCGCCGGCAACCGCCTCGGCAAGTGACGTTACCCGGGTCAGACTTGCGGCCACCTCTTCCGGCGATTGCTCGAGCAGGCCGTGTGCCTTCATGGCATTCAATTGCTCTACCGCCCACGGAATCGCCTGCTCTGAGATACGGGGATCGTTGTCGAAGATACGCACCGACAGGCCTGCGCGGGCAAAGGCAATTGCCCAGCCTGCGCCAACCAGGCCCGCACCAACAATGGCTACGGGCATATTGAAGTCAATTGTGGATTTCATATTTCAGTTGACCATTGAGTCGTGATCGGCAGACAGACATATCTCGCTGATCCGAAGGTTGTTCCTGGTAATTCGCGAGGGGAACGTGTCGCGCAGGCGCTCCTCGTGGATCGGAATGACGCGTCGCATTTCGTGTTGCACAGACTTCATCATCTCTTCGGTGGCAAGAAGGAGATTGGTCTGGCTTCCCACAGCGAGGCCTACGGGGTTGTACATCTTTTCGACGCCAATCGAGGCACCATCGAACTCCAGGTTTTCGAACACGTAGACAAGGTCGCCTGCCAGCACCCAACTGTCTTGTGAGGGAACGCGGCCATCGTTGCGAACATGCACCCACTGGCTGCCGTAGGTATGACTGTCAAACGCCGCATGAAGGTCGATGCCCGGCAGCACGTCTTCGCGATCTCCCTCAACCACTACCAGGCGTCCCTGTCTCGCGAGGTCGACTGCGCGCAGGATGTCCGAAGGGTCGACAGCCCCCATCAGCCAACGCATGCGGTCTGGCAACGACATGGCCCAGATCCATTTCGACAGCTCGCGCTCCTGGATGTAGAAGGTTGCGTTCGGGAAATCATCCGTATTACCGAGGTGGTCGAAATGTGCATGCGTGATGAACACAGTATCAACGTCTTCGGGCTTCACGCCGCATTCCGCCAGAACATCTCTGGGCGAGTGCCAGTTCTCGACGCCGAAGCGGTCGCCGAGCATTCCGCCGTACTCCTTGTGGTTGTATCCCACATCAACCATTACGACGTGGCCGTTCCCCTTGATCAGCACATAGCAATAGGGCAGCTTTACATATCCCTCGTTATGCGCACCGTAAATCACTCCGCTCTTATGGTAATTCGTGACATAGCTGTACTCGAGTACCCACACCGAATAGCCTGCACCCATGCTTATCTCCTGTTATTGTCATGACTCGTTTCCATATGGATATACTCAGCCGCTGCAACAGCAGCAGGCTTGGCTGAAGTCCACGGGATTGAGGCCGAGCGATGCGTCAGACGCCAAACGCACGAGCGCGTTAGCGCGTTTGAGTTGATCCGTCCACGCCGACACCTGTTCGCGGACATGTTCTTGCCCATACGTCGTGCTCGCGAACTGGTCCGTCACTTCACCGACCAAGGACATTGCACGACACAGCGCCCAATGGCGACGTGAGGCCCCCTTTGGCGCTGCAATAGATCGAATCGCATCGGAACACTCGCGAGCACGTTCGATCGGTGTTGTTACCGCCTCGAAATCGCGGTCGAATCGACCACTTACTTGCGCGAGCAGGAACAGTCCCGCGAGTTGGCCTATCAGCCTTCCGAGATTGTCGTAAAGCGGGCGAACCGCAAGTGCATATGCAATCAACTCGTCCTGAGTGACTGCAATGTCGGCGAGTGGATCGATGTCTTCCGGCGGGACGTCCAGCGCGTCGCAACCCGCAAGGTGCACGAGCGGTTTCTCCAACGCTGATCGATGTGAAGTTGCGGGAACCATGGAATTGCCTCCTCTGGTGTTCAGGCTGCGGTCCAGCCACCATCGAGCATGAGCGCGCTGCCAGTCATCAGCGAGGACGCGTCGCTCGCAAGGAAAACAATGGCACCCATCACTTCCTCAACGCGACCGACGCGGCCCAGCGCAATCTTCGACGTCACCCAGTCACGAAACCCGGGTTCCTTGAACATGTCGGCGGTAAATGCCGTTTCAATAAACGTGGGGCAGACAGTGTTCACGCGGATGCAATGAGGCCCGAGCTCCCACGCCAGCGCCTTCGTCATGCCCTCGATGGCATGCTTGGTCGCGCAGTAGACGGTACGGCCCGGGCTCCCTACATGCCCCATCTGCGACGAGACATTTACGAATGCACCTCTCTTGCCACATTCCAGCAATTTCCTCGCTACCGCGCGCGACACGTAAAAGGCAGCCTTGACGTTCAACGCCATGACCGCGTCAAGGTCTTCGTCCGTTACGTCGACCAGCTTCATGGGTCGATTCATTCCGGCGCTGTTGACGAGGATGTCGAACGGTTGCCGAGCCGCCACGGCTTCGCTGACCAAACGGGAATTTGTTACGTCCAGGACCATGCAGTCGCTTTCACCCCCTGCCGCGTTTATTGCTTCACTCGCTGCTTCGATTTCTGTTGCAGTTCGCGCTGCGAGCGTTACCTTTGCGCCAGCTTGTGCGAGCGCCGCCGCAGCGGCAAGGCCTATACCTCTTCCTGCGCCTGTTACGAGCGCCGTTTTTCCATCAAGACGAAAATCAGGAAGCATTGGCAACATAAGTAATCCTAGAGATACAGGCCAGATCGCCAGCTAATCGAGGACGCGATACAAGGCAAACAGGGCGTTGCGTTGCAAAGATCCAGAAACGATCCTCATCAAGATGCGGTCATGCTCGATGTCGCAGCGGACCATGCAATGTGATTCGTAGCCGCGGAATCAGGCGGGAACGGCCGTGCCGTAGGGCACGTCGCGGTGTCCGTAACGGCGAACGCGCAGATTGGCCTGCTCGCCGTGCGCGATCATGCCTTCAATCGCGCAGAGTCGTGAGCAGTAGGAGCCGATCATCGCACTGGCTTCGTCTGTTAGAACCTTCTGGTACGTGCAGGTCTTGATGAACTTGCCCACCCACAGACCGCCGGTATAGCGAGCCGCCTTGCCCGTTGGCAGGGTGTGGTTCGTTCCGATGACCTTGTCTCCGAACGCAACATTGGTTCGCGGCCCGAGGAACAGTGCACCGTAGTTCTTCATGTTCTTGAGGAAATAGTCCGGGTCGCGTGTCATGACTTGCACATGTTCCGACGCGATTCGATCGGCTTCCTTGACCATTTCTTCCAACGTGTCCGTGACGATGACCTCGCCATAGTCGTGCCACGACACGCCGGCCGTATTTGCGGTCGGAAGAATCTTGAGGATACGTTCGACTTCGGCAATCGTGTCCTTTGCCAGCTTCATCGAGTTGGTCAGGAGCACTGCCGGCGTATTGAATCCGTGTTCAGCCTGGCCCAGAAGATCGGTCGCGCACATTTCGGCGTCGACGCTGTCATCCGCAATGATGAGCGTCTCGGACGGGCCAGCGATCAGGTCGATGCCGATACGGCCAAACAACTGACGTTTTGCCTCGGCGACAAATGCGTTGCCCGGTCCGACAACCATCGACACGGGGTCGATCATTTGCGTCCCCAGTGCCATCGCCGCGATGGCCTGAACGCCACCGAACGTATAGATCTCGTCCGCGCCTCCAAGGTGCATCGCTGCCACGACTGCCGGATTGGGCCTGCCTTGAACAGGCGGCGACGCGGTGATAATGCGCTGCACGCCCGCAACCTTGGCCGTCACAACGCCCATGTGAGCCGACGCGACGAGCGGAAATTTGCCACCAGGCACGTAACACGCAACGCTATCGACCGACATGTTCTTATGCCCGAGAACGACGCCAGGGAGCGTCTCAATTTCAATGTCCCGGATCGATTCGCGCTGAGCTTGTGCAAAATTGCGGACTTGAGTCTGTGCAAATTTGATGTCCTCAAGCTGGCCAGCGGAGAGGGAGCGCAAGCAAGCACCGATTTCGTCTTGCGTCAGGCGGAAGCTCTCGGGTGACCAGTTGTCGAACTTCTTCGACAACTCCGCTACGGCCTCATCACCCCGCTTTGTGACGTCGGCAAGGATTCCCGTAACGGTGTCTCGAACTTTCGCGGCGTCCTGGGACGATTCTTCGGCGCTACGGCCAAGCTTCAGATGTTGGATTGCCATTTTCTGAATTCCTGTTGAGAATGGGTGGGCAGAATCGGAGGCCTGCAATTTGCACTACGTTTGCAGTTAATGGGTGCAAAGTTAGCACAATATCCCGTGCAAAAAACCTGCAAATGGTACAAACTTACCCTAGATACTGCGCTTGCAGCGACGAGCGAAGTCCCTCCAAGTGCGCCATGCACCTTATTTTCGTTTTCTTTTGACGCAGAGTTATGCAAAACAATGCAAAAAAATCCGGTGGGCCGCGCGCAACAAAAATCAGGCTAGAGGATGTGGCTGGACGACTGGGCATCTCCGTGTCCACTGTTTCACGTTCACTGGCAGGTCATCCCGCGATTAGTGAAGAGACGCGTGGGGCTGTGCATGCCGTCGCGGCAGAACTCGGTTATCGGATCCCAACCCAGGGGCGTCGCGGGAAGAAGCCTCCAACCAAACTGATTGGGGTCGTGGTCGGCGCGCTTCACAACCGGTTCATGACCGTGTTGCTCACGCATCTGCACGATGCTCTCCAGGAACTCGGATATCAGATCGCGCTCGTCATCGACTCGATGAACGATTCCCAGAACCTGCTGGCTTTCCGGCCTCTGATTGATGGCTATCTGGACGGTTTGATTTTCGCCACTGCGACGCTCGATTCACCGGTGGTCGCCGAGATGCAACGGCGGGGAATCCCATTGGTGCTTGTCGTCAGGTCGGTTGACGATGTCATGGTCGATACCGTGGAGATCGATAACGTTCACGCGGGAGCCGTTGCCGCCGAACATCTCTATCAGCTAGGCCATCGCAGGATCGGGCTTGTCATGGGACCGAAAAACACTTCGACCAGCCGGGACCGCGCAAAAGGGGCATTGAGCTGGCTTAGAGACGCGGGACTGCCGACAGATGCGATATCTGTCGTCTGGAGTGAATACACAACAGAAGCAGGCTATTCCAGTGCGGTCTCAATGCTCAACGAGCCCAGACCCGTCACGGCTATTCTTGCCGGAAATGACACGATCGCCCTTGGCGTTCTCGAGGCAGCCAAACGCCGGGGCATGCAAGTCCCAGAACAGCTTTCCATCATCGGCTTCGACGATACGCCCTTGGCCAATTCTCCGCTGGTTGGACTGACATCGATACGGCAGCCGGTCGAAGCCATGGCACGGACGGCCGCACGGCGCCTGGTCGAGCGCATTCGTGTCGGGGGCGTGGGAGCGCCCGTCCACGATGTTCTGCCCATTCAACTCGTACGACGCGACACCACCGGTCCTGCGCCAGACGCGAGCTGAGCCCGGAAGCCTCAGCACTAAAACCGGCGAGCTTGGAACTCGGCCCTCAAGTCAAGTTGTAACGGCTTCATTGGAGACCGCATGTTGGCCTGCCACATGCGCTGAATCGCTGGCATGAGGGCATCGTCGCGGTGTGCCCAGGTGCAGCGCTTGTGCTGCTCGCGTAACAGTGCCGCGTGCCGCCGATAGCCCGACGGGGCGATCTGCAAGACCTTGCAGATCGGCTCGACCCCGAAGGTGTCGCGATGCTCTCAGAGTGCTGAGCCTCCACAAAATCCGGGGCGATTCACTCCCTGCTTGAGGCAGGCAACGATCAACTCCCTCTTGGCGGCTTCGTCGTAGACGCTGCGACCGTCACTCTTGCGCCCCACAACCAACCGGCCCTCAACTCTGCGTACTGCTCTGTCATGTCTACCTGTCCATGTTGCTCTACATGGGCACGTAGCCTCACAGCTCATCGCTCCCTGAACAAGAGCGTGGTTTATTGACGGCTTACCAAGGACCAGTATCCGTTCAACGAATTAGTGGCGACTCACAGCACTCTCAGAGTGGCATCAAGAGTAGTCAATGGCTCAGCGCCGTTTTCGGTCACCAACATCATCTGCTCTGTCATCATGCCTCCCCACTCGATTTCGTAGTAGGGCGTTTCAATACAGATGACCATGCCGGGCTGCAAGATTTCCTGATTGCCTTCAACAATGCGCGGACGTTCGTTGCTGTTCACGCCGATTCCATGTCCGCAGTTGTGGCGATCGAACGCTGGCAATCCTGCCCTGCGTGTCGCGTCGACCGCGGTCCGGAACAATTCACCAGCTGACACACCGGGCCGAATGGCTTGCCGCTCAGCGGCAAGGCCCGTCGAGATCGCTGAGAACCTCGCTTCCTGTTTTGGCGTTGCCTGGCCTATGAAGGCGGTCCGGGCAATGTCTGCCCAGTAGCCCTGGTATGTGCAGTCCAAGTCAAGCCTCAACGTATCGCCGTGCGCAAGCCTTCTCTGTGACGGCGGCGCGTCGACCAGCGCGGTACGAGGTCCGGAGGTGACCGTCAGCGACCTGGGCATCCCGCCGCCGCGCACGATCTCCGAAGCGACCAGTGCGGCCAGTTCGCACTCGGTGACGCCGATCTTCGCGTTCTCGAAAGCCACTGCAATGCCGCGCTCAAGCAGTCTGTTCGCATGGCGAAGCAACTCGATCTCTCCGGGCAACTTGACCACCCTGCAATCGAGTAGTCTTGCTGTGATGTCCTCAATCCACCAATTCTTCAAACTCGCTGTCAGCTGGTCCTTCGAGGGAATTCCTGTGTGATCCAGACCGAGTAGGCAGTGCTCAGGAAGAATGCTTCCTAACGCAGCATCGAGCGCGGCGTCGAAGGATGTATATGCAGATCCCCAGTGCTTGGCTCGATCGATGCTCTCGACGAAGAAGGTTCCGTAGCAGAACAAGCTTTCCTGTGGGAGGAGTTCGGAAGCTGGCGGGCCATCGCCTGCGCCCAGTACCAGCGCCACGCGCTCGGGCGAAACGAGCGCCGCCATCTGGTAGTAGCGGTAGAGATCGTGCCCTGTACTTCTGTAGCCAGTGAGGTAGCCTATGTGCGCAGGATCCAGCGTCAACACGGCGCCGACACGGGGACATGCTTCAAACAGCTTGTGTCTGGCCTTCGTCGCAAGTTCGACAACGTCGACAGAAGGCGTTGAAGAATTCTTGGGGGTCATGAATGGGGCTCCAATTCAAGCGAGAAATGTGGTCACCGGATGAACCGGCGGACGAGCTCCAGCACCAACCCGTACCGGGCTGTTGTCTGCTCTGCAGGACGCAGTGCTAGCGGCTTGGATCGGCGAGCGCATTTAACATGTTTTCAAGGTCTCGCCACAGGTCGGAAGGGCTTTCAAGACCTATGCTGATACGCAGATAGACCGCATCCCGGTCCATGTCAGCGAAGGAGCGATCATTGGCCAATGACATCGGCGCAATGAGGCTACGGGTTCCGCCCCAGGATGCGCCGATGGCGAACACCTGCAGTTCTCCCAAGGCGCGGTCCACAGCTTGCTGCGATGTCCCGGCGAGTCTCAGCGTGAAAACGCCCGAGCTGCCCGCAAAATCTCTTTGCCACAACGCATGACTGGCTGAAGTCGGTAGTGCAGGATGCAGAACCTCCGCAATGCCTGCTCGACCCTCTATCTTCTGGGCGAAATCGGCCGCGACTTTCCCCACGCGCTCCAGCCTGACGCCCATGGTTTCTATGCCGCGCAGGGCGAGCGAACAATCGTCGGGGGATACTCCCACACCAAGATTGGCAAGTTGGCGGCGCACACGACCATACAGTTCGATGTCCGCGAAGCTCAGCGATCCAAGCAGCAGGTCGGAGTGGCCTCCCACGTACTTGGTCAGCGCTTCCGCGACCACATCGACACCAAGCTGAAGCGGCTTGCAATACAAGGCCGTTGCCCAGGTGTTGTCGCAGCCAGTCATAATTCCACGTGACCTGGCGATGCGCACGATGGCCGGAATGTCGGACACCTCCATCGAGGTCGAACCGGGAGATTCGATCCAGATGAGGCGCGTGCGTTCTGTGTCTGCCGCACGTTCGAGCGCCGGCAGGTCCAGTGGGTCGTAGACGCTGGTGGCCACCCCGCAATGAACAAGCAACTCGGAGGCAAACTGTTTGACCGGGGGGTAGACATTGTCTGGCAACAGCACGTGGTCGCCCGCCTTGAGCACCGTCAACATCAGCGCAGAAATCGCGGCCTGCCCCGAGGGAACGATGATCGTGCGGACCGCGCCATTCAGGCTTGAAAGCTGGGCTTCCAGTGTTCTGGAGGTCGGCGTGCCTGAAAGGCCATAGGTATAGCCATCCGGACTGCGCTGAGCGCGTTCGCGGTAGGCCTGGGGCGTGTCAAACACGATCGTTGACGCTCGGTAGACCGGCGTGGAGAAGCTCTGGTAGCCATCCAGGCTGACCGCTGGATGCTGCACACACAAGGTTTGGTCGTCAGGCTTTGCAAGTTGGGACACGGGACGCTCGATTGCTTAGAGTACTTTTGAAAGAAATTCCCGCGTGCGCGCTTCGCGCGGGTTGCCGAAGACTTCGGCTGGCGAACCGATCTCTAGGATCTGGCCGCCGTGCATGAAGGCCACGCGTTGTGCCGCTTCGCGTGCAAAACCCATTTCATGGGTCACGAGCACCATCGTCATTCCTTTGCGGGCCAGACCACGGATCACGTCCAACACCTCGCTGACCATTTCAGGGTCCAGCGCAGAGGTCGGCTCATCGAAGAGCATCACGCGCGGGTTCATGGCCACGGCACGGGCGATGGCCGCGCGTTGCTTCTGGCCGCCAGAGAGTTTTTGCGGATTGATGTTGGCCTTGTCGCTCAACCCCACCGATGCGAGCAGCGCTTCGGCCTGGCGCACCGCCTCCGCGCGGTCCGTTCCCAGCAGATGCGTTGGCCCCAGGATGATGTTCTCCAACACGCTCATGTTGGGGAACAGATTGAAGCCCTGAAAGACCATGCCGATCTTTCGCCTCAGCTGGTCGATATTGACGCCCTTGGCGAGAATGTTCTGGCCATCGACGGTGATCTCGCCGGTGTCGGCCTGCTCCAGGCAATTCAGGCAGCGCAGGAACGTCGACTTGCCCGATCCCGATGCGCCGATCAGGCAAACGACTTCCCCTTCCTCGACCGTCAGATTGACGCCCTTCAGAACTTTGAGGGAGCCGAACGACTTCTGTACATTGCTTGCGACGATCATCGCGGAATCCTCCTCTCGACATAGGCGCTGATCTGCTCGGCGATGAGATAGACGATCAGGTAGATCGCCCCTACAAGGCTCAGGACGCGGATGGTGTCGAAGTTCAACGCGTAAATGTTCTGGCCCGCCATGGTGAGCTCGGTGACGCCGACGACCGACAGCAGCGAAGTGTTCTTGAGCGTGACGCTGAACTGGTTGGCGATGTTCGGAATCATGGTCCAGAAGGCCTGCGGCAGGACGACCAGGCGCATCGTTTGGCCGCGGCTGAATCCGATGGAGCGCCCTGCCTCCATTTGTCCTTTGTCGATGGACTGGATTCCTGCGCGAACCACCTCCGCCAAAAATCCACCCGTGTACAGCGCCATCGCGATGCCCCCCGCGACCACGGCGGGCATTCTGATGCCGGTGAGCATCGGAAGTCCGAAGTAGACGAAGAGGATCTGCACCAGTAGCGGCAGGCCTCGTATAAGCGTTCCGTAGAACGCCGCGACGCCACGTGCAAACCTTGAGCCTGATATCTTCATCAACGCTAGGGGAAAGGCGATGAGGGTGCCGACAATCATCGATGTCGCTGTCAGGACGAGGGTGAGCCAGGCACCCTTCAGCAACATCGGGATGTATTCCAGCCAATTGGAAGTAGCCATCTTGAATTCTCGTCAATCCATGCCGTAAGACTTGAGGATCTTTGCGATCTCACCGCTGGCGCGCAACTGGGCCATGCCGTGATTGACCACATCGACCATCTTGCTGCCCTTCGGAAAGGCAAACGCAATGCCTGTTGGCTTGAGAACGCCACTGATCTGCTTGATGGTGGGTTGGGCCCCTTCGACACGCATCTGATGCGCCACGATGCCAGAGTCATAGATCATGGCGTCAACGTCGCCGGCCTTCATCGCCAGTTGCATGTTGGCGGGGTCCGGCAACACGCGCAGCGTGACGCCCCAGGCCTCCGCGTTTTCGCGTGCGATTCCCAGCGCGGCCGAGCCTTGCTCGCAAGCCAGGGTCTTGCCCTTCAGATCGGCCACGCTCTTGAAGGGACTGTTGACGGGGACAACGATGATGCCGCCCTGGGTGAAATAGGGATCGGAGAAGTCCACCACCTTCTTGCGCGCCTCCGTCACGAAGATGCCGGCGACAGCAATGTCGATCTGGCCCGCCTGGATGGCGGGAATCAGCGCATCGAACTTGAGCGGCACGTAGTCGATCTCGAGGTTCTCCAGCGCAGCAACCTTTTGCAGGATGTCATTGCTGATTCCCGAGTGCTTGCCGTTGCGCATGAAGGAGAAAGGCGGCACAACGGTCGTGACGCCGACGGAAATTTTGCCCGCCGTCGTGACGGCCAAGGCACTGGTGCTCACCAGTGCAGGCATCAACGCGCAGAGCGCGGGCGCGGTAAAGACACTGACAACAAGGGCTCGTCTTTTCAACATGTGAGAACTCCGGACCGGGATGTGAGGATTAAGTCTGCGGCACACTATCAGCAGCAGCACGGAATCGTGATTTATATAGGATCACTGTTCCGATAATATAAACGACGAGCGCCCGCTGCAGCTTGCTTTTTGTCATAGGTGTTTGTACTATAGCAACAGTGTTCCTATAATCGGTCCACCAATGACTTCGCCGGAGACACCATGACAGTGACCCATACGTTGGATGAGTTGCAGAAATCAACCGAAGGACTCAGTGCGCTGTGCCGGCAAAAATTCTTCGGCGCAGCGAAAGAACTCGACGCCGTGATCACCACGGATCCTGCACACGTGGGCTATCTGAGCGGCTATCGAAGCATCCTTCAGGACGTGACGCTGTACGCGCAGGCAGTGATCGCCACCCCGGAGCGCCTTGTTCTTGTCACCGGCGCCAGCGATGCGCCGGCAGCGCTCGAACGCTTGAGTGAGCCCTCGGCCATCTGGCGCTATGGGCTCTTCTACGTCAGCAGCGCACCGGGGGCCAAGGGCTATGAAGAGATGCCGCAGCACAGCGCTTCCTTTTCCGACGCCCTGTCGGCGGCGCTGTGCACCTTCGACATGCGTGGGCTGCGCGTCGGTATGGATGTTCGCAACGCATCAACGGCCCACGGCATCCAACAAAGTTTGAGCGGCGCCTCGTTTGTCGATCCGGCGTCGGCATTCAGGACCTCGCGCGCAACAAAGCTTCCGGGCGAACTTCATTTGATGCGGCACGCATCGCGCATCACGGACGAGGCCATCTGCGGAATCCTCCCCATGATTCGGCCCGGGACGACCGAACTGGAAATCGCCAGCGAGATCAGCCGGCATATGGTTCGCCACGGCGGGATCGCCCGCTTCGTCGTCGTCACTTCCGGAGAGCGAAGCTCGCGTGTCGATGCCTATGCACGGCACAAGGTGCTGCAAGACGGCGACCTGGTCCGACTGGACATTGGATGCACCGTTGAGGGCTACTGTTCGGACATGGCCAGAACACTGTGCGTCGGCATGCCAACGGATGTGCAGGATTCGCGCTACGCCGCACTGCTTGCCGGCGAGCAGGCAGAGTTGGCAGCCCTACGCCCTGGAATACTGGCAAAGGATGTGTATGACATCGCCATGCGCACGGTGCGCCAGGGCGCCTTGCCCAACTATCAGCGCAACCACTGCGGTCACGGGATAGGCCTGCATTCCCACGAATTTCCGCTCATCGGACCCGAGAGCCAAACGGTGCTCGAACCCGGAATGGTTTTCTGCGTCGAGACGCCCTATTACGAGATCGGCTGGGGCGGCATGATGGTCGAAGACACCGCTATCATCACGGATACCGGCCATGAACTGCTCACCAGCTCAGCACGTGCACTGCATCAGCCATCGGCCATCCACCCCTGAGAAAGCGGGCCGGCAACGCTGGGTTGCCGAGCTTCCTTTTTCGAGCAGACAAATTCCGAAATCCGAAGGATCACCTTGACCAAAAGCCAATCGCTCGAGCGCGGTCTGAATGTCATGGAGTTGCTGAACTCCTCTGATCGCCCGTTGGGTCCGCGTGAGATCGCAAGACAGATGTCCCTGAGCCCGGCCATCGTCCAGCGCTTGCTCAACACACTCACCGAGAAGCACTATGTGCGCCGTGACGCCGTGACCAAGCGCTACAGCATCGGCTACCAGATACTCGGCATCGGCGCATCGCTGATGACCAAGGACGCGATGTTGCTGGAGACGCAGAGAGAGCTCCAGGCACTGGCGAATCAAATGCGCGTCGACGCGTATTTGGCGGTGCTGCAAGACACAAAGGCGATCTATCTCTTGTGCATCCAGGGCCCCGGACCGGTCAGCGTGCGATGCGATCCCGGCCAGGTGATCCTGTTGCATTGCAGCGCGATCGGCAAGGCCATCCTCGCTTCTTTCTCGGACGAAGAGGCGCTGAAGTTGCTGGGCACCGAACCACTGCCGGCCGTCACCCCCCACACCATCACGGATCCCTTGGCACTGGTGGCCTCTCTGGCCCAAACGCGCGCAACAGGGTATGCGTACGTGGTCGATGAAAACGTCCCGGGAATCACTTCGGTCGGTGCGCTCATCGGCGACCCCTCGGGGCAAACGCGCTCGGCGATTAGCGCGGCATTTTCGCGACACATCACCCCGGAACTCAGCATTGAGCAGGTCGCCCATTGGGTCGTAGAGGCCGCCCATCGAATCAACAGTCGGCTGGCAGTCACCGGGGGCTAGGACCTGTTAACACGATCGAAGTCCGTCAGCGATCAGCGCGAAGCTGATGAAGCCAAGGAACATCACGTCGAGCTTCTCGAATCGCGAGAAGATTCGGCGGAAGCCCTTCAGGCGCCGGAACAGTCGCTCGACTTCGTTGCAGCGCTTGTACATCTCTCGGTCGTATTCCCAGGGCTCGAGCCTGGTCTTCACCGCCTTGATCGTGTTGCTGGAGGGGCTGCCCGTGGCGTCGGTATGGGTGTAGGCGGTGACCCGCGATGCCGCGTCATAGCTGACGGTCCGTGACCAGCCATTTGGGTGGCGCCGGCCCCGCTGGTGGCTCCCAGCGGGAGCTGGGTAAGCCGCCCATTGAGGTCAAAGCTGCGCTGATAGCCCGTCCCATTACCCCAGGTCCAGCCACTCGGCTTACCAAGCTGATATGACTCCCCGTGTCATTCGTCAAAAATCCGCCGCAGCTCCGGCTAACCGTTTGATTTCAAATCGGAGCTCCCCTTCACGACGGGCCCCCTGACTCCCGTTATGGGCACGCGGAAATGTTCCACGGTCTGCCCGGCGTTGACTGCCCGCTGCAACCAGTCCGGCATGGCACCGCGGCCGTCCCAG
>NZ_JARJLM010000575.1 GCF_029335485.1 Cupriavidus basilensis
GGTAGCCTAGATGATGGCCCAGTTCGGCGCCCAGGGCCCGCTCGATCAGGGCCTTCTTGAACGCCATCGAGGCCTCCTGAACCGCTTCGGCGGTCATGGGGCTCTTTACAAAATGGGCGATCAAGTCCTCGGGAATGGCCGGCAGCTCACGGCCGGCAGCCTGGCTGGTCTTGGTTTTGCGTGGCATGACATGCTCCTTGGGCGACATGTTATGCCCTAAACACAAAATTTCCGACAGGCACGTATTCGCCTCAAGCCCGGGGGGCCACCGCGCCCACGACGAAACCGCAAGGATCGGGAGACAGTAGCCATTCGCGCCGGTAACGGCAGATGCGTGAGCCACCACGGGCCATTGCCATCAGGGGCGCTATACTGAAACCAGTGCCATCCGCATTGGCAATGCCGTTCGCGCCGGTAGCGCCAGCAGTTTATTAGAACCGCCGCGCCCACCACGAATCCGCAACGTTCCCGATCCTGATAAGCCAGCCCCCCTGCAAGGGGTCGCTTTCTTTTGGTTACTTTTCTTTACGAGTAAAGAAAAGTGACACCTCCATGTGCCCAAGAGCCCGACACCACTCCGCCTTTAGGCCCTGCAGACCTGAATCGGGTCCCTGAAACGGCCAGAAATACCCTATGTCACCTCCATCACCCCATTCATAGTCTCATGCCCCGATCCACAAAAAATATCGCATAAAAACGCAAACGTACCCGCCGTCTTGGGTGTCGCGGCAACGCGCACCACCTGCCCCGGCGGCAGGTCCGCGCGAATCCCGAAGTCCGGCACGCTGAACCCCATGATCACATCCTGCGCTGTCAGCTCGAACACCACCGGCTCGCCGACGCGCAGTGCGATGTGGTTGGGCGTGAAGATGAATTTGCGCGCGTGCACCTTGATC
>NZ_JARJLM010000576.1 GCF_029335485.1 Cupriavidus basilensis
GGTCACATTGGCCATGCCGCCGCCTTCGCACATGGTCTGCAGGCCGTAGCGCTTGCCGTGCGTATGCAGCGCATGCACCAGCGTGGTCATCAGCTTGGCGCCCGAGCCGCCCAGCGGGTGGCCCAGCGCGATGGCGCCGCCATGCACGTTCATGCGCGCCGGATCGGCGCCGGTGGTCTGCAGCCAGGCCAGCGGCACCGGGGCGAAGGCTTCGTTGATCTCGAACAGGTCGATGTCGCCGATCTTCATGCCGGCCTTCTCCAGCGCGCGCAGCGTGGCCGGCAGCGGCGCTTCCAGCATGATCACCGGATCGTGTCCCAGCACCGACATATGATGGATGCGCGCCAGCGGCTTGACGCCGAGTTTCTTCAGGCCGGCCTCGTTGACCACCATCAGGCCGGCCGCGCCGTCGCAGATCTGGCTGGCGCTGGCAGCCGTCACGGTGCCGCCTTCCTCGATCAGCTTGACGCTGCCGATGGATTCCAGGCTGGCCTCGAAGCGGATGCCTTCGTCCACGGTATGCAGCTCGCCGTTGCCGCTGCCGTCCGCGGTGCGCACGGCCACCGGCACGATCTCGTCCTTGAAGCGCCCGGCCTGGGTGGCGGCAATGGCGCGGCGATGGCTTTCCAGCGCGTAGCGGTCGAGATCGTCGCGCGTGAGGCCGTATTTGCGCGACATCATCTCGGCGCCGGTGAACTGGCTGAACTTCACGCCGGGATAGCGCTCCTGCATGGCCGGGCTCATCGAGCTGCCGAAACCGTGCTTGAACGGCAGCGAGGACGGCAGGCCCATCGGCACGCGCGTCATGCTTTCCACCCCGGCTGCGATCACGATGTCCATGGTGCCGGACATCACCGCCTGCGCGGCGAAGTGCAATGCCTGCTGCGAGGAGCCGCACTGGCGGTCGACCGAGGTGCCGGGCACGCTCTCCGGCAGCCGCGAGGCCAGCACCGCGTTGCGCGCCACATTGCCGGCCTGCTCGCCGGCCTGGCCCACGCAGCCCATGATCACGTCCTCGATCAGCGCCGGATCGGCGCCGCTGCGCGCCACCAGCGCGTCCAGTACCTGCGCGGCCAGGTCCGCCGGATGCCAGCCCGCCAGCTTGCCGCCCTTGCGTCCGCCCGCGGTACGCGCGGCGGCTACGATGTATGCCTCTGCCATGTGCTCTCCTCTTGTCGTTCCGGGCTAACGCACCCGTGGTGGCCGCGCGCCGGGAACGGCACGGCGGGCCTCGCTATCCTGTGGTGGATTCTGGCGCAGCAGCCCGGCCTGTGGCGTCGTCGGAAGCGACGATTGCGCGGCGCTTGTGGCGGCGCCTGCAGCAACGCTTCAGGCGCGCGGCGCAAGCACGGAGAAGATGGCAGTGGCGCGCAACAGGCAACGCTCGCCGGCCATCAGGCGGCAATGGCCGAAGCGCAGCCGCGAGCCCATCTTGTCGAACGCCACATGCGCCTCGACCCAGTCGCCCACGCGTGCGGCTTCGAAATAATCCAGGCTGAGGTTGACGGTCACCGCGGGCGGCATGCGCTCCCCCTCCATCAGCATCATCATGCCGATGGCGGTATCGGCCAGCGTGGCCAGCATGCCGCCATGCGGGATGCCCAGGGGATTGAGGTGATGCGGACCGATGCGGATGCCCACTGCACGCCGCTCGCTGTCCACGTAGAGCTGCCCGAGGTGGGCAAGAAAGCCGCTGACGGTACGCATGGCTTCAAAGCCCGGCGGCACCGTCCCGGCATCCCCGGCGCGAGCGCCGGCAGGTTGATTGGCTTCAGCCATGAGCTTCCCGCCTCACGCCGCGAAGTAGCGCGAAGCGGCGCCGAGCTGCTCGCGGCATTCGGCCACCATGCGCCCGATCAGCTCCGCGCAGGTCGGGATATCGTCGATCAGGCCCACGCACTGGCCGGCGCTGATGATGCCGCCATCGGTCTCGCCGGCGGCGAGCGCGGCCTTGCCGCGTACGCCGGCCACCAGGTGCTTGACGTCCTCGAATTGCGCGCCGCCCGGCTGGCGCTCGATGCTGACCACTTCGTCCGAGACCGCGTTCTTGAGTACGCGCGCGGTATTGTGCAGCGTGCGGAAGATCAGGTTGGTGTCGCGCTCGGTGGCATCCACCAGGGCCTGCTTGACGTTGTGGTGAATCGGCGCCTCGCGGGTGGCGCAGAAGCGCGTTCCCATATTGATGCCTTCCGCGCCCAGCACCAGTGCCGCCGCCATGCCGCGCCCGTCGGCAATGCCGCCCGAGGCGATCACCGGGATGCCCAGCCGGCGCGCAGCCAGCGGGATCAGCACCATGCCCGGCACGTCGTCCTCGCCGGGATGGCCCGCGCACTCGAAGCCATCGATCGACACCGCGTCCACGCCCAGGCGTTCGGCCGACAGCGCATGGCGGATCGCCACGCACTTGTGGATCACCTTGATGCCGGCTGCCTTGGCCCGCGCGATATGTTCCCTCGGATTGTTGCCGGCGGTCTCCAGCACCTTGATGCCGCTCTCGATGATCACATCGAGATAGCGCGCATAGGGCGGCGGGTTGATCGAGGGCAGCAGCGTCAGGTTGACGCCGAAGGGCTGGTCGGTCAGCTCGCGGGTGCGGCGGATCTCGGCATCCAGGGCCTCGGGCGTGGGCTGGGTCAGCGCCGTCAGCACGCCGAGACCGCCGGCGTTGGATACCGCGGCGGCCATTTCGGCGTAGCCGACCCACTGCATGCCGCCCTGGATGATGGGATAGCGGGTGCCCAGCAATTCGGTGATGCGTGTCTTCATGATGTTCCTTCCAGCCCTCTTGTTTCGATTTCGATTTCGATCTCGATCTCGATCTCGATTTCGGTCTTGGTCTTCCATGCCCGCCCGCGGCCATGGCCAGTCTCGGCGCAAGCCGGCCGCCAGGCGTCCTGGCGCCAGTCTAGGGCGCCGCCGCCTTCCCCACCTCGTCGGATTCGACGATTGCAAGCGCACGATTCTGCAATACCGTTACAAGCACCCCTTTCGAGCAGCCAAGGCCAGCCATGAGCAACTCCGCCACTCCCCCCAGCTTCGAAACCCTGCAGTACGCCGTCGAGCAAGGCGTCGCCACCATCACCCTGCACCGCCCGGACAAGCTCAACGCCTTCAACGCGCAGATGATGCAGGAGCTGGTCGCCGCCTTCGACGCCACCGACGCCGACGACGACGTGCGCGCGGTGATCGTCACCGGCTCCGGCCGCGCCTTCTGCGCCGGCGCCGACCTGTCCTCCGGCGGCTCCACCTTCGACTACGAGAAGCGCTACGGGGCCAGCAAGGAAGCCGCGCACCGCGATGGCGGCGGGCGTGTCGCGCTGCGCATCTTCCGCAGCCTGAAACCAGTGATCGCGGCGGTCAACGGCGCCGCGGTGGGCATTGGCGTGACCATGCAGCTGCCGATGGATATCCGGCTGGCGTCCACCGATGCCAGGTTCGGCTTCGTGTTCGCGCGGCGCGGCATCACCCCGGAAGCGGCATCGTCGTGGTTCCTGTCGCGCGTGGTCGGCATCTCGACCGCGCTGGAATGGTGCTATACCGGCCGCGTGTTCACGGCGCAGGAAGCGCTGGAACGCGGCCTGGTGCGCTCGCTCCATGCCCCCGAAGACCTGCTGCCGGCGGCGCAGGCCCTGGCGCGCGAGATTGCCGACAACGCCGCGCCGGTCTCGGTGGCGATCTCGCGCCAGCTGATCTGGCGCATGGCCGGCGCCAGCCACCCGATGGAAGCGCACCGCCTGGACAGCCGCGCCATCCAGTCGCGCGGGCAGTCGGCCGACGTCAAGGAGGGCGTCAGCGCATTCCTGGAGAAGCGCCCGGCCAGCTTCCCCGAACGCGTGTCGCACGATATGCCGGACTTCTTCGACTGGGGCAGCGAGCCGCCATTCATCTGAGCACAGGCAGCCCACCCCCAAGGAGAGCAGCGTGAACGTCAGTACCGCAGTCCAGACCCGTAAGTCGGTGCGAGGCTTCCTGCCCGCGCCGGTGCCGCCGGAGATCATCCGCGAGGTGCTCGCACAGGCGGCGCGGGCGCCTTCCGGCGGCAACCTGCAACCCTGGCATATCCACGTCGTGGGCGGCGAGCCGCTGGAACGGCTCAGGGCCACCATGCGCGAGCGCGTCGCCAGCGCGCCGGGCGGAGAGAAAGCCGAATACGACATCTACCCGCGCGAGCTGGTTTCGCCATACCGCGACCGCCGTTTCCAGGTGGGGGAGGATCTCTACCGCAGCCTGGGCATCCCGCGCGAGGACAAGCGCGCCCGGCTTGCCCAGTTTGCCAGCAACTTCACCTTCTTCGGCGCGCCGCTGGCCCTGTTCTGCAGCGTGGACCGCCGCATGGGCCCGCCGCAATGGTCGGACCTCGGCATGTACCTGCAGACCGTGATGCTGCTGCTGCGCGAACGCGGCCTGGACAGCTGCGCGCAGGAGTGCTGGGCGATCTACCCTGAAACGATCGCGGGCTTTCTCTCGATCCCGGCCGAGCGCATGCTGTTTACCGGCATGGCGATCGGTTATGAGGACAGGGAGGCGCCGGTCAACCGGCTGCGCGCGGCGCGCGCGCCGCTGGCGGAATTCACCGAGTTCATCGGCATCTGAAGCCCGCGCAGGCAGGCAGCGAGCGGCGACTATGCGGATTTCGTCATCGCTGCCGGGGAAAGGCGACAAGTCAGCGGCGCACGGCTCTGCCACGCTTTAGGGGTCATCCACACTTCGCCCCAACGGCAGATCCGCCATGTGCCAGAGCGTACCTTCCTCCCCCGCCAGCGCCTCGCCAGCGTCCTCCGGCTACGCCAGCCGTTCGATCGCGGTGATCGACTCCCACACCGGCGGCGAGCCCACCCGCCTGGTCATCGGCGGCTTTCCCGATCTCGGCAACGGCAGCATGGCGGCACGGCTTGAACGGCTCGCGCGCGAGCACGACCGCTGGCGCACCGCCACCGTGCTGGAGCCGCGCGGCAGCGACGTGATGGTCGGCGCGCTGCTGTGCCCGCCGGTTTCCGCCGATGCCTGCGCGGGCGTGATCTTCTTCAACAACAGCGGCTACCTGGGTATGTGCGGCCACGGCACCATCGGGCTGGTGGCCTCGCTGGCGCATCTCGGGCGCATTGCGCCGGGGCGGCACAAGATCGACACGCCGGTGGGCACGGTGGAAACCACCTTGCATGAAGACGGATCGGTCAGCGTGCGCAATGTGCCCGCCTGGCGCTACCGGCATGCGGTGCCAGTCGATGTGCCGGGCCACGGGCGCGTCACCGGCGATATCGCCTGGGGCGGCAACTGGTTCTTCCTGGTCGAAGACCACGGCCAGCGCATCGCCCGCGACAATCTCGACGTGCTGACCGCGTTCGCATGGGCCGTGCGGCAGGCGCTCGAACAAGCCGGCATTGCGGCAGAGGGCGGCGCACAGATCGACCATATCGAACTGTTCTGCACCCCGGAAGATGCGGCCGAGGCCGACAGCCGCAATTTCGTGCTCTGTCCCGGCAAGGCCTATGACCGCTCCCCCTGCGGCACCGGTACCAGCGCCAAGCTCGCCTGCCTGGCGGCAGACGGCAAGCTGGCGCCAGGCCTTCCCTGGCGCCAGGCCAGCGTGACCGGCAGCCGCTTCGTGGCGCACTATGCGCCCGCCGGCGAGGCCGGCCGCATCATCCCGACCGTCCAAGGCCGGGCCCATGTCTGCGCACAGGCCACGCTGCTGATCGGGCACAACGACCCCTTCGGCTGGGGCATCGGGACGTGAGCCCGGCGATGCCGTCCACGCGGGCGCCGGCGCAAGCCTGCGGCGATGTGATCGTGATCGGCGCCGGCATTGTCGGGGCCGCCTGTGCGTATGAACTGGCCGGGCATGGGCTGGACGTCTGTGTACTGGACAACCGCGATGGCGGGGCCACCCATGCCGGCATGGGCCACCTGGTGCTGATGGACGACAACGCCGCCCAGCGCGAGCTTTGCGAGACCTCGCTCGGGCTCTGGCGGAGGCTGGCGCGGGACATGCCGGCCAACTGCGCGTATCGCCGGTGCGGCACCTTGTGGGTGGCCGGCAACGAAGCGGAACTGGAACTGGCCATCGGGAGGCAAGCGGCGCTGCAGGCCCGCGGCATCCAGTGCGCATTGCTGAGCGCCAGGGAACTGGCCCGGCAGGAGCCGATGCTGCGGCCAGGGCTCGCGGGGGCGCTCAAGGTTGTGGACGATGCCATCGTCTACGCGCCCAGCGCAGCAGCATGGATGCTGAAGCGGGCGGAGCCGCGCATCCGGCTGCGGCACGCCACGGTCAGCACAGTCGAGGCAAATCGCATCACGCTGGAAGACGGCCGGACCCTGACGGCGAGGGCAGTCGTCGTCGCCAACGGCATCCAGGCCGCGCAACTGGTGCCCGCGTTGCCGATCCGCGCCAAGAAGGGCCATCTCGTCATCACCGACCGCTACCCTGCCTGCCTCAGCCATCAGTTGGTGGAGCTCGGCTATGCCGCCAGTGCCCATCAGCATGACGGCACTTCGGTCGCTTTCAATGTGCAGCCGCGCCCCACAGGCCAGTTGCTGATCGGCTCGTCGCGCCAGTTCGACAGCCTCGATGCCGCCGTCGACGCCAGCGTCGTCGCGCGCATGCTCCAGCGCGCCGCCGCTTACCTGCCCGCTCTGGCCGGCATGAATGCCATCCGCTGCTGGACCGGCTTTCGCGCCGCCACGCCGGACGGGCTGCCCGTCATCGGCGCCCACCCCGAACAGCCGGGCCTGTGGCTTGCGGCAGGCCATGAAGGACTGGGCGTGACCACCGCGCCCGGCAGCGCGCACCTGCTGGCGGCACTGTTGCTGGGCCATCGGCCACCCATCGATCCCGCGCCATATGCCTTCAGCCGCTTCGCATCGGTGGCGGACACCGTTCGCTCGTCCGGGCACGGAGATATCGCATGAGACGGAACCTGAACAAGGGCCAGACCGTGACGGTCGTCCTGGATGCCCGCGCGCTGCGCGTGCCGGCCGGCATGACGGTGGCTGCAGCCCTGGCCTGCAGCGACTGGCCGTTTGCGCGCCGCTCCTGCGGCAACCATCCGCGCGCGCCGTTTTGCGGCATGGGCGTTTGCCAGGAATGCCGCATGACCATCGACGGCCAGCGCCGGCTGGCATGCCAGACCGTGTGCCGGGAAGGCATGGTACTGGAGCGGACACCGTGAACGGTCCACTGCGGCACGCCTTGCGGACGGCCGCCCCGCCTGCGCGCCGGTACGATGTGCTGATCGTCGGCGCTGGCCCGGCCGGCATGGCGGCGGCCCGCGCCGCCGCCGATTGCGGGTGCACGGTCGCGCTGATCGACGACAACCCCGCACCCGGCGGGCAGATCTGGCGCGATGGCCCGGGCCTCTCGCCGCCGCCCGCGGCGCGCCGTCTGCGCCAGGCCATCGCCACGCGCCCGCGCATCGCCCTGTTCACCCAGGCTCGCGTCATTGCCGCACCGGCACCGCATACGCTGCTGGTCGAAAACGACGAGACTGCCCTGCATCTGCATTTCCGCAGCCTGATCCTGTGCACCGGTGCCCGCGAGCTGCTGCTCCCCTTTCCCGGCTGGACCCTGCCCGGCGCTACCGGTGCGGGTGGCTTGCAGGCGCTGGTCAAGGCCGGCACCCCGGTTGACGGCGAACGCCTCGTGATTGCCGGCAGCGGGCCGCTGCTGCTGGCGGTGGCCGCCACCGCACGCCGCCATGGCGCGCGCATCGCATGCATCGCCGAGCAGGCGTCACTGCTCAGCCTGATGCGCTTCGCCGGCGCGCTGTGGCGCTGGCCCGCCAAGGCGGCGCAAGCGGCCACCCTGCTGGATAGCCACTATCGCGCACGGTCCCACGTGGTGGAAGCGCTTGGGGATGACCGCCTGCGCGCCGTGCGCATCCGCCAGGGCGGCAGTACCGTGGAGCTGCCCTGCGACCGCCTGGCGTGCGGCTTCGGCCTGGTGCCGAACACCGGGCTGGCCGCGCTGCTGGGCTGCCGGCTCGATGCCGCTTCGGATGCAGTCGCTGTGGATGCGCTGCAGCGCACCAGCCTGCGCCACGTCCATGCCGCAGGCGAGTGCACCGGCATCGGCGGCAGCGAGCTGGCGCTGCTCGAGGGAGAGATTGCCGGCTACGCGGCCGCGGGCGCCGACGACCGCGCGGGCGCGCTACTGGCGCGGCGTGCGCGTTGGCGCTCGTTCGCCGGCCTGGTCCGGGCCACCTTCGCGCTGGATCCGGCGCTCAAGGCACTGGCCCGCCCCGACACGCTGGTGTGCCGCTGCGAGGACGTGCCGCTGTCGGCAATCCGAGCGCACCCGGATGCGTGGCAGGCCAAGATGCAGAGCCGCTGCGGCATGGGCGCCTGCCAGGGGCGCATCTGCGCCACCGCCAGCCGCGTGCTGTTCGGCTGGCCGCTGCCCACGCCACGGCCGCCGCTGTCTCCCGCGCGCATCGGCACACTGATGCAGCAAGACAGCGCGGGCCCGTCCTGAGCACGGCGCCCATGGTCCGCGGTTCGCCCTATAAGAAAGCCAACAGGAGACAATATGCCGCCAATGTCATCCCCTGCCATTCCTGCCTCCCCGGCCCGGCACGCCGCGCAGAACCGGCAAGTACCGCCCGCGCCGTCAGGCCGTGACGACGGCATCGACGTCGCCCGCCTCGTCGACATCTGCGCGGGCATATCGCAGCAGCGCCCCGCCGACATGGCCAGCCTGCTCAATGCGATCTCCCTCATTACGCCCTTGCTGAACGCCATCCCCAATGTGGTGTTCTTCATCAAGGACTGCGAGGCGCGCTACCTGGTCGCCAATCTCACGCTCGCCACCCGCTGCGGCTTCAAGCGCGTGGAGCCCTTGCTGGGCAAAACCTCCGCGGAGGTGTTTCCGGCTTATCTCGGCCAGCGCTACACGGAGCAGGATCGCCGCGTGCTCGACACCGGCACCGCGATCGCCGAACAGCTTGAACTGCACCTCTATCCCGCGCGCGATGCAGGCTGGTGCATGACCTGCAAGCGCCCCTTGCTCGACAGCGGCGGCCGCATCATCGGCATGGCCGGCATCTCCCACGACCTGCAGCTCGCCAGGGACACGCATCCAGCCTACCAGCGCCTGGCGGCCGTCGATACCTATATTCGCGAGCACTACGGCCGCCCCATCCCGCTGTCGGAGCTGACCGCGCTGACCGGGCTCTCGACCGCGCAGCTCGAACGCTATTGCAAGCGCATCTTCCACCTGACGCCGCGCCAGATGATCCACAAGGTGCGCCTGGAGCGGGCCTCCGAGCTGCTGGCCACCGGTATGCCGATCACCGACATCGCGCTGGAGTGCGGCTATACCGATCACAGCGCTTTCAGCCGCCAGTTCAAGGCCCTGACCGGGCTGACGCCGCGGCAGTTCAGGCCGCCATCCGACAGGCCCTGCGCGCCCGCTTGAACGGCGAGCGTGCAAGGGGCCGCCCCGGGGCCCGTCTCGCGTTGTGCCGATTTAGTCCTCCTGTCTTGCGGAAAGCCTCAAGCCCGAACGACGCGCAACTGCGAACCTGAGGGCTGGTGGACAGGTGCCGCCCGACTGGCACCCCACGTACACAAAAGGAGACGATATGAGTCGCAGCGCAATCCAATGGACCGGTGTATTCCCTGCCGTCAGCACGCAATTCAAGGCCGACTACTCGCTGGATATCGAAGCCACCCACAAGGTGATGCGCGACCTGGTCGCCGACGGGGTGTCGGGCCTGGTGGTGTGTGGCACCGTGGGCGAGAACACATCGATGTCCGCCAGGGAAAAGCTCGCCGTCATCGAAGCAGCGAAAGATGCCGCCAAAGGCCGCATCCCGGTCATCGCGGGCATTGCCGAATTCACCACCGCCTTTGCCCGGGACATGGTGAACGAGGCGGCGCGGGTCGGCGTCGACGGCGTGATGGTAATGCCGGCGCTGGTCTACTCCGCCAAGCCCCACGAGGCCGCCGCGCACTTCCGCGACATCGCCATGGCCACGGACCTGCCGGTCATGCTCTACAACAACCCGCTGGTCTACCGCAGCGACATCACGCCGGACATCCTGGTCTCGCTCGCCGATTGCGAGAACATTGTCTGCTTCAAGGATTCCTCCGGCGACACGCGCCGCTTCATCGACCTGCGCAACGCCGTGGGCGATCGCTTCGTGCTGTTTGCCGGGCTGGACGATGTAGTGCTCGAGAGCATTGCCGTGGGCGCCGAGGGCTGGATCTCGGGCATGTCCAATGCTTTCCCGAAGGAGGGCGAGACGCTGTTCCGCCTGGCCCGCCAGAGGCGCTTCGACGAGGCGCTGGCGCTCTACCGCTGGTTCATGCCGCTGCTGCACCTGGACTCGCGCCCGGACCTGGTCCAGTGCATCAAGCTGTGCGAGGAACTCGCCGGGCGCGGCAGCGCGGTCACGCGGCCGCCGCGCCTACCGTTGCAGGGCAAGGCACTGGAGGAGGTCATGACGGTGGCCGCGCAGGCCATCGCCACGCGCCCGGCGCTGCCGGACGTTGGCCTCGCCGCCTGAGACGGCGCCGCCAGCCCGCGCTGCCGCCATCCGCCCGCCCGCGATGGCGGGCGACGGCCGCATCGTCCGGACAGCCATCCCCTCGATGACCAAGGAGCCCCAATGTCTCCAGTGCAAGGCAAGTTCAAGCGGCAGCTCTCGCTGACCGATCTCACCTTTATCGGCCTGGGCGCGATCTTCGGGTCTGGCTGGCTGTTCGCGGCCAGCCATGTTTCCGCCATCGCCGGACCCGCCGGCATCGTTTCCTGGTTGCTGGGCGGCTTTGCCGTGCTGCTGCTCGGCATCGTCTACTGCGAGCTGGGCGCGGCCTTGCCGCGTGCGGGCGGCATCATCCGCTATCCGGTCTTTTCCCACGGCGAGCTGATGGGCTACCTGATGGGCCTGATCACGCTGATCGCCTTCTCCAGCCTGATCGCCATCGAGGTGGTGGCGGCGCGCCAGTATGCGGCGGCCTGGTTCCCCTTCCTGAGCCAGCCAGGATCGAGCAACCCTACGCTGCCCGGATGGGCGGTGCAGTTCGCGATGCTCTGCCTCTTCTTTGTGCTCAACTACTACAGCGTCAAGACCTTCGCGCGTGCCAACAACGTCATCAGCGTGTTCAAGTTCGTGGTGCCGCTGCTGGTCATCGTGGTGCTGTTCACGCATTTCAAGCCGGCCAACCTGCACGTCCACGGCTTCGCGCCGTTCGGGCTGTCCGGCATCCAGGCCGCCGTCTCCGCCGGAGGCGTCATCTTCGCGTATCTCGGACTGACGCCGATCATCTCGGTCGCCAGCGAAGTGCGCTCGCCCCAGCGCACCATTCCCACCGCGCTGATCCTGTCGGTATTGCTATCCACCCTGATCTACGTACTGCTGCAGCTGGCTTTCCTCGGCGGCGTACCGACCGGGATGCTGTCAGCGGGATGGGCCGGCGTCGGCCAGGCGTTCTCGCTGCCTTACCGCGATATCGCGCTGGCGCTTGGCGTGGGCTGGTTGGCGTTCCTGGTGGTTTCGGACGCGGTGATCTCGCCGAGCGGCACCGGCAATATCTATATGAACGCCACGCCACGCGTGGTCTATGGCTGGACGCGCGGCGGCACCTTCTTCAAGCTGTTCTCGCGCATCGACGCGGCGTCGGGCATTCCGCGGCCCGCCTTGTGGCTCACCTTCGCGCTGTCGGTGTTCTGGACGCTGCCTTTCCCCTCGTGGGAAGCCATGATCAACGTCGTGTCGGCGGCGCTTGTGCTGAGCTACGCGGTCGCGCCCGTCACCGTCGCCGCGCTACGCCGCAACGCACCCGGCCTGCACCGCCCGTTCCGCGTAAAGGGGCTCGCCGTGCTCGGCCCGCTCTCCTTCGTGATCGCCGCGCTGATCGTGTACTGGTCCGGCTGGGGTACCGTGTCCTGGCTGCTCGGCTTGCAGATTGCCATGTTCGTGGTCTACCTGCTCTGCAGGCGCGCGGTGCCGACCCATCGCCTGAGCCTGGCGCAACAGGTGGCCTCCTCGCTCTGGCTGATCGCCTTTTATCTGCTGATCATGCTGGCCTCCTACCTTGGCAGCTTCGGCGGTATCGGCGCCGTCGCCCATCCATGGGACACCGCGCTGGTGGCGCTCATCGCCCTGGGCATTTACGCGTGGGGAGCCCGTTCCGGGACGCCCCCGGCGCAACTCGATCTTGGCAGCGACGACGAATGAGGGACTGCCGTTCACCGCTTCCGCGCCGATTGACGCAAGGACTTGATTCAACCTGAACCAGGAGCACCAATGAACGATCGCATCGCCCAGCAACAGCACAGCCCCCCGCATACGCCGGAGCCAGACCGGGCACGGCGGGCAAACGACACCGTGCGCCTGTCATTGCAGGAAGTGCACGCACTGGTCACCTGCGCGCTGCGGCAGCATGGCTTCAGCGAGCCACATGTCAACGGCGTGGCCGATACCCTGGTGGCGGGCGAGCGCGATGGCTGCGCTTCCCATGGCCTCTACCGGCTGCTCGGCTGCATCGGCACGCTCAAGGCCGGCAAGGTCTCCCGGGACGCCGTGCCGGAACTCCACGAGATGGCGCCGGCGCTGCTGCGCGCCGATGCCGGGGGAGGCTTCTCGCAGGTGGCTTACAGGATGGCGCTGCCGCGCCTGATCGGCAAAGCCCGGGCGCAGGGCATCGCGGCGCTGGGTATCAATCGCTGCGTGCACTTCTCCGCCTTGTGGGCGGATATCGAGCCCTTGACCGATGCAGGCCTGGTCGCCCTGGCCTGCACGCCCAGTCATGCCTGGGTCACGCCTGCGGGGGGCAGCAAGCCGCTGTTCGGCACCAACCCGCTCGCCTTTGGCTGGCCCCGTCCCCGCCAGCCGGCCTTCATCTTCGACTTCGCCACCAGCGCAGTGGCGCGCGGCGAGATCGAGTTACATCGCCGCGCGGGCAAGCCAATCCCCGAAGGGTGGGGCATCGACGCCGATGGCAAACCCTGTACCGATGCCGCCACCGTGCTGGACCACGGCGCCATGCTGACCTTCGGCGGCCACAAAGGCGCCGCGCTCGCGGCCATGATCGAGCTGCTTGCGGGGCCGCTGATCGCAGATATGACCAGCGTGGATTCGCTGGCCTTCGATGCGGGAACCAGGTCATCGCCGATGGGCGGCGAACTGATCATCGCCATCGATCCGGCGCGCTTTCTTGGCGAGCAGTGCGAAGCGGAACTGGCGAGGGCGGAAACCCTGTTCGAAGCCATGGTGGGACAAGGGGCGCGGCTGCCTTCGCAACGGCGTTATCAGGCACGCGAAAGCAGCCTGCGCCATGGCGTACGCATCCCGCGCTCGCTGTATGACGACATCAACGCCCTGCTGCCGCGCGACATGGCCTGAGGACCGCTACAGCAAACCCAGCTGCCGCGCGATGGCGACCGCCTGCGTGCGGTTGCTGGCGCGCAGCTTGGCGCTGATATTGCGCAAGTGCGTGCGCACCGTGGTCTCCGAGACGAACAGCCGCTCGGCCATCGCCACATTGGAGAAACCCTCGGCCAGCAGTTGCAGCACTTTCCGCTCCTTGGGCGTGAGCGGCTCCAGCAGGCCGTGGCGCGCCTGCATGGCGGCCGGGTCCGCCGGCTCCGGCACCCCGCCGCAAGCCTGCAGCAAGCGCTCCACGTAGGCAGCGGGCAGCGCGCCGCCCTGGCGCACGCAGGCTTCGCCCACCAGCCGCCGGACCTCGGCGCCTTCGTCGGCGAAGATGCGGATGAAGCCTTCGGCGGCGCCGAAGCGCAGCGCCTCTCCCATGGCCTGCAGGGCCTGCGCGGCGTCGCCGGTGCGCTGGCAGGCCAGCGCCAGCAGGATGCGCAGCTTGAGCGCCCGCCGCATCAGCTGCGCCCGCTCGGCGGCGGCCAGTTCGGCCGCGATGGCCTGGCGCGTCGCGGCCGAAGGCTCGGCGAACAGCGCCAGCCGCAGCTGCCCCATGGCCACGTCCTCGAGATCGTTGGCGAATGAGCTGACGGCGCTCACGCCCGGCCTGGCCCGCCATAGCGCGGGGTCCGCGGCATGCTGCAGCGCCTCCCCGGCGGCATGCCGGTTGCCTTGCAGCAAGGCCAGCCGCGCGCGTTCGAGCATGGCGCCCAGCACCAGCCGCGGCAGGCCGCGATGGTGGCCGAGGTGTTCGAGCGCGGCCAGCCATTCGTGCGCGCCGTCGACATCGCCGCGCTCGCAGGCAATGCGGGCCAGCACGGTATGGCCGGTGATGATCTGGTCGGGCAGCCCGAGGTCGCGCGCCAGCGGCACGTAGACATTGAGCAGGCGCTCCGCGCGCTCGCGCTCGTTGATCTCGTAGAGCGCGTCGGCCAGCAGGATGCCGGCCATGGCGTTGCCGTTGGTGGGGCCGTAGCGGTTCGGCAGCATGGTGCTGGCGGCGATGCGAAAACGCGCCAGCGCTTGCTGCAGCCGGCCCTGGCGCAGGTCGATCAGCCCCTCCACCGACTCCGAGAAAATCTTGTTGAAGTTGCTGTCCGAGCCGCGCACCACCTGGCGCGCCACGCCCAGCAGGCGCCGCGCCTCGCGGTAGTCGCCGGTGACCGCGGCCATGCGCGCCATCGAGGTGGCGAGGATGGAATCCGGGAAGGGATAGCCCATCGGCAGCGGCAGGGGATCGTCGCGGCTGTAGGCGCGCGCTTCGTCGAAGCGGTCCATCATGTTCAGCAGCATGTGGCGCAGGGCACGCACATGGGCCAGCAGGTCGCCCTCGGCGCCGGCCAGCGGAATGGTCTGCAGCAGCGCGATGGCGTCGGCCGGACCGCGCGTGAAGGACAAGGCCCAGACATGGGCGATCTGCAGCTTGGGCCACGCCGCCATGGCGCCTGCCGGCACGGCGTCGAGCCAGCGCGTCAGCAGGCGCATGCGGCCCTGGGCCAGCAATTCGTCAACGGTGCCCGCCAGTAGCGGCAACGCGTGCCCCACCGCCCCGGCCGCCAGCGCATGCTCGATGGCGGGCACCGGACGGCCCTGCTGCTCGTACCAGCGCGAGGCCGCCATTTGCAGCGCCGGCACCTCGGCCTGCGCGGCCTGCTGGGGTTGCGCGCGCAGGAAGCTGGAAAACAGGCTGTGATACCGATACCAGCGCATGCCGGCATGCGTGGGGCGCTCCACGCCGCCGCCATGCCGCTCGCCGTCCAGCGGCATCAGGAACAGGTTGGCCCGCTCCAGCCAGGCCAGGATCTCCTCGCTGTCGGCGGTGCCGCAGACGGCATCGCAAAGAGGGCCGCTGAGCTGGTCGAGGATCGAGGTACGCAGCAGGAAAGCGCGCACCGCGTCGGGCAGGTGCAGGTAGACGTCTTCGACCAGGTAATCGGCAATGGCCGCGTTGGAGCCGGAGAAGCCGGCGATGAATGCATCCGGCTGGCCGCGCCGCTCCAGCGCGACCGAAGCCAGCCACAATGCCGTGGCCCAGCCCTCGGTGCGCCGGTGCAGCGTGGAGATGGCAGCGGGCTGCAGCGCCAGGCCGCGCGCGCTGCGCAGGAAGGCATCGGTTTCCTCGGCGGTGAAGCGCAACTGCGCCGGCTCGATCTCGAGCAGCTCGCCGCGCGCGCGCAGGCGCGCCAGGCCGGATTCGGGCACCCAGCGCGTGCCCACCACCAGACGCCCGCTGGGCGGCAACTGCTCCACCACCTGCCAGACCAGCCCGGCCACGGCGGGGTTCTGCAAGGCTTCGAAGTCGTCCAGGAACAGCGTGAAGGGGCGATCGTGGCCGGCCATGCGGTCGATCAGCGCCAGCGCCTGCTCGCCGACCGACTGCGGCGCCGCCACCGCGGTGGCTTGCGGCGCACCGCCCTTGCGCAGCACCAGGTCGAAGGCGGCTTCCAGCGAGCCGAGAAAGCGCGTGGCGTCGTTGTCCGCACGGTCCAGCGTGAGCCAGGCGGTGGCAACGCCATCGGCGTCGAGCCGTGCGCGGCATTGCAGCATGGCGGTGGTCTTGCCGAAGCCGGCCGGCGCGCGCACCAGCACCAGCTTGACGAAGCCGGCGGCGCACACCGCGTCGCAAATGGCGCGGCGCTCCACCTGGAACGGGGTCAGCATGGGCGGGCGCAGCTTCGCCACCAGGGTGGCGGCGCGGGCGGCGCCCCGCTGGCCCGCGCTGGTCTCCTCGATTGTTGCCATTCGCCGTGTCTTCCTGTTGGCGTCGGCACCCGCACCAGGCGGATGCCGCACGATCGGCACCGGCTTATGATTGCCGGCTGCTGGCGCCGCATGCGCCAGGGATCGAACGGCTGATTATGGCGTAAACGCCCGCGCGGCACCCGGCGGGCTACACCAGCCGGCCTGCCCGCCCCTCCCAGTAGCGGTCGCGCAGCAGCCGCTTGAGCAGCTTGCCGGTGGGCAGGCGCGGCAGTTCGGCGGCAAAATCCACCGAGCGCGGGCATTTGATGGCCGACAGCCGCTCGCGGCAGAAGCCGATCAGCTCCTCCGCCAGCGCCGGGCCGGCCTCGGCCATGTCGAGCGGCTGCACCACCGCTTTGACTTCCTCGCCGAAATCCTCGTTGGGCACGCCGATCACCGCCACGTCCAGGACCTTGGGATGGGTCATCAGCAGGTTCTCGGCCTCCTGCGGATAGATATTGACGCCACCCGAGATGATCATATTGGCCTTGCGGTCGGTGAGGTAGAGATAACCATCCTCGTCCACGTAGCCCACGTCGCCCAGCGTGGTCCAGCCCGGGTGCACCGGGTGGCGCGACTGCGCGGTCTTGTCGGGGTCGTTGTGATAGACGAAGCTGCGCCCTTCGGCAAAGTAGATGGTGCCGGGCTCGCCCGGCGGCAGCAACGCGCCGCTGTCGTCGCAGATACGCAGCTGGCCGATCGTCGCCCGGCCCACCGTGCCCTTGTGGCTGAGCCAGTCGGCCGAAGCGACCGCGGTGGAGCCGTTGCCTTCGGTGCCGGCGTAGTACTCCCAGATGATCGGCCCCCACCATGCGATCATCTGCTCCTTGACAGCGACCGGGCAGGGCGCGGCGGCATGCACCGCAAAGCGCAGGCTGGACACGTCGTAGCGCCGGCGCACCGCCTCCGGCAGCTTGAGCATGCGCGAGAACATGGTGGGCACCACCTGGGTATGGGTGATGCGATGCGCCGCCAGCAATGCCAGGAAGGTCTCGGCGTCGAAATGCTCCATCACCACCGAGGTGCCGCCCAGCTGCTGCACCGCCATGTTGTAGCGCAACGGCGCGGCGTGGTAGAGCGGCGCGGGCGAAAGGTAGCGGGTGTCCGCGCCGAACTGGTAGAGCGACTGGCACATCAGCGCCAGCGTGCCCGGCACATCGATCTGCTGGTTGGCCGGGGGCGTGAATACGCCCTTGGGCCGGCCGGTGGTGCCGGAAGAGTAAAGCATGTCGGTGCCGGCGCATTCGTCGTCGATGCGCCAGCCCGGGTATTGGGCAAGCGCCGTTTCATAGGCGGCAAAGCCGGGCACGGCGCCGTCCATCATCAGGCGTGCGCCAAGCGCCGGCGCCTTTGCCGCCACGCCTTGCGCGACGGCGGCCTGCGCGTGCGAGGTGACCAGCATCTTCGCGCCGCTGTCGTTGACGATATGCGCTGCATCGTCCACGTTGAGACGGGTGCTGATGCAGACATAGATCAGGCCGGAACGCTGCGCGCCCCAGCACAGCTCGAACAGGCGCGGATGGTTCTCCAGCAGGAAGGCCACCCGCTCGCCCGGCTGCAGCCCATGGTCGCGGAACAGCCGCGCCACCTGGTTCGAACGCTCGTCCAGCTCACGGTAGGTGACGACGGTGCCGCCGGTCATGATGATGGCCGGCTTGTCCGGGGTGCGCTGCGCGTGAACATGCGGGTGCATGGCTGACCCTCCTGGAAGTGGGGTGTGGCGGAACTGGGAAGCGGATGCCGAGGCAGGCGGATGTCGAAGCATCGGGCCGGGGTGAAGTTGGCCACGACAAAGGCAGCCCCAGGGCACATTCTCGGGACAGCCGCCCGTTGCAGGCATCGTCCGAAGCGACGAACGCACCCTGATGCAGCGCCGCAAATCGCAGCCGCCGCCCCCGCTGCCTGCGCGCCGGTGGCCGGGCGATTCGTCGCATCCGACGATGCGGCCCTGCCCCCCCTTCCCATAATGGCAGTTGCCCTCAAACACTCCAGCAACCGCGCCGAGGACCCAAGGTGGATTTCCAATTCAGCGAAGAACAATCGATGCTGCGCGATACGCTCGCGCGCTACCTGGCCGATCACTATGGCTTCGAGGCCCGCCAGGCGGCGATCCGCTCGCCCTCGGGCTGGCGCCCGGCCTGCTGGAAAGCGCTGGCGCAGGAGCTCGGCCTGCTCGGCGCCGCCTTTCCCGAGCGCTTTGGCGGGCTCGGCGGCAGCGCCGTCGAACACATGATCGTGATGGAACAGTTTGGCCGCCATCTCGTGGTCGAGCCCTATCTGTCGACCGTGGTGCTTGGCGGCGGCGCCTTGCTGCATGGCAGCGAAAAACTGGCCGCCGACTGGCTGCCGGCCATTATCGGCGGCGAAGCCACGGTAGCCTGGGCGCACGCCGAACCGCGCAGCCGCTATTGCCTGCACGACGTGGAAACCGCCGCCACCCGCAGCCAGGGCGGCTGGCGCCTCTGCGGCCACAAGGCGGTGGTGGTGGCCGCGCCGTGGGCCACCCACCTGGTGGTCAGCGCGCGCACCAGCGGCGCGCGGCGCGACCGCGACGGCATCAGCCTGTTCTGGATCGAGCGCGGCGCGCCCGGCGTGACGCTCCAGGAATACCCCACCGTCGACGGCTCGCGCGCGGCGGATATCCGCCTCGACAATGTCTTCGTGCCGGATGGCGGCATGCTGGGCGCGGAGGGCGACGCGCTGGCCCTGATCGAGCGGCTGAGCGACGAGGCCGCGGTGGCACTGTGCGCCGAAGCCGGCGGCGCCATGAGCCGCATGCTGGGCGATACGGTGGACTATGCGCGCCAGCGCAAGCAGTTCGGCGTGCCGATCGCCACCTTCCAGGTGCTGCAGCACCGCATGGCCGACATGTATGTGCAGCTCGAACAATGCGTGGCGCTGACCCAGGTCGCCGCCATGCAGGCGGGCGCCGACCCCGCGCAGCGCGCGCTGGCGGCCAGCGCCGCCAAGGCGCACGCGGGCCAGGCCGGCAAGCTGGTGGGCCAGGCCGCGGTACAGATCCACGGCGGCATGGGCGTGACCGAAGAACTGGCGGTGGGGCATTATTTCAAGCGCGTCACCGCCATCGACCTGCAGTTTGGTTCGGCCGAACACCACCTGCGCCGCTACGCCGACCTGCTCTACCCGGCCGCCGCATAAGCGCGCACGACCACGCCCCGCACTGACGAACATCCCGAGGCCCATCGATGAATCTCGATTTTTCCCCGCAAGAGCTGCAGTTCCGCGACGAGGTGCGTGCCTGGATCGCCGAGGCTTACGACGATGGCCTCAAGGCCCTGATGGCGCGCACCAAGAACGGCTACCTCGACAAGGAAGGCCAGGTACGCTGGCAGAAGAAGCTCTTCGAGCGCGGCTGGGCGGCGCCCAATTGGCCCGAGGAATACGGCGGCCCGGGCTGGACCCCGGCGCAGCGCTACCTGTTCCAGGCCGAAACCGCCGCCGCCGGCTGCCCGACCGTATCGCCGATGGGCCTGAAGATGGTCGCCCCGGTGATCATGAAATACGGCACGCCAGAGCAAAAGGCACGCTTCCTGCCGCCCATCCTCAGCTCCGACATCTGGTGGTGCCAGGGCTACTCCGAACCCAACTCCGGCTCCGACCTGGCCTCGCTGCAGATGCGCGCCGAGCGCGGCAGCGACCAGCACGGCGAGCACTACATCCTGGACGGCTCCAAGATCTGGACCACGCACGCGCAATGGGCCGACTGGATGTTCTGCCTGGTGCGCACCAGCCGCGACGCGCGGCGCCAGGACGGCATCTCCTTCGTGCTGGTGGATATGCGCGCGCCCGGCATCACGGTGGCGCCGCTGCCCACGCTGGACGGCCCGGTCGACGGCCAGCAGGAAGTCAACCAGGTCTTCTTTGAAAACGTGCGGGTGCCGGTTGCCAACCGCATCGGCGAGGAAGGCATGGGCTGGACCTATGCCAAGTACCTGCTCGAATTCGAACGCGGCGGCAGCTATGGGCCAATGCTGCGCCAGCAACTGGGCAAGGTGGCGCGCATCGCGGCCAACGAGCCCGGCGAGCATGGTGCCCGCCTGCTGGACGATCCGGCATTCCGCCGCAAGCTGGCGGAGCTGCATGTGCGTGCGGCGGCGCTGGAAGCGAGCGAGCTGAGGCTGTTCTCCAGCGTGCGTTCCGGCACCTCGATCGGCGCCGCGTCCAGCATGCTCAAGCTGGTTGGCACCGAGACCATCCAGGCCATCAGCGAGCTGGCGGTGGAAGCGGCCGGACCGTATGCGCTGCCCTTCGTGCAGGATGGCTGGGCGGTGCAGCAGGGGCGCACCTCCGCCCCGAGCGCCGGGCCGGACTATGCCGCGCCGCTGGCGCCGCGCTATTTCAACTACCGCAAGGCTTCGATCTACGCCGGCTCCAACGAGATCCAGCGCAACATCATCGCCAAGCTGGTGCTGGGCCTCTGAAGCCGCCCTGCCAGGCCGCCGCTCAGTGCAACAGCGCGCCAGCCGGCCGCCGGACCGCGCGGGCGGCGCCGGCATCGCAGGCCGTGCCCGCTTCGCAGCCGGCGCACCCGGCGAAAGGCTCCATAGCCTGGGCCTCGCCGGCTTGCAGCGCCTGTATCACGGTGGCCCGGATCGACTCGGCCTTGAGCAGCAGGCGCAAGGCGACATCCGCGCCCCGGCTCGACGCCACGCGCTCGATAAAGCGCGTACGTGCCGCTTCTCCCAGGGTCGCCACGTGCGCGGCTTCGCACAGCACATGCCAGGCGGCCGGCTGTCCATCGAATTGCCGGCGGCGCAGCAGCAAGGCCGCGTCGATGGCGGCGGCAATCTCGGCATCCCTGACGTTGTGATCGGACATCGCAGTCTCCTGAATGGATAGTGGGTTCGGCACCGGCGTTCAGGCGCCGGCGGCGCCGCGACGGGAGCTGCCGCCCTGCAGCCTTGCGCCACGCTGGCGCGCGGCATGGATCGCCTCGCTCTTGCTGCTCACCTGCAGGCGCTGATACACCAGTGCCACGTGGCGCTTCACGGTAGCGATCGAGATATTGAGCAGCCGGCCGACGGTCTTGAGCGGATAGCCGTGCGACAGCAATACCAGCACCTCGTACTGGCGCGGCGTCAGCTTCAGCATGCGCGCCTCGTCGCGCGGCAGATCGATGCGGCCACGGGGCGGGGCCAGCGCCTGCAGCCGCACGGTGGGATTCGGCGCGCTCGCGCCATGCCAGCGATCGTCGTCGGACAGGACCAGCCGGATGGCCGCCTCGATCGCCCCAAGCGAGGTGCGCTTGGGCAGCCACGTACAGATGCCGCGCGCCAGGTCGGGCGGTAGCAACGGCGGCGGCGCGCCGTCGACGAGCAGCAGCAGGTACTGCGTGGGCAAGACCGTGCGCACGGCTTCCAGCATCCGCCGCGCGCGCGCCGGCTCCGGCGGCATGCCGAGGAGCACCATCGCGATGTCGTTCAACTGTCCGCGCAGCTGGACCAGCTCGAGCAGATCCACGCAGATCACCTGCCCGAAGCCATCGATGCCGCCGAGCATGCGCAGCAGGCCGAGCCGCACTAGCGGGTTGTCTTCTATCAGCAGTGCATTCATCACGACATGCCCCTGCCGGAAACCGTGCGAGCGGAATCCATCGTGCTTGCTCCCATGGGCCGCGCGCCGATCCGGTTGAAACGGTGAGCGGTATTCGCGGCGGCGCCGTTGCAAGGCATACTGCAAGCCGTGTGCCAGGCGAACCGGCGGCCCGGCATCAGCGAGGGAGGATTGCACTTGCGGGAAGGGAGAACCAGCCCGCCCGGGCAGGCGCTGCTGCGCCTGGCGGCTTTTCATGGGAGGGTGGGAAGCGCTTTCTCGCGTTCGCCGGGCAACGCCTGCGCGTGCCTGCGCGGCGGCCTGCGTGTTACGCGTTACGTAACACGTTCCTGATGGATTTGTCGTGGCGCTGCGATGTGGCGATGCAGTTGGGGGCCACTGCTGGACAAGGCCGTTGGCTTCGGTTCTTGCGGCACCTGGCCAAACCACCCCTCCAGCCCTCCCCCGGTTGCTCTCCCCATGAGGGGGTGCCACAGCCGTCGTCATTGCTAACGGTTCCGGCGCATCCCGTCAGCTTCGCTTCCGTGTCCCCGGGGTGGCCACGTCAATGGATCCGCCTGCTATACCCCTCCCAGTAAGGCTCCCGCAGCTTGCGCCGCAGCAGCTTGCCGGAAGGGTTGCGCGGCAGCGCATCGACAAACTCGATGCTCTTCGGAAGCTTGAAGCCGGCCAGCCGCTCCCGTGCCCACGCCACGATGCTGTCGCGGTCCGGCGTCATGCCCGGGCGCGGTACCACGATGGCCTTGACCGCCTCGCCCCATTTCTCGTCGGGCACGCCGATCACCGCCACGTCGGCCACCTGCGGATGCCCGTAGATCGCGCTCTCGACCTCGGCCGGATACACGTTCTCGCCGCCGCTGATGATCATGTCCTTGACCCGGTCGTGGATGTAGACATAGCCATCGGCGTCGAGATAACCCGCGTCGCCGGTGCGCAGCCAGCCGTCGGCGTCGATGGTGCGCGCGGTCTCGTCCGGCTGTTTCCAGTAGCCAGCCATGTTCTGCGGCGAGCGGATCATCAGCTCGCCCACTTCGCCGGGCGCAAGGCGCCGCCCTTCCCAGTCCACCACCACCACCTCCACGCCGGGCAACGGCTTGCCGGCCGCCCGCATGCGCGGTACGTCCTCGGTAGTGTGGTCTTCCGGCGGCAATGCGACCACCGTGCCGGTGGTTTCGGTCATGCCGTACTGCTGCGCGAAACCGCAGCCGAACACTTCGATGCCCTCGCGCAGCAGGGCGGCCGGAATTGGCGCCGCGCCGTAGAGCAAGGTTTTCAGGCGTGAGTAATCGACGCTGCGCGCGCGCGGATCGCGCAGCACGAACTGCATCGCCGCCGGCACCAGGAACAGCTTGCTGATACGTTCGCGCTCGAACAGCGCCAGCACCGCGGCGGGATCGAAATCGCGCGTGATCACGCCCTTGGCGCCCGCCAGCAGGCTGCGCAAACCCCAGCCCGAGCCGCCGATATGCGCCACCGGCATTGCCACCAGGGAGATATCGTCGTCGATCCAGCGCGACCACGGGATATCCTCGCGCTCGCTTGCCTCGGTGCCGGCAGTGAGGTTGCGGTGGGTCAGCATCGCGCCCTTGGGGCGCCCCGTGGTGCCCGACGTGTAGAGCTGCAATACGACGTCGTGCGCGGCGGGCTGGTGCGCCGGCGGCACCGGCGCATGCGCGTCGCGCCAGGCCGTGTAGGCGGACCAGTCCGCCACGCCGTCTTCCATGGCGATCACCGCGCGCACCAGCGGCAGCGACGGCAGCAGGTTGCGCACCATTTCCGTCGATTCCGGCCCGACGAACAGCAGCGCGGCATCGCAATGGCCGACGATGTAGCCGACCTCCGGAGGCGCCAGGCGCCAGCTGGCCGGCGCCATCACGGCACCGATCTTGCCCGCGCCCAGCAACAGCTCGAAATAGTGATCGCAGTTCTTGCCGACATAGCCGATGCGGTCCCCGGGGCCGATGCCGCCGGCCGCCAGCGCCTGGGCAACGCTATCGGTGTGGCGATCCAGCTCGCGATACGTGGTGAGCCTGCCCTCGAATGCGTAGGCCACCGCATCGGGCCGCCGCAGCGCGAAGTGACGCAAAGCGTGCGGCAGTGTGGCCAGGTAGCTGAAATCCATTCCCATCGGCATCTCCTTCTCTCGGTCCTGCTGCAGGCTTGTGTCACGCCCATGCGGGCGGCGGATCAGCGCGGCGCCATGCGGATGGCGCCATCGAGACGTACCGCTTCGCCATTGAAATAGCTGTTGCGGCACATCTCCAGTGCGAGCGAGGCAAACTCTGCCGGCTGGCCCAGCCGCTTGGGGAACGGTACCGAGGCGGCCAGGGCGGCCTTGACGTGCTCCTGCGCACCCTGCAGCAACGGCGTGTTGAAGATGCCGGGCATGATGGTGTTGACGCGGATGCCCTCGCCCGACAGGTCGCGCGCGATGGGCAGGGTCATGCCGACCACGCCGGCCTTGGAGGCCGCGTACGCGGCCTGGCCCATCTGCCCGTCCTGCGCCGCCACCGAGGCGGTGTTGATGATGACGCCACGGTCGCCGTCGCGTGCGTCCAGCGTCAGCATGCCGGCTGCCGAGCGCGCCAGGCAGCGGAACGAACCGATCAGGTTGATCTGGATGATGCGTTCGAAGGCGTCCGACGGAAAGAACTTGATCTGGTCGGGCGCTTCCTTGGCGCGGGATGCCGTCTTGAAGGCGTTGCCGGTGCCGGCGCAGTTGACCAGGATACGTTCCTGCCCAAGCGCGGCCCGCGCCTTGGCGAAGCCGGCCTCTACCTCGGCCTCGGAGGTCACGTTGACCTGGCAGAACACGCCGCCGAGTTCGCGTGCGACCGCTTCGCCCTTTTCCGCATTCATGTCGAACAGCGCCACGCGCACGCCGTGCGCCGCCAGCGCGCGCGCCGTGGCTTCGCCCAGGCCCGAGGCGCCGCCCGTGATCACTGCCGTTACCGATGCATCGAGTTCCATCTTTTCTCCACGTCTTCGTCGTATGTGCCGATGCGTTCCGGACTGCGCGCGCGACCACGCGCCAGTGGCGGAATGCCTTGGTCCGGCGGGCCAGAAAACCGGCAGCCGGCGTGGTATGGAGATTCGGGGATGACGGCGCGGCACGCATCGTCGGAAGCGACGAATGCACGAATGCGCGTCCGGGGCGGGAAAGCGGGAGAGTGAACAGGCGGCGGCATGGCTGCGCCACTGCGCACGGGACGCACCCGCGCGCAGCGGCTTGCAGCAGCCTGGATGACTCGCGCAGCTGCGCTAACGCCTCGTCGCCAGGTGATATAGCGCCAGCAGGATCACGGCGCCCACCACCGCGCCGACAAAGCCGGCGGTCTGGCCGGGCCGGTACCAGCCCAGGAATTGCCCAAGGAAGGTCGCGGCCAGCGAACCCAGGATGCCCAGGCCGGCGGTGAGGAAGAAGCCGCTCGGTCCGCGCCCGGGCGTGAGCATGCGCGCTATCAGCCCGGCGAAAAAGCCGATGAGAACAACCCAGATCAGGTGCATGTCATGCGCTCCGGCGATAGTGCGTAGTGCGCGGGGTTCACCCGCAGGCCTTGCCATGTTCGGCATGGAAACCTTGCGCGGTGGCCTGGGCCTCGGTCATGTAGGCGCCGTTCTTGGTCTTGCCATACCAGCGCGAGCCGGCGCAGTGGTAGACCTTGGAGGTCTTGTTGACCCAGACCTGGCCGGGCCCGCCACCCGGCGCGGCAGTGGCGGCGGCAGCGGTGGCGGCAGGCGCCATCGGCTTGGCCGCCGGCATGGCGGGCGTGGTGGCGGTGGCGGGAGCAGTGGCTGCAGGGGCGGCGGCCATCGGCGCGGCGGGAGCGCTGGCGGCGGCCGCGCCGTGCCACTCCTTCACGCCGCCATGCCCGGCGCACGCGCCCTTCTTGGAAGCGCCGAAATAGCTGCTGCCGTCCTTGCAGGTACCGGTAGGCGTCTGGGCGGCGGGCGCGGTCTGGGCGCGTGCCAGGTGCGGGATCGAAACGCAGAGCGCAGCGGCCAGCAGCATGGGCAGGCCGACGCGCAGGTTGAACAAGGCGCGCGCAGCGGCGATGGCCGAAGCAGCTGGTTTGGCGGGGTTGGCTCTCACAGCATTCATGACAGGCTCCTGCGGTAACAATGCCATTGGGACAAAGGAAACGACACAGGGCTGCACACAGCCGCAACCCGACCGACACGCAATACTTCACTCAACGGCCTGCACCGCCACTCCGTTGACGCCGGACGGCTGGCGCTTGGCCGGGGCACGTAACACAGGCCTCAAGCCAGCGGATGTGTCCCCGAATGCCCACAATGGTGCGGCACCTGCCCCGTGTGCCGTATGTGCAATGCGCTAAAGTGTTGAGCATCCCCCGGTTCGCGGCCGGGCGCTTTCGACAATGCCATGCAACCCCTGAACAGGTCCCCGATGACGCTACCGGCCGCAGGCCAGCCCGGCGCTGCGCCGCCATGTCCGCACGCACCGCGCCAGGCCAGGCATGCCGGGCCCGCCTGCGCGCTGGCGCGCCTGCTGGTG
>NZ_JARJLM010000577.1 GCF_029335485.1 Cupriavidus basilensis
GGTCAGCACCGGTTTGAGCTTGTCGAGCAGCTCGGCGCGGCGCTTGGCCAGCACGGTGCGGCGGCCGTCGATCTCGGTGTCGCGCCACTGGGTGCTGGCGATGGCTTGAAGGGCCTGCGCAGGTGACACATCCTTGCGCAACTTCACGTCGTCAGGCGACTTAGGCGTGGGCGGCCCCTTGCCATCAGGAAAGCGCATGCGCATGCGCTTGAAGTTGATGTCGGCGCTCATCTGTTTGACGAGGGCGAGGTCTTCGGCTTCTTCGGTCAGTCGCTTCTGGAAGGCATAGCGGTGCAGGTTGTTCTGCAATTGCAGCAATGCCCAGTTGATGCGCGCCTCGCCACCCCAGCCGGCGGCGGCACCTGCAGCGGCATGCAGGCCCACGCCGGCATCGCCGACGCCCTTCCAGAACTCGGTGCCGACGCCGGGGACGTAGGTACCGAATCGGTACTGGCGGTCTTCACCTTCGCGACGCAATTCGTCGAAAACGTCGTACAGCCGCGCGACATTGCTATGCGACTTGGGCTCCGTGTCGTACTTACGGTTGTTGCGTGTACCGTCGAAGAAGAAGCCGAGATACAACGTGCGCTGGCACGACATGGCGTCATCGGGCGACTCGGTGCATGTAATGCCTCGGCGCTCGTTCTGTGTGAGTGCCCACGGGTTCTCGCTCACGTTGTCGGGTAGCCGCGAAACGGTCATGGTTTGACTTCCTCCTTGCGTTGGCTCGGGTTCTCCATCCATGAAGAAGTGGGTGGAAAGCACTTGGGATTGCCTGGGAACTGTCGGCGGCACTCGAAGGCGGGTTCCAGCAGTCCCTCCGGGAAATCCTCATGACCTGGGTCGACACGGGTTGGAAAGAGTCGCAAGACCCCGTTTGGAAAGAAGGCGACCCACAGCATCGTCACGCCGCCAGGTCTGTACTGTTGATACGGCTCCGTGGCCACCTCGCGCTTGTATAGGGCGTGGTGGTCTTTGTTGTAGAGCGACTCGTCGCGCCAGCGGATGGTCAACTTGTAGTTTGGATCCCATTTGTGAGTTACTTCGGCAGAACCTGCAACCTTGCCTCCCCCTGCGTGGGCACTCATGCTGCCGGCCCACGACTCATTGACGTACACCGCATCCAGATAGTCGTCGGAGTAGTTAAGGATGCTGACCCGGAGCGGCACCATGGTGTCTTCGTGTGCCGCAGCAGGCGCATCTGATGGCTTGCAAGCCGTCAGCGCGAGCAGCAGGGCGATTTGCAGGAAGCGTGTCAGAGTGTTACGCATCGCGTTCTCCCGTCAGTGGATGTGCGGGGCGACGCGCGGCCGATGCGGATCAGCTTCGCGTCGTCGGTCGCGCGGCTGCGCCCAGCCGCTGTGGCCGTTGGCCAGTTCCGACATCAACCCTTGCCGCGCTTCGTCGAAGACGTCGTACAGCCGCGCGACATTGCTATGCGACTTGGGCTTCGTGTCGTACTTACGGTTGTTGCGTGTGCCGTCGAAGAAGAAGCCGAGATAGAGGGTGCGCTGGCACGACATGGCGTCGTCGGGCGACTCGGTGCAAGTGATGCCCTTGCGCTCGTTTTGCGTGAGTGCCCACGGGTTGTCGCCCATATTGTCGGGCAGTCGGGAAATCGTCATGGCGTCTTGTCCTCCGTGTGGGCGGCCTTGCCCTTTCTCATGAGGTCCCAGAGTTGGGGTGGACCTTCACAATGCGCACTACCGGGGTGCTCCTTGCGGCATTGCAGTTTTGGAGCAAGCAGTCCCTCCGGGAAATCGGGATGCCCTGGACCCACCAGAGTAGGGAAGAGCTTGGCGACACCTCCGGGGAAAAAGGCCACCCAGAGAAACGTCATGCGCCCGCGCTCATCCAACTGATAGGGTTGCGTGGTCAGCTCCCGCTCATAGAACGCGTCAGGGCTCTTGAGGTAGAGCGGCTCGGTGCGCCAGCGGACGGTGAGCTTGTAGTTCGGGTCCCACTGGCGAGGGACTTCCGCGTGGCCAGCGAAGCCTCCTCCTCCGGCATGCTTGACCATGCCACCGGACCAGGAGCCGTTGACGTACACCTCGTCGATATAGTCATCGGTGTAGTTGAGGATGCCGACCTGCAACGGCACCATGGTGTCTTCGTGTGCTGTTGCGGCGGCGGGGGCATCGGATGGCCTGCAAGCCGCCAGCGCGAACAGCAGGGCGATCTGCAGGAAGCGTGTCAGAGCGTTACGCATTGCGTCCTCCAGTGAGTGGCTTTGCGGGGCGACAGCTTCGCATCGTCGGTCACGCCGCGGCCTTGCCCGCCCAGTCGGTAGCCGCCGCCCACGTCCGAG
>NZ_JARJLM010000578.1 GCF_029335485.1 Cupriavidus basilensis
GGTCCTGCTCGAGAACCGCGGCCGGACGCTGCCCCTGAAGAAGACCGGCACGCTCGCGGTGATCGGGCCGTTGGCCGATGCGCCCGTCGACACCATGGGCAGCTGGTCGGCGGCCGGCAAATCCGGGCAGACGGTCACGCTGCTGCAAGGCGTGCGCGACGCCGTTGGCGACCAGGCCCGGGTGGTCTATGCCCGCGGCGCGAACGTGACCGACGATGCCGGCGTGGTCGGATACCTGAACTTCATGAACTGGGACAAGCCCGAGATCGTGCAGGACAAGCGTGCTCCCGGCGACATGATTGCCGAGGCCGTGGAAGCAGCACGCGGCGCCGACGCCATCGTGGTCGCCGTAGGCGAGTCGCGCGGCATGTCGCATGAGGCATCGAGCCGTACGAGCCTGTCCTTGCCGGGCGGCCAGGAGACCCTGCTCAAGGCGCTCAGGACGACCGGCAAGCCGCTGGTGGTGGTACTGATGAACGGCCGCCCCCTGACGCTCGCCTGGGAAAAGGAGAACGCCGATGCCCTGCTCGAGACCTGGTACGCCGGCACCGAGGGCGGCCATGCGATTGCCGATGTATTGTTCGGCGACTACAACCCATCGGGCAAGCTGCCCATTTCCTTCCCGCGTTCGCTGGGGCAGATCCCGACCTATTACAACCATCTGCGCATCGGACGCCCTTTCGTGCCGGGCAAGCCGCCGAACTATACTTCGCAATACTTCGAAGAGCCGTCCGGCCCGCTGTATCCGTTCGGCTATGGCCTGAGCTATACGGACTTCAGCGTGTCCGACATCACGCTATCGAGCCCGGCCATGCCGCGCCATGGCCGGATCGAGGCCAGCGTGACGGTGACCAACACCGGGGAGCGCGACGGGGAGACGGTGGTCCAGCTCTATATCCAGGATGTCGCCGCCTCTGTGGTGAGGCCGGTGAAGGAGTTGAAGGACTTCCGCAAGCTCATGCTCAAGGCGGGCGAGGCGCGCGTGGTGCATTTCACCATCGACGAGGACAAGCTGAAATTCTTCAACGCCAGGCTCGAATACGCCGCCGAGGCGGGGGATTTCAAGGTGCAGATCGGGCTGGACTCGGAGACGGTGCGGGAACGGGGGTTCGCGCTGCGCTAGCCTGGCTGGCGGGGCTGGCCATGCAGCCGGGCAGGTCAGGTCCCTCCAGGCTGTTCCAGCCACTCACGGCCTGACGTCAGCCCCCGGCCCCGCTTTGTCTTGTCCTTGCTACAAAGCAAGGGCAAGGTGCTAGAATAATAAATCCGTCTGGCTGGATTTATCATGTCCGAAGCAAGCAAGCGTCTCAAGAACCCTGAACTGATCCGGACCCAGTGCCTCTCGGTCGTGCGGGACCTGCTGGTCTCTGACGGCCCCGAGTCGGTTACGCTCGACCTGGTGGCGCAACGCGCCGGCGTGAGCAAGGGAGGCCTGCAGTATCACTACCGCAGCAAGAACGCCCTGCTCGAAGCCCTGTGCGAGCAGCTCTTCGAGGAATTCGACAGCCGCTATCAACGCGCGCTGTCCGCCGAGCCGGATGGTCCCGGCAAACACGCCCGCGCCTACATCAGGACATGCTTCGACAGCACCTCGCCCAACAACGCCATTGGAACGCAGCGTGCCATTGCCATGCTGGCCTTGACGCTCCCCAGCTGCCGCCAGGGATGGAGCCAGCGCATGAGGGACGCCATCGCGCATGACCCCGCCGACACCACTGCCGAAGATCGGCTCCTGATCTGCCGCCTGGCGGGAGATGGCATGTGGTACGCGGAAATGTTCGAGGTCTATGACGTCGATGCGCCCCGCAAGGCACGTCTGCTGGCATCGTTGCTGGCGATGTGCGACAGGGCCACGCACTAGACACAATGTATTGACGCACTCGCTCGTCGATCGCTTGCCTCATCCTCTCGGACACACCCAGGTGACCAAGGGCGGCACTTCCAAAACAGAATCAAGGCGTCATCCGACGTTCCTTCCGCCAATCCCATGCCCATACCATCCCCCCACATCATCAGCAATGCCGGGCTCTCGCGCAACGGCATCCTCGAGATGCTTGCGCAACGGCCGGCCGCGCTCCGTTTCGCGCAATGCAGCTTCGACGACCTGGACCTGAGCGGCCTGGACTTTTCGTCCGTGGAATTCCTGATGTGCACCTTTGCGGGCGCGCAGCTGAGAAAGGCGAACCTCGCCGAGTCGAAATGGATGCGCTGCAAGGCCGCCGGCGCCGACTTCACCCTGGTCGACGCCACGGAAGCGCGCTTCTGCAACAGCGACCTGAACAACACGCAATGGGAGCGCGCGCGGCTGGCCGGCGCCCTCTTCACGGAAACCAAGCTGACCGGCGCCCGGTTCCGCGAAACCGCCACCCTGGGCCTCGTTTTCCACAACACCCTTCTCGTCGGCAGCGACCTGCGCGGCTTGTCGTTCCGCAAGCAACGCCTGGAGCAACTCGACCTGTCCGATGCCGACCTCGCCGGCTGCGATTTCCGGGATACCGTGTTCGAGGGCGGCAGCCTGCGTGACGCCAACCTGAAGCACGCCCGCTTCGATGGCGCGGACCTCCGCCTGGCCGAACTCGGCGGGCTGAGCCTCACGACCGCCGCGGCCTCGTTCAAGGGAGCCATCATCTCCGTTGGACAGGCCGCCGAGATGGTCGGGCAGGCGGGCATCCGCGTCGGCTGAACCGGCGTTGGAACGCCAGGATTCCGTGCTGGCTTCCGTCTCCGTTGCCCGGCCCGGAATCCGGCATCGCGCGTACGGCAACCCGGCGCCAGGACAAGTGGACGCCGGCGAAGGGTTGCAACCGGTGAGCAGTTCAGCGCGCCGGCGTCGGCGGCAAGGCCGCTCCTCCGCCATGCCCTGCCCGAATTCCTGGCCTCCTACGCTTCCGAGCCGGGCTTCGGCTCCCCGTGCTTGATTCGGCGGCTCTGGAACAGGATTTCGCACACCCCGCGCAGCCAGCGATTGGCGGGATCGTGGTGGAAGCGAGCATGCCAATGCTGCTTGACGGTGAAGGGCGGGATGGCCACTGGGCAAGCCAGAACGGATAAATTGGTCATTGCCGCCAGCGTCTCGCCAATATGGCGCGGCACGGTGGCGATCAGGTCGGTCGATGCGACGATTGCCGCCAGTCCAAGGAAGCCGGGGAGTTCAAGCATGATGTTGCGGTGGATCTGTTGCTCCTCCAGCGCGCGCTCCAGCACTTGCGCGCCCGTGCCCCCGACAATGCCGATGTGACCTTCGCCGCAATAGCGCTGCAGCGTGAGTTGCTGCGCAATGCGGGCATGGCGCGCATTGACCAGGCACACCCAATCCTGCGGAAACAAGGTTTGCTGGTAGAAGCCCGCGTCAAGCCAGGGCACCAGGCCGAGCGCCAGGTCTGCCTCGCCGGACTGCAGCGCCGCCGCCGTATTGCCGTCGATACGCGCCGCCACCAGCCGAACGCAAGGAGCAAAGGTGCGCACGTGCGCCAGCAACTGCGGCAACAGCGTGATGTGGCTGGCGTCAGTCATGCAAATGCGGAAGGTACGTTCCGCCGTGGCGGGGTCGAAACTGACATCGCACGTGGTGAGCAAGCGCAAAGACTCCAGCGCGTTGCGGGCGGTCTCGATCAGCGCATCGGCGCGGGGCGTCGGCTGCATGCCGGAGGGCGTGCGAACGAACAGCGGATCGTTCAGCTGGCGGCGCAGCTTGCCCAGCCAGATGCTGACCGTGGACTGGCTTTGTCCCAGCGCCGCCGCCGACTGCGTGACGCTGCGCGTTCGGTAGAGCAGATCCAGCAGCCTGAGCATGCGGGGCTCAATCAGGTCGTCGTCGGGATTCGGGGCGAGCGCAGTGTGCGGCATGCGGTATGTGCGGCGTATGCGTATTGCATTTCGCAATGAACAGTATTGCCTTCATTGTATTTACCAAATAGGCCGAGGTCCATATCGTTTCACCTGTGGCTGCGCCCCCTTTCGGCGCGGCATAAGGAGACAAGGTGAAGATTTATGTCCTCGGTGCCGGCGCGCTCGGTTGCGCGATCGGCGGAACGTTGGCCAGGGCTGGCTCGGACGTCACACTGATCGATCGCTTCCAGGCGCACGTCGATGCCGTCCATCGCGATGGCCTGCTCATGCGGGACGGCGATTCGGAAATCCGCGTCCGGGTGAAGGCTGCCACCGGCTGCGCCGGCCTGGCGCCGGCCGATCTGGTGATCGTGCTCGTCAAATCCTTCCATACCGCGCAAGCCATTGCTTCAGCCATGCCCATCGTCGGCGCGCAGACCTCGGTCATGTCGCTGCAAAACGGCATGGGCCATGAAGACATCCTGGCGCAGGCAGTGGGCCGCGCACGCGTGCTGGCCGGCAAGACCTATGTCGGCGGGGTATTCCTGGGCCCGGGCCGCATCATTGCCGGCACCCGGGGCAAGCTCACCATCATCGGCGAACTCGACGGCGCGCTGAGCGACCGCGTGCGCGCCATCGCGGCGGAGTTCGAGCGCGCCGGCCTGCGCACCGACGTCAGCGACAACATCGTCGGCACCATGTGGGACAAGTTGCTGATCAACGTCGCCACCGGCGCGCTCAGCGGCATCACCCGCCTGCCCTATGGCGGCCTCTACGCCGTACCCGAGGCCGAGGCTTGCGCCGTGGCTGCGGTTGCCGAAGCCATGGCGGTGGCGCGTGCCAACGACGTGAAGCTCTCGATTGCCCAGCCGCGCGACGCCTGGGTGATGGCGGCAGACGGGCTGCCGCCGGATTTCAAGGCATCCATGCTGCAGAGCCTGGAAAAAGGCGCCGCCACCGAAGTCGATTTCATCAACGGCGCGGTGGTGCGGGCGGGAGCGCGCTGCGGCGTGCCGACGCCGGTCAACCAGGCGCTGGTGGCGTGCATCAAGGGCATCGAGCACGGCCTGACCCAGCAGCCTGCCGCCGCGGGGAGCCAATGACATGGCAGCCGCAAGCAAAGCCTATGTGGAGCATGCCGCCATCCGGGTCAGGGACATCCACTGGCATATCCGCTTTTTCCGCGACGTGCTGGGCATGGCCATGCGCGAGATCGACGGCACGCAGGCGCAGCCGCGCCAGTACTGGACACTCGGCGGCATGCAGTTCATCGCCAGCCCGGACTTCGACGGCCCCGAAGGCCGGCTCGCCCACCTTGGCGTGATGTGCGAGGACCTGGAAGCCGCGCTCGCCGCGGCCGCATCGTTCGGCGTGAGCGAGATGCCCCAGGGCCGCAACTGGCTGCGCCTGCCGGACGGCCTCGCCGTCGAACTCATTCAAGCCAGCCCCGGCGCGGTAGCGCAGGCCCTGGCCATCAATCCCCGTGCCTGACAAGGATATGGCAATGAGCGAAGAACGTTACTGGGACGACGCCCGCGTGGGCGACGAATGCATCAGCCCCGCCTACGAGGTGACCGAGGCCCGCGTCATGGCCTACGCCGACCTGACGGGTGACCACACCCCTGTGCACACCGACGAGGCATATGCCAGGACCACGCCGTTCGGCACGCGGGTGGCACACGGCCTGTTCGGCCTTTCGATTGCCGACGGGCTGAAGACCGTCAGCGAATACCGCTTCCTGCCCGGCATGTCGCTCGGCTGGACCTGGGATTTCCTGGGTCCGATCAAGCTCGGCGACACGCTGCACGTCAGGTTTCGCGTGGGCAGCATGCGCGAGTCGAAGAGCAAGCCCGGCTGGGGCATCGTGGTACTGCCCTCCGAGCTGATCAACCAGCGCGGCGAAGTCGTGCAGAAAGGCGAGCATCGCCTGATGATTCCGCGGAGACCGGCATGACGCAAGCGCTTCCCCTGGATGGCATCCGTGTCATCGACTACAGCCACTTCCTGGCGGGCCCCTACCTGAGCCGTTGCCTTGCCGCGCTGGGCGCGGAGGTGATCAAGGTCGAGCGTCCCACCACGGGCGACGCCGGGCGCCAGCACCCCTACTTCGTCGATGGGCAAAGCGGCTACTTCCTGCAGCAGAACATGGGAAAAAAGGGCCTATGCATCAACCTCAAGGACCCGCGCGGCCTGGAACTGATGCACAGGCTGGCCGATACGGCCGACGTGTTCGTCGAGAACTACCGGCCGGGGGCACTGGACAAGCTCGGCCTTGGCTACAAGGCCCTGAGCGAGCGCAACCCGAAGCTGGTGTATTGCTCGGTCTCGGCCTATGGCCACACCGGCCCGGATTCGCATCGTGCCGGCTTCGGGCTGATCGCGGAAGCCAAGAGCGGCATCATGCAGATGGTCGGCTCGCCCGGCGAGGCCCCGCCGTTGCTGCGCATTGCGCTGGGTGACATGTACACCGGCATCCACGGCGTGGCTTCGGTCTGCGCCGCCCTGCTGGGCCGGGTCAAGTCCGGCCGCGGGCAGCACATCGACATGGCCCTGTATGACTGCCTGGTGTCGATGCACGAGTACGCGGTGCAGTGCTACACGATGTCGGGCGGCCAGGAAGTGCCGGTGCAGACCGGCCACGACCTGCCGCAGTCGACCCTCTACGGTGTCTTTACCGCATCGGACGGCTACGTCGTTATCGCGGCCCAGGTCGACGATGCGTGGAAGCGCTTCGCCGCCCTGGTCGGCGGCGAGGCGTTCGCCGCCGACACGCGGATGCACACCGCCGCTGGCCGCAATGCCCACCGCGCGGAGATCCTGCCGGTCGCACGCGGCTGGGTGGCGCAGCGCACGGTCGCGCAATGCCTGGTGGCGCTCGATGCCATCGACGTGCCGTGCGCCAAGGTGCAACGCATTGACGAAGTGCTGGCCGATCCGCAAGTAGCGGCACGCGGCATGGTGATCGAGCAGGCGCATCCGCTGCTCGGCAAGGTGCGGCTGCCCAACCTGCCGTTCCGCTTCTCGGACTGCGACACCACGCAGAAAATGCCGGCACCCCTGATGGGCCAGCACAACCTGGACATCGCTGCCGAGCTTGGCTTCACGGCCGCGCAGATCGACGCAATGGTGAACGACGGCGTGCTGTATGCCGAGGCCACTGCAAGGAGCACGACATGACCGACCGCTACGCCGTGATCGGCAATCCTATCGGCCACACCAAGTCGCCGCTGATCCATGGTGAATTCGCGCGGGCCACCGCGCAGGATATGGAATACATTGCGATCGAGGGGCCGCTCGAGGGCGTTGCCGAGGCGCTGCTGGCCTTCCGCGACGCCGGCGGGCGCGGCATGAACGTGACCGCGCCATTCAAGCTGCAGGCCTATGAACTCGCCACCGACAGGCTGGAGCGCGCACAACTGGCAGGGGCGGCCAACGCGCTGAAATTCGAGGGCGGCCGCATCCTCGCCGACAACTTCGACGGCGTGGGGCTCCTCAACGACATCCAGCGCAATCTCGGCTTCTCGCTGGCGGGCAAGCGCGTGCTGGTGCTCGGCGCGGGCGGTGCCGCCCGCGGGGCATTGCTGCCTTTCCTGCAAGCGGAGCCGGCGGAAGTGGTCATTGCGAACCGAACCGTCGAAAAAGCGTCCGCGCTCGCCAGCCAGTTCGCCGCGCATGGCCGGGTGAGCGGCTGCGGCTACCAGGACCTGGCGCGCGAACGCTTCGACCTGGTCGTCAATGCCACCTCCGCGAGCCTCAAGGGCGGGTTGCCGCCGGTGCCGGCCGATGCCTTCGTCCGGGCAGCGCTTGCCTATGAGCTGGTCTACGGCAAGGGGCTCACGCCCTTCCTGCGCTTCGCGCAAAACGCGGGGGCGGCATCATTGGCCGACGGCGTCGGCATGCTGGTGGAACAAGCCGCTGAAGCCTTCGCCTGGTGGCGCGGCGTCCGGCCCGAGACACGGGATCTGATCCGGCGCATGACCGTGCCCTTGGTGTAGGACGCGAAGCGGATCCGCAGGTCCGGGTCAGCTGAAATCCCGATTCAGAAAAGGAGTACGGCCATGAAGGTTCTCATGCTGCACGGCATCAACCACAATATGTTCGGCAAGCGCGACCCCAAGCAGTACGGGACCATCACGCTGGCGGAAATCGACGCGAAACTGCAGGCACTTGGCCAGGAGCTGGGCGCCGAGGTGGACAGCTTCCAGACCAACAGTGAAGGGGCGATGTGCGAACGCATCCACCAGGCCTATGCGGAGGGCGTCGATGCCGTGCTGATCAATGCGGGGGCCTGGACGCACTACAGCTACGGGATCCGCGATGCACTGGCGATCCTGACGGTGCCAGTGGTCGAACTGCATATGTCCAACATCCACGCGCGCGAGGCATTTCGTCATCAATCGGTCTTCGCGGAAATCATCCTGGGTCAGATATCGGGCTTTGGCGTGGACAGCTACCTGCTGGCCCTGCGCGCCGCGGTGTCAGCCGCGCAAGCCGCACGGCAGGCCTGATCTTCATTCGGTCTGCTGGATTCGCTTGTCGCCGCGCCCGGCGCGGCTGTCGGCCGGCGGCGGCGCATCCGTCGCGTACTTGCCGCTGAGTACACCGCGTGCCAGCGGGCTGTACGAAACGACGCCAAGCCCATAGCGGGCCGCTGCCGGCAATTGCTCCACCTCCGCGGTGCGGAGCGGTTCGCTGGCGACGGGCCTGTCCATGCTGAATGCATCGGCAAGGCGCACGATGTCGGCAAGGCGCCAACCGCGGAAATTGGATGCGCCGAAGTACCGGAGCTTGCCCTGGCGGATCAGGTCGCCGACAGCCCGCCCCCCTCCTCCAGCGGCGCCTCGGCGAGCGTGAAGTCCCGGGGCAGCAACGACCGTTCGGGCCGCACTCTCCGCCTTCGCGCTTTCGCATACACTGTGCGCTCAAACAAGAATGGGTACATTCCGGCTGTCGCTCAACCGGCTCGGGGCGCAAGCACGCGAGACATTGGTTGACAGCAGGATTCCCGCACATTCCCCCGGAAAACTGGAGAAAGACGCATGAAAGCCTGGATCGCAAGGACCGTTGGCGCGCTTGGCTGCGCGATGGCATTCCTGGCAGGTCCGGCGTGCGCCGCGGACACGGCGACGCTAACCATTGCCGCTGGTACGCAACAGCGCAGCTGGACGCTCGATGGACTGCTGACCGACCGTCGCCTGACCGATGTGACGGTGGACGACGACAACCTGAAACGCCGCCTGACGTTCAAGGCGATCCCCCTGGCGGCCCTGCTGCGCGGCATGCCGGTGACGGCCGACGCGAGTGCGACGACCGCGGCCAGCGACGGCTATATTTCCCACCTGCCGATGCGCCTGCTGCTGGCCGATCGCACCGACGAGCCGCGCGCCTGGCTGGCGGTGGAAAATCCCGCCGCACCCTGGCCGACGCTCAAGGGCCAGGACATCGGGCCGTTCCGTCTGATCTGGACAGTGCCGTCGGGCCACGCCGCCGCCGTGGTCAACGAGAGCCTCTGGACCTACAGCATCGTGCGCATCGACATCACCGCATCGCCTGCCGAGCGCTTTGCGGCCATCCGGCCCGCCCCCGGCCTGCCGGCCGACGGACCGGTCATGCGCGGCTTCGCGACATTCCAGCGCGTTTGCTTTTCGTGCCATTCCCTCAACCGGGTCGGCGACGCCCACCTTGGCCCCGATCTGAACGTGCCGTACAGCCCGGTCGAGTATCTGGGCGACGACAAGCTGGCCAGCCTGATCCGCGATCCGCAGTCGCTGCGCTGGTGGCCCAACGCGCGCATGTCGGCGATCGACGAAAAAACGCTGCCCGACGCCGACCTGAAGGACTTGCTGGCCTATCTGCGGCATATGGCCGGACGCAAGGTGGCGGCGTCTGCTGCCGGCTCCTGAACTGCATCGAGCAGACAAGCGGGCGAGCTACTGGAAAGATCCGCCCTTCTGCCGGCGCTCCCGCATCGGATCTCCTGGTACGAAGCAGACGGCAGGGCCGCCTTGCCCAGGGTAGCGAGCACGCCACTGGTGAGGACGCTTGCGCTCCCATTCACGCGCACCTGGTTGATGGGCACAAGGACACGGCCAACACCGCAAGCCGGCGCATCGGTCATGGCTTGCCTGCCTGGCTGGGAAATTTGCCCAAGGCCGGCCAACCGCCAGTGTCCCGAACAGTGGACTTGGGACGCGCACCGCCCAACGACGTGCCGCGCCCAAGCAGATACTGGAGATCCTGGGTGCTCCCTGCGCCGTTCTCCAGCGCCTGGGCGGCGTGCAGCACCTTGTCGGGCCCCACGCGGCCACCCCGGAATCAGGCGCTGGCGCCTTCTTCCCCGCCACCCATCGCCATCATCTCGCTCAGCACCAGCGTCTCGTGCGCCAGGCCGGCAGCCAGCGATAGCAGGCGCCCCTGGATCTCTCCAGTCGGGTTGGCGCACGGGCCGGCGGCGGCGTAGTCGCTGGCGGCGCACAGCAGCGCATGAAGCTGCGCCGCCTTCTCGGCAGCGAGACTCAGCGGGCTCTCATTTGGCGTATGGGCGGTCACGAACATATCGGCGCCCGTGTGCTCGGCCGTGATGCCATGGCGAGTGTGCTTATGCATGGGCGGCCTCCTGCTGCGTACCGTGCAAGCGCGGCACGATGATGAGGGAGAGGGGGTCGGGAAGTGCGAAGTGCCCGGTACGGGCGAGCGAAAACTGGGGCATGGGAGTGCCTCCTTCTTGAGCGGTTTCGGACCCGCTCCCCGCTGTCAATCGGGGTGGGCGGGCGCATGACAGGGTTGACAGACCGGCAAGAAGGGACCGGCGAGCCCGAAGGCTCCCCTGCCAAGGCCCGCCCATAGGGACGTGCGAAGGCACGACGGACGAAAAAATGCCGCCTGGTTGGCGGTCGTCCGCCCTCTTGCTCGGGCTGTCAAACCCGGCCGCCGTTGTTGCAGCGGCCCGCGTAGTATAGCTTGAGGCGCCAGCGCATTGGAGCGCATGCGGCCGTCCAGCCTCGCGCGATACACTCCGACTCTGCCAACGCATCCCCTGGACCCGACCCATGCCACAGCTTCGCTCGCTCTATCCCGCCATCGAACCCTATCAAACCGGCACGATGGATGTCGGCGACGGCCACGTGGTCTACTACGAACGGGTCGGCACGCCTGGCGCCAAGCCGGCGGTCTTCCTGCATGGCGGCCCCGGTGGCGGCATTTCGGCCGATCACCGCCGCTTGTTCGATCCGGCGCGCTACGACGTCATGCTGTTCGACCAGCGCGGCTGTGGCCGCTCTACCCCGCACGCCGGGCTGGAGGCCAATACGACGTGGCACCTGGTGGAGGACATCGAGCGCCTGCGCCAGCTGGCCGGCGTCGAACGCTGGCTGGTCTTTGGCGGCTCGTGGGGCTCGACGCTCGCGCTGGCCTATGCGCAGACATACCCGGAGCGGACCAGCGAACTGGTGCTACGCGGGGTCTATACCGTGTCCCAAGCGGAACTGGACTGGTACTACCAGCACGGCGTCTCGGAGATGTTTCCCGACAAATGGGCCCGCTTCCAGGCCCCCGTCCCGGAAGCCGAGCGCGGCAACATGATGGCCGCCTACCGCAAGCTGCTGACCGGCAGCGATACCGCGAAACAGCTGGAGGCGGCCCGGGCGTGGAGCGTGTGGGAAGGCGAAACCATCACTTTGCTGCCCGATCCTGACAACAGTGCAAAGCACGCCGACGGCCATTTCGCGCTGGCGTTCGCACGGTTGGAGAACCACTACTTCACGCACCGCGCCTGGCTGGAGGAAGGACAGTTGCTGCGCGACGCGCATCGCCTTGCCGGCATTCCCGGCGTGATCGTGCACGGCCGCTACGACATGCCCTGCCCGGCAAGGTATGCCTTTGCCCTGCACCAGGCGTGGCCCGACGCCGATCTGCATCTGATCGAAGGCGCCGGGCACGCATGGACCGAACCCGGCATCCTCGATCAGCTGATTGCCGCTACCGACCGGTTTGCGGCGGCACCGCGATAGTCCGGCGCGGGCAGTCCGGGCAAGCCCCGCACGCCCTGAACGTCCTAGGCGTTGAATGCATCGTCATTCAGGAAGTCGTCATTGCCCAATCCGTCATCCAGGAGCCCATTGCTCAGGCCCCCATCCGTATCGGGCGCCCCCCGCGACGAGCGGCCGTCGTTCTCGTAGTAGTTGTTGACGACGGTGGTCTCCGTCGGCATCTGCCCCATGGCGGGCTGCCCGAAGAAGCCGCCGCCGCTGCCGCTATTGCGATGGAACAGGTTCTCGATCCCCTGGAACAGGAACGCGCCGCCGGCCACGCCGGCTGCCGTCGTTGCGATACCGCCCAGCGCGCTCCCCAGGCCGCCGCTCAGGAAACCGGGCCGGGACGGCTCCGCCGGCACGGGCTGGGCCTGCTGCGGCACGGCGACAGGCGCGCTCGCCGGCGGCGGCATGACGGGGTTCGGTGCGGCGCGGCCAGCGCTATTGCCCCAGGCATTGTCCGGGTCGAGAAAGCGATTGGCGCCGCTGGACTGCGCCATCTGCAACTGACTCTGCAGCGTGGCGATCTGCGTTTTTGCCGTCGCCAGCGCATGGTCCAGCATCATGGCGCGCTGGACCAGCAGGTATGCGGCATCGGGCTGCCTGGCAACCGCGTCGGCAATGAAGGCCTCTGCCTGGGGGTCTTTCGCCCCAGCCCTGGCCTGCGTCAGCTGCGTCAAGAAGCCTTCCAGCGCTTGCATCTCTTGCGGGGTCATGGCACCTCCTATCCGGGTTGTCTTGTGTGCTGCCAGTCTATGGGCCGAGACTTAAGCAAGACTTAAAAAAGGCCGCTCCAAAGTGACTACCGAGCCGCGCGACCGCCTCGCGCCGGGGCCTCGGCAACACCTTGCATTGCCAGCAGGCCTTCCGTGTCGCCACCGTTCCAGTTTCGTGGCGCGCCCAGGCTTGGCCGTTGCCGCCGGGTCACTACAGATATGCAAACTCGAATTCCTTATTTCCCAAGGATGGGAAAAGCCTCAAGAATCGGACTGAAAGACGCTCGAGGAGACTATCTTGTCCGATCCATATCAATCGCTGTTCATCGCAAACCAGCAAGCATTGGCTGCACAACCCGAAAAGGCCGTTGTCAATTTCTCGGTGGAAAGCCGCGGCGAGGACGGACTGCACCGCAAGGTCAGGATACGGGAGTTCACGGTGGACGTGGACGAGCCGCTTGGCCTTGGCGGCAGCGACAAGGCGGCCAGCCCGGTCGAGCTTGCCCTGGCTGCCCTGGCGACCTGCCAGGAGATCACCTACCGCCTGCATGCAGCCGCGCTCGGCATTCCCCTGAGGGATGTTTCCGTCCAGCTACAAGGCACGCTTGACCTGAGAGGCTTCTTTAGCGTTGATCCGGAGGTTCGCCCAGGCTTTACCGATATTCAAGGCACCGTGAAATTCGATAGCAGCGCGAGCCAGGATGCGCTCAAGGCGCTCAAGGAGAGCGTTGACCGGCATTGCCCGGTGCTGGATCTCTTCCGGAATCCGACCCCTGTCTCGATAGCGATCGCCTAGCGGCGTTCAAACTGCGGGTGCGGGGAGACCACATGCGCGGATTCGCTTTGGGCAGTGCAAAAGCTACAAAAGCTAAAAAGCTACAGAAACAAAAGGCCTGCACGGATGCAGGCCTTTTGCTTTCAATCTTGGTGCCCAGGAGAGGACTCGAACCTCCACAGTGTTGCCACCGCTAGGACCTGAACCTAGTGCGTCTACCAATTTCGCCACCTGGGCAAGGTGAGCTGCGCATTTTACCCAACCAATCGAAATTTGCAAGCGCTGCGCATGCGGGATCGGAAGAAAATTCGCACCGCGTCCCGCAGGCACTCCAGGCCCGCGTGCATGGCGATGCTTCAGGAAGTTTGCGAGAATCCCGCCTGAGCAGGCTATCCACGAACCACCAGGCGAACGAGAACGATCGATGAGCAGCGAACTACAGGTTGAAGACCTTCAAATCGGCGACGGCAAGGCCGTGGTCAAAGGCGCCTTGATCACCACCCAGTACAGCGGCTTCCTGGAGGACGGCACCAGGTTCGACTCCTCCTACGATCGCGGCAAGCCCTTCCAGTGCGTGATCGGCAGCGGGCGCGTGATCAAGGGCTGGGATCAGGGGCTGATGGGCATGAAAGCCGGCGGCAAGCGCAAGCTCTTCGTACCCGCCCACCTGGCGTATGGCGAGCGGCAGGTCGGCGAGCATATCAAGCCGAACGCCAACCTGATCTTCGAGATCGAGCTGCTGGAAGTGCTGACGCGGGACGATTGAGCGCGCAAGGCCCGGCGCGTTACGGCACCACTCGCTCCGCTCCCCGGGATGAGATCCCGGATTTCGCCGCGTGACCGCAGCCGCCGGGAGCCACCGGAAGCCACCAGACGCCATTCAGCCATCCGCGAGATGAACGCGATTGCGCCCGGCCGCTTTCGCCCTGTACAGCGCCACGTCGGCCGCCTCGACCAGTTCGTCGGCCAACCTTTCCCACCGCAGCGCGGCGCAGCCGGCGCTGACCGTGACGTATCCGGCGGGAGCCGGGGCGTCGAGTCTCAACCGCATCACCGCCTGGGTCGCTTGCGCCGCGATTTCGGATGCGCCATGCAGATCGGTGTCCGGCAGCACGATGGCAAACTCCTCTCCGCCGTAGCGGCAGACGAAGTCCGCCGGACGCCGGACGACTCCGGCCAGGGCCGATGCCACGGCGACCAGGCAGGCATCTCCCTTGGGGTGCCCCAGGGCGTCGTTGTAGCGCTTGAAATGATCGACATCGATCATGATCAGCGACAGCGGCAGATTCCCGCGCTTGGCGCGCTCGAATTCCTTGCCGAACTGCGCGTTGAAATAGCTGCGGTTGTAGATCGCCGTGAGCGCGTCATGCACCGATGTCTGCAGCAACGTGACATGGGCTGCGAACAGCCGCCGGTACAGCACCGTGACTTCCCACACCAGGACGCACACCAGGACGCCCGGGGCAAACATGCTGAATACCCTGGCGAGATACCAGCCCACGCTGAACCTGGCCGCGCTCAGCAGGTTCAGGCTGGTATCGATAAGGCAGGCAAGCAGGGCGATCGATATCCATATATCGAGCACGGCGCGCAGGCGCCCGCGTAGCAGCACGACGGCAATGGCGACGACATTGAGCGCCCAGATCACCAGCGCCGTAGCATTCCTCTCATAGCCGCCCGAACTGCCCGCTACCTTGAGCGCGGATGGCAAATCGCCGTACAGGGCCAGCCCGCAAAGCGCCACGCCGACCGCGACCGGCCCGCCCACCAGCCCCCACGTCCACAGGCCGACATTCCTGGGGCGGATCAACGCTTCCCCGGACAGGTTACGCATCACCACGGCGAGAATCACAAAGAACGGAAAGCCGCCATGCCAGAAGACCCACATCCACAGCGCGCTGTCGGGGCCGGCGCCAAAGAGGCCATCGGGCGTGAAGACGCCGGGAAACATCATCAACTGCAAAGCCACCGCCAGCGCTGTGAAGGCGTAGGCGCCACCGAGCGCGCCCAGGATCGGCTGCCGCGTCACGGTGAATTGCGCGCTGAGCAGGAAGCTGACAATGCAGGCTGTCGTGAATACCGTCAGCGCGCACATCGGCATGAAGGGAGGCACCGCGGGCAGCGCCTGCGTTGCGCGAGGCACGGCCAGCGCGAAGACGCCCAGGATGAGCAGCGTCGTGATGCCGGCAAGCGTTGCCTGTCTGCGCGTAGCCGGCCTTACCAGGAAGCTTTCCATGCAGTCCACCCGTATCAGTGTCCGGAGTCACAACTTCGTTGAGTAAGTCAGCCGATAAGACGCGCGATCCGCCGTCACCAATGCTCGCAAGGCTTCAGCCTTGCTGCGCTTCGCTCCCAGGCTCCCATGCCTGCTCTACTGACTTGCCCGGTCAACGAGGTTCAGACCCAGGACACCAGCCGTCCCTCCGCGGCCGGCAGCCATCGGGTCCGGCAACGCGAAGCGACATCCGTCGAAACGCTATCCACGCACAGGCTGTCATGCCGTGTTCCCGGCATTGCGCTGACGATTCTGCGCCACTTTGCGCTTGCACGACAAGGGGAGCCCACTCTTCTGCCATGCGTCGGCGGCAAGGTGAAAAGACCGGAAAGACCACCTGCAAGCTAGCGTCGGCCACCGCCGCGTCGGAGCCGGCGCCTGAGCAACGGCAAAATGTTACTTAATATTCACACCAACAGGCGTACGGGACAATCCGCCAAGCCGGGCAATCGAGTGAGACTTGACCCACGCAGGCGCCCGCGGGAGCCCCCCGCTTGCCTGTTCGCAAGCCTACAATGAGTTATCCGGTGCTCTCTGCGGCGGTTTCTTGCCTGGCTACGGGCCGCCATGCGCTTATGCATCGCCCGTCCGTTCAGCCGCGCGCCTTGCGGCATTGGCGATGCCCGATGGTCCGGCCGCATCCGGCGAAGGATAACGGCCCGGCAAAGGAGGGGCGATGCGGTCGCGAGTCAGATCCGGCGGGCGCTTGAAACGGTATGCGGTCACGGCCGCAGCCGTCGTCGCCGGCCTGTTCGCCGTCGGGCGCTTCACCAGCATACTGGTCGACTGGCTCTGGTTTTCCTCGGTCGGCTACGCCGGCGTTTTCTGGACCATCTTCTCCACCCAGGCGCTCCTGTTTGCCGCCGTGTTCGCGGCATCGGCCGGCGCGATCTGGGCATCGGGGCGGCTGGCGCACCGCTATGCGAGCAGCCCCGGCACCCTGCGGGCCGCCTTCTCGCATGGTATGCCCGAAGTCGTCAGTGAACTGGCCGAAGAGGTCGCGCCGCACATTCCGTGGCGCGCCAGCATCGCCTGGGCCGCCATTCTTCTCGGGCTGCTGATCGCCACCAGCGAAATATCGAACTGGAGCATGGTGCTCCGCTTCCTTCATCAGGTGCCATTTGGCGAGCGCGATCCGATCTTCGGCAAGGACATCGGCTTTTATCTCTTTTCCCTGCCCGTCTATGTCGCGCTCAAGAACTGGCTGCTGCAACTGCTTTTCTGCTGCGCAGCGATCGCGGGCGTGATCTACGGGATGCGCGGAGACATCGCGCCGGGCTGGTCGCCGGGCGGATTCTCGCCCGCCGCGGCCGGTCACGGCTCGGCTCTGCTCGGCTTGTTCTTTTTGCTGAAGGCCTGGTCCTACGGGCTCGATCGCTTCCTGCTGCTCTACGGCGACAACGGCGTGGTGGTCGGCGCGGGCTATACGGATATCCATGTCGAACTGCCGCTCCTGTGGCTGCTTGCCGGCCTTGCCGTTGCCGCATCCGCCGCCTGCTGGGCGAATATGCGCTGGCACGACTATCGCATTCCCGCCGCGTCGGCACTGCTGGTGTTCGGCGGTTCGCTGGTGTTCGCAGAGATCTACCCGGCGCTGTTCCAGCGCTTCTACGTCAAGCCGAACGAGTTGCAGCTGGAGACGCCGTATATCGAGCACAATATCGCGCTGACGCGGCAGGCCTACGGTCTGGGGCGGATCGCGGTAAAGCCGTTTCCGGCCGAGCAGGATCTGAATCTCGCCTCGCTCCAGGCCAATCGCCCGACCATCGACAACGTCCGCCTGTGGGATGTCCAGCCGCTGCTGGATACCTACGCGCAGTTGCAGGAAATCAGGACCTACTACAAATTCCTCTCCGTGGATATCGACCGCTACCGGCTCGACGCCGGCTACCGGCAGGTGATGCTGTCCGCGCGCGAACTGGAGCCGGCGATGCTGCCGTCGAACGCGCAGACCTGGGTGAACCTGCATCTCCTGTTTACCCACGGCAACGGCGTGGTGATGTCGCCGGTCACCGAGAAATCCACGGAAGGCCTGCCTTCCCTTTATCTGCAGGATATTCCGCCCGCCGCCAACGGCGGCCCGCCCATCCGCGAACCGCGCATCTATTTCGGCGAAGGCGGCCAGGGCTTTGTCATCGTCAAGGGCAACATACCTGAATTCGACTACCCCAAGGGAAAGGACAACGTCTACGCCGCCTACAGCGGGCGCGACGGCGTCGCCGTCGGCAGCCTGGCACGGCGCAGCCTGTTCGCCTGGCAGCTCGACGATCTCAACATCCTGCTGACGGGCTATATCACGGACGAGAGCCGGATCCTGCTCCATCGCAATATCCAGGACCGGGTACGTACGATCGCCCCGTTCCTCAGCCTCGATCACGACCCCTATATCGTGGCGAGCGACGGACGCCTGTTCTGGATGCAGGACGCCTATACCACCAGCAGCTGGTTTCCCTACGCCGAACCGGGCACCGGCGACGGCACCAACTACATCCGCAACGCGGTCAAGGTGGTGATCGACGCCTATAACGGCACGGTCGAGTTCTATGTGAGCGACCCTGCCGACCCGATCGTGCGGACGTACCAGCGCATCTTCCCCGGCCTGTTCAAGCCGCTGGAGGCCATGCCGCAGGACCTGCGGCAGCATATCCGCTACCCCGAGGATCTGTTCCTGATCCAGGCGCAGCGCTACCGCGCGTACCACATGGATGCGCCGGAAGTCTTCTACAACCGCGAGGATCTCTGGCAATTCCCCCGGGCACCGACCGATCTCGACGGCAGGAATTCCCCCGGCATGCAGATGATGCCCTATTACATGATCATGCGGCTGCCCGGGGAGCCGCGCGCCGAGTTCGTCCTCATGCTGCCAATGGTGCCAAGCCAGCGCGAGAATATGATCGCCTGGCTGGCGGCGCGTTGCGATCCACCCGAGTACGGCAAGCTGATCGTCTACGCCTTCCCCAAGGACAAGCTGGTCTTCGGGCCGTTCCAGATCGAGGCGCGCATCCAGCAGAATACCGAGATCTCGCAGCAGATCTCGTTATGGAACCAGATGGGCTCGCGCGTCATCCGCGGCCATCTGCTGGTGGTGCCGATCGAGAACTCGATCCTCTACGTCTCCCCGCTCTACCTGCGCGCGGCATCCGGCCAGTTGCCCGAGCTGAAACGGGTGATTGCCGCCTATGGCGAGCGCGTGGTGATGGAGGAAACCCTGGGCGAAGCGCTGGCGGCGCTGTTCAAGGAAGCCGCCCCGCTGACAGCGCCGCCCGGCGGCACGGCGGACGCCCGCGCGCGCGCGGCGCTAGCCCATTATGACCGTGCCATCGAGCGATTGAAGGCGGGAGACTGGAGCGGCTTCGGCGCGGAGCTCGATGCGATGCGGCCGCTGCTGGAGGCGCTCGGCGCCGGCCACCCCAAGGATCAGAGGTAATCCTGCTTTGCCGCCAGGTAGCGCCGCGCGGTCCGGCCCGCCCGGGCGAGTAACATGCCCACGGAAAACCCGCGGCGATGCCACGATGGCGGCGCCTTCAACTCACGAAATATCACGATGCCGGTTTCCTGGATCACGATCACGAATTTTGGCGGCGCGGCCGTCATGCTGCCGGCCGCCGCCGCTATCACAGCGTGGCTGCTGCTTGGCCGCGTATGGCGGATGGCACTGGCATGGGCGCTTCTGTTCGGCATCGGCGCCTTGCTGGTGGCGCTCAGCAAGATGCTGTTCCTGGGCTGGGGCATCGGCATCCGCGCGATCGACTTTACCGGCATCAGCGGCCACGCCATGCTGGCCGCGGCGGTATTTCCCACCGTGGCGCACCTGGTGCTGCAAAAGCGCTCGCCGCACGTTCGCCTGTGCGGGGCGGCGCTGGCGCTGGCGCTCAGCCTCGGGGTCGCCGTGTCACGCGTGGCGCTGATCGCCCATTCGGTTTCCGAGGCAGTGGCGGGCTGCGCGCTCGGGTTCGCGGTCAGCGCGGCTTTCATCCACCTGACGCGCAAGCTCGAAGCGCCAAGATTGAGCGCGCTGCCCATGGCGCTCAGCTTGTTCGTGCTGATCATGCTGCTGCATGGCGAACGCCTGCCTACGCAGCGCTGGATCACGGACGCGGCGCTGCAATTGTCGGGGCGCGAGCATCCCTTCCGGCGGGCGCGCTGGAAGGCAAGCGGCTTGCCAGGCGTCACGCCTGCCATCACCCGGCAGCCGGCGCGTCTCCCACATACCTGACTTCAACGCTATCGATCCGGCGATCGGACACTGCGACAACCGTGAACCGGTAGCCCTGATAGTCAAACACGGTATCCGGCGACGGCACCGCCCCGAGGTGGGCAAGCAGGAACCCGCCGAGGCTGGAGAACGAAGCGCCCGCGCCAGGCCCAGCCAGAGGGATCTCCAGCGTCCGCGCAATCGTGTGCAGGTCCGCGCCCCCGTCCATCAGCCAATGGCGATCGCCCAGCGGCGCGATCTCGGCTGCCTCGTCCTCGTCCGGGAAGTCCCCTGCGATCGCCTCCAGGATATCCACCGGGGTCACCACGCCTTGCAAGGCGCCGTACTCGTCCGTCACCAGCACCAGCTGGCCGCGGGAATTCCTCAATGTCTCCAGCAACCGCAGGATGCCGATCGACTCGTGCACGATGATCGGATCCCGGACTGTCTTCGCCATATCGATATGGCCCTGCTCGAGAATGTCCCCGATCAGGTCTTTCCCCCGTGCGACGCCGATAACGTCATCCATCTGCGTGCGGCAGACCGGGAAGAAGCTATGGGGCGCGTCCAGAACCTGCTTCCGGATCGCCCCGGCATCATCTTCGACCCTGATCCAGGAGATATCGGCACGCGGGGTCATGACGGAGCGCACCGACCGTTCCGCCAGCGTCAGCACGCCGCTTACCATGTTGCGCTCCTCAGGCGCGAATGCGGTGGCCTGGGGCAGTGGCTGAGGTACGCCTTCCTGCTCCGCGACGGCGCTTTTGCGGCGGCCGCCGAGCAACCCGAGCACCGCGTCGGCCGTGCGCTGGCGCATCGGCAGCCGCGCTTCGTGGCGCCGGACATTCCTTCTCGCCACCTGGTTGAAGAACTCGATCACGACCGAAAAACCGATCGCCGCGTACAGATAGCCCTTGGGGATGTGGAAACCGACGCCCTCCGCCACAAGGCTCAGCCCGATCATCAGCAGGAAACTCAGGCACAGGACCACCACGGTCGGATGTGCGTTGACAAAACGCGTCAACGGCTTGGATGCCAGCAGCATGACGCCAATGGCAATCACCACCGCCGCCATCATGACAGCCAGTTGATTGACCATGCCGACGGCGGTGATGACCGCATCCAGCGAAAACACGGCATCCAGGATGACGATCTGCGCGACCACGACCCAGAAACCCGCATAGTTCGACCTGCCGCCCTCCTCATGCGGCATGCCCTCCAGCCGCTCGTGCAATTCCGTGGTGGCCTTGAAGAGCAGGAACAGGCCGCCGAGCAGCAGGATCAGATCGCGCCCCGACACCGGCCAGGTTCCAACCGCGAACAGGGGATCGGTCAGCGTGATCAGCCACGACATCACCGAAAGCAGGCCAAGCCGCATCAGCAAGGCAAGCGACAGCCCGATGAGCCGTGCTTTATCGCGCTGACCGGGGGGAAGCTTGTCCGCGAGGATGGCGATGAATATCAGGTTATCGATCCCGAGAACGATCTCCAGCACCACCAGCGTAGCCAGGCCGATCCAGATGGAGGGGTCAGTCAGCCATTCCATTTTCTAATCCATTCCTTTGTAGTCCAGGAAGCCGGCCAGGCCGTCCTCCGCAAGTTGCATATTCTAAGGTAGCCGCGTTACCGATACAGGTGGGCGGCGCTCCGCCGGGCCTCTTCCCATCGGCGTGCCGGCAGTGCCCGCACTAAAGTTTCTCCCCCGCTTGTCGTTACTCACCATAGTCCGCAACTACGTCCGCCATCGCGCGGTGCGGCAGGGAAAAGAGCGGATTGGCGCCTTGGGCGCCAGCCTTTCGCCGCCATTCATATCCAATCAGGTAGAAGAAATGAAGAATCTTGGAATTGGTGTACGCCTTGGCATCGGCTTCGGCGTGGTGCTACTGCTGTCAACGCTCATGACCGTCTTCGGCATCCTGTCGCTGCAGGCTGTCGCCGGGCACACGCACGACATGATGCAGCAGCCGCTGGCCAAGGAGCGGCTGGTCAGCGACTGGTATCGCCTCATGCACACCAGCGTGCGCCGCACGACTGCCGTGGCAAAGAGTGCGGACCCCTCGCTCGGCGCGTTCTTTGCCGCGGAGACCCAGGGGTCCGTCGTGGCCATTGCCGCGCTGCGGGACAAGATCCAGCCGATGCTGGTCTCCGCGGAGGAGAAGGCTGCGTTCCAGAAGATCCAGAGCGTGCGCGGCCCCTATAACGAGTCCCGCGACCGGATCACCAAGCTGAAGGCGGCGGGCCAGACGGACGAAGCCGGCAGCGTGCTGGAGAAAGAGTTCGTGCCCGCCGGCAACGCCTATCTTGCCGAGGTCCAGAAGCTCCTGGATATCCAGCGCGCCAGCATCGACGAGACGGCGGGCAACATCAACGCGATCTATGAGACCGCGCGAACCCGCCTGATCGTGTTCGGCGTGCTGGTATTGGCGATCGGCGCCGCCTTCTCCCTGTGGCTGACCACCGGCATCACGCGGCCGCTCCACCGGGCCGTTGGCTTCGCGCGGACCGTCGCATCCGGCGACCTGACCAGCCGCATCGAGGCGGACAGCAAGGACGAGACCGGCCAGTTGCTGCAAGCCCTGGCCGACATGAACGCCAACATTCTGCGCATTGTCAGCCAGGTACGCACCGGCACCGAGTCCATCGCCGCCGGCACCAGCCAGATCGCCGCGGGCAACACCGACCTGTCCCAGCGCACGGAAGAACAGGCGTCGTCGCTGGAGGAAACCGCTTCCAGCATGGAGGAACTGACCAGCATCGTCCGCCAGAATGCAGACAATGCAAGGCAGGCGAGCTCCCTCGCGGTCAATGCCTCCCACATCGCGGTCAAGGGCGGCGAAGTCGTCGGACAGGTAGTCGATACCATGGACGAGATCAACGGCGCGTCGAGAAAGGTGGTCGACATCATCTCCGTGATCGAGGGCATCGCCTTCCAGACCAATATCCTGGCGCTGAATGCCGCGGTGGAAGCCGCCCGCGCGGGTGAGCAGGGCCGGGGCTTCGCGGTGGTGGCCGGCGAGGTGCGCAGCCTTGCCCAGCGCAGCGCGACCGCGGCCAAGGAGATCAAATCACTGATCGGCGACTCCGCGGACCGCGTGGAAAAGGGCTCGCAGCTCGTCGCGCAGGCCGGCCAGACCATGGAGGAGATCGTGGGCGCGGTGAAGCGGGTGACCGATATCATGGGCGAGATCAGCGCCGCGTCCAACGAGCAAAGCGCTGGGATCGAGCAGGTCAACCAGGCGGTCAACCAGATGGACACCGTGACGCAGCAGAATGCCGCGCTGGTGGAGCAGGCCGCTGCCGCCGCGGGGTCGCTGGAAGAACAGGCCCAGCGCCTGAAGCAGGCGGTGTCGACGTTCCGCCTCGCGGCGTAGGAGGCATTGGCAGACGCCAGGCAGATGCGCCAAAGCCGCCTGGAATGACGACGATTGTTGCCCCCATCCCCTCTGGGCGGCTTAGCCAGGAGCCACTGGAAGCGAAGCCAACGGTTTGATCCAGGGCGCGGCGGCACTTGGCACACCCGCCATCTCCCGCCCCTCTCCCGCAAGCGGGAGAGGGGAGAAAATCGGCGGCACCATGGTTTTATCGGCAAAAAGAAGCCCCGCATGGGGCTTTCTTTTTGCCCTCCCCTCCAAGAATCCAGTCCGCCGCGAAAAAGAATGTAGTGGTCAGGCTTCTTCGGACAGGCTGACAGGTTGCTCTGCTGTTGGCTTGGCCTCGTAAGCGGTAGGCGATACACATCGTCGGCTGCACTGCACAGGTGCCGTTGAGAACACGCGAGAGCTTTGTCCTGGACGGTGCCTGTACCCCATATCCCGGATCGACATTGGCAACTGACCGTGCCGACTGTGTGCGCGCGCGTACGGATGACGCGGCATCGTGCTCGCAGACTCGGGTTATCGGGTCCGGCCGTGCGAACACGGCAACCCCATATGGACATGCCGGAGCGAGACCGTCGCCAACAATGTTGACGCGCTGACAGTGAGCCCGGCAGCTTTCATGGAAGATGATCACACGATCAGGGTCATGACAACAGAAAGCCTTATCGAACAGAGAACTGCCGCGGTTATCGTCGGTGGCGAACTCAATGGGCTGGGACTGGTACGCTCGATGGGCCGTCAGAAAGTCCCCACCATTGCAGTCGATATTTCACGCGATAGGGCCGCATTATGGTCACGCTACGCCCGTGGCTGTTTGATTCGCAGCTTCACGGGACACCACTTTGTCGAGGATATGGTTGCGCTCGGCAAGAGATTCGATAGACGCCCGATTCTTTTCCTGACTGATGAAGATGCGGTTCATACGGTATCCGAGAATCGTGACGAACTCGCCAACTGGTTTCAGTTCCGTCTACCTTCGGACCATAACGTCAAGCTTTTGAGCAATAAGGCAGAGTTCCACGGGTTCGCTCTGCAGAACAACTTTCCCGTTCCACATTCGGTCATTCTGCGGAGCCAATCCGACCTCGGACTTCTGCAGCACCTGGGTTTTCCCTGCGTGCTGAAGCCCGATGACAAGCGCCAGGTATTGAGGGGGGATAAAGAGCGGGCAGTACGCGTCAATTCCCTGAGCGAGGCGCTGGAACACGCGAGCATCATGCTCCGCACGCCGGGCGGAGTCATCGCCCAGGAATGGATCGACGGCCCGGAGAGCAATATCTACTTCACCCTCTTCTATAGAGGTGCCGAGGGGCGGGTCGCGGGTATCTTTACGGGACGCAAGATCTTATGCTTCCCCCCTGATGTGGGCAGTACAGCCATCTGCATCGCGGCCCCCGAAGCGCGTGAAGCGCTTGAAGCGATGACGCTTGCCTTTGCCGAGTGCACCGGCTTCGAAGGCATGGGCAGCATGGAATATAAATGGGACGACAATCGCAATAAATATATCATGATTGAGCCAACCGTCGGCAGAACGGATTGGCAGGAAGAAATCGCGACATTGTGCGGAGTGAATATTCCGCTAGCGGCCTACAATTGCGAACTGGGACTTCCGGGAATAAAAAATACGACAAGCCCCACCCAGGTTGCATGGCGTGCAACCTTTATGCAAGCGCCACCACGCCATTTAATACCGGCACGAACCCGGTTGATTGATGGATATTTTCGCTGGGATGATCCACTGCCGGCATTTCAGTATTACTGCATGGATCGCACCATTAATCGCATAATCCGGCCATGGCGCATGCATCGAGAATTCTCGGGCGGCAACGGTAGCGGAAAATCCGCGGGGAAAATATAATGCCATCTACCGACACCGTTATTATCGGCGCGGGCCCCTATGGCTTGTCGGTTTCAAGCCACTTGACCGCGGCCGGCGTGCCACATGAAATTCTTGGAAATCCAATGCATGCCTGGCGGCATTTCATGCCGCCAGGCATGTTTCTGCGGTCGGAGGCATTTGCTTCGAATCTCTATGCGCCGCAGCGCGGCTACACGATGGAAGCATATTGCCGGCAAAACCATATCGCATACGAACCGGTGGGCATGCGACTGCCGCTGGAAACGTTTGTGGATTATGGCCTTTGGTTCCAGTCGCATCTCGTGAAGCATGTTCGCAAGGTAGATGTGGTCGGAATCCACCGCAAGGATGGCTTATTTCGCCTTGATCTGAGCGATGGCAAACCGTTGGTTGCGCGGCGCGTGGTGATAGCGCTAGGCCTGAAGGGCTTTGAGCAAATGCCGCCAGTGCTGCAGGGCCTGCCCAGACCCTATGTAGCCCACTCCGGTGAATTCGGGAGCCTGGCTTGGGCGAAAGGCAAGAATATTGTCCTGGTGGGTGGCGGTCAATCTGCGCTGGGTCTTGCCGCCCTCCTGGGCGAGATCGGGGCGCGTGTCCGCATACTCGTGCGCGACGGGACCGTGACCTGGAATGACAGGCCGAAGTTGTCGCGTGGAATCATCTCCAGGCTATTAAAGCCGGAAGGAGGCCTCGGACCCGGGTGGCGTTCTTATATCTTCTCCGAATATCCATTCGTTTTCCACGAACTGGGTAGCCAACGCCGCAAGAGGATTATCGAGACCTCCTGGGGGCCTTCGGGCGCATGGTGGCTGCGCGATCGCGTGGCAGATGACGATATTATACTTAATACCGAAATCAATCACGCCGAAATCAAAGGCAATCAGGTAATTCTAGGGATCAAATCCGATGGCAAAACATCCAGCATTATGGCTGAACATGTTATTGTCGCCACCGGATTCCGTGTGGATATGAGGCAACACGCCTTCCTCTCGCAAGAGATCATGGATTCGCTTTCGGTCATCGGTGGCTCGCCAGAACTGACCCGTGATTTTGAGACCAGTATCCGTGGACTTTATGTTGTTGGACCAGCCTCCGCACGAAGCTTCGGCCCTGTTATGCGTTTTGTCTATGGCGCGAAGTATACGGCTCCGCGCCTGGCGCGGCATATCGGAAAGTGCTTCCTGGAAGACGCCAGAAGCAGTCGCCTCACTCAGTCAGTAGTCACCCCTCCGGAATTTGTGGAGGGTAGCGGTGGAAGCGGGTTGCCGGGACAGCCTGTTTTCCGGAACCCCCAGAAATAGCGGTGCGGACTGCAGGCCGCGGCAGCACATGGCACGTCACTGCGTTGTCCTTTCGCTCGGATTGGCAGGAGATCACAGATGAGACCCAACCGCGCCTATCAAGCTTCCGTTGTCGCGACCTGCCTGGCGATCGGCCTGTACATGACCGTGTCGCCAGCGCTGCTGACCGCCATTGGTGTGCCTTACATCACGACCACGGGCAATTTCATCTTCAAGCTTCATCCGGGGACCTATGCGTTGCTCGCCGCCGTGGCGTTCGGCCTGCTCTCCCGCGGCAATCCCCTCACATCGGCGATCCTTTCGATGCGCAAGCATCTGCCTCTCGTTCTGCATCTCTGCGGCATCCTGCTGTTGTTCGGCTACTCGATGCTCCGGTATGGCCCATCGGGCTCGGCGTTCCTGATCGAAACGTTCATGGCGCCGGCCTTGATTGTGCTGGTGCTGGCAAACTTCCGCGCATCCGAGCAGCGGTTCGTCTATCGATTCATCCTTGGCCTCCTGGTTGTCAATTCCCTGATTGCAATCGGCGAGACGCTGTTGCAGCAGCATCTGGTCCCGTACATCGTCTCGGACGGTGTTGCGATCGAGGAAGAGTACTTTCGGGCCACATCACTGCTCGGCCACCCGCTGAACAATGCCATCATCACCGCCAGCCTGCTCTTCAGCACACTCGATATGCGCAGCCGGCCGGCCAAGGTGCTGCTGATCGGCCTGTTCGCGATCGCGTTGCTTGTGTTCGGTGGCCGAGCCGCCTCCATCGTGGCCGTCGGCGTGTTGAGTGCCTATCTGTTCATCAAGGCCTTCAGCGGAATTGTCACGGCGCGCTTCAGCTACGTGCAGATACTGGGCGGCGCGCTGCTCGCCCTCGCCCTGACCGCGCTGTTCGCCGGCGTGGTCGCGGTATCGGGATTCGGCGAGAGCATTTTTTCGCGGCTGTACCTGGATGACAGCGCAGCAATACGGATGCAGAACTGGCAGGTATTCAATTACATGACGCCGGGGGAGATCCTCTTTGGACTGTCGCCCCAGGACATCGTCCAAGTGATGTTCCGGCTCGGCCTGCATTACCCGTTCGAGACCATCGAGATTCCGTGGATCTACATGACCATGCAGTTCGGCCTCTTCGGGCTCGCGGTTCTGCTGGTGTCGCTTGGTTCAGCGTCTGTCTGGTTTTACCGGCGGACCGCCGCAGGCGGCCGTCTCGCATTGCTGGTGTTTTTCGTGATTGCATCCACATATAGCTCGCTGGCCGCAAAAAACTGCGCCCTGGTGCTGCTGTTCGCCGCGGTTGCCAGCGTGAGCGGACTTGCCGTGCAACGCCCGCGCGCAGTCGCAAAACCGGCGCGCCCGCGGCAACGCGTCGGCGCAACACTGAAGGTGAGCACATGAAAGTGCTGCATCTGATCAATGGAGACCTCTACTCGGGCGCCGAACGCGTGGAAGATCTGCTCGCGTTGAACTTGCCGGCATTCGGCTATCACGCGGACGTTGCAACGCTCAAGCGCGGATGCTTCGCGCAATGCCGCCAGGCATCGGGCGCAAACCTGTTCGAAGTCACGATGCGCTCGCGCATCGACTTCCACGCAGCCTGGAAGATTGCCCGGCTCCTGCGCGCGGGGCAGTTCCAATTGCTCCACACGCATACGCCGCGCAGCGCGATGATTGGCGGAATCGCCGCCAGACTCGCGCAATGCCCTATGGTGCATCACGTCCACAGCCCGACCTCGCGCGACACCCAGACCGCCTGGCGCAATATGACGAATGCCACAGTCGAACGCTGGAGCCTCACAGGCGCACGCCGGTTGATCGCCGTATCGGACAGCCTGCGCAGCTATCTTGAGCAGGCGGGCTTCAACTCTGCGTCCATCAGTGTGGTTCCCAATGGCGTCCCCGTGCACGAACCAGGCATCGAGTGGCGCGCACCCGCAGGGCCATGGGTTGTCGGCACCGTCGGTCTGTTCCGGCCGCGCAAAGGCATCGAGATCCTGATCGAGGCGCTGCACCTATGCCTGCAATCCGGCCTGGATGTACGGCTGCTCGCCGTCGGCAGCTTCGAGGAGGATAGCTATCGCCAGGCGATGGTGCGACTGGCCCGGAAGCTTGGCGTCGCGGACAGAATCGAATGGGCAGGCTTCAAGCTCGATGTCCGCGCCGAACTGCGGCGCATGCACATCTTCGCTCTTCCGAGCCTGTATGGCGAGGGCTTGCCGATGGCACTCATCGAAGCGATGGCCGCAGGCCTGCCCGTGGCCGCGACCGCCGTGGAAGGTACACCGGAGGTACTCACGCCTGCAGGTGCTGGGCTGCTCGTCGAGCCAGGCAACGCCAGCCAGCTTGCCGACGCCATTGCCTCGCTGGCCGCGCTCGGGCCACGCGCACGCGAGGTGGGCGACGCAGGACGCAGGCGTCAGATCGAGCGCTATTCGGACGCGGTGATGGCGCGCGCCGTAGCGGATGTCTACGACCTGGTGCTCAAGCCGCATGCGGGATGCCACGCGGAAGCGATTCCGTTGTAGCCTGGCATGAGATCGGGCGATTCTCGCCAGAATGCGCGTTTTGGGAAAACCATTGGCGCGCTCGCGCTGCCTACATCACGATCAATCCATGGATCGCCGTCAGTTCCTCGCAATACTGGCTGCCGCGAGCTGTAGAACCGCCCTCGCCGCATATGGCGATGCCGGTGGCGAGAGCGCTGGCCCCATCGCCCAAAGTCAGCAGCGCAGCACCGCCGGCAGTGCTGAGAGTGCTGAGAGTGCCGGCGGCATGTCGGCAGCATCACCCGCGTCTTCCGCCAGCGGAGCATCCCTCGCCATGCATCGCGATCCAGACCTGCAGCCCTTCAGCAGCGCGAGCGTGTGGAATGCCGGAATCGGCTCGGGAGCCCGATGGAGTCGCCCCGAAGACCCCGACACCCTCGATCTGCGAGCACCGTCGACATGGATAAACGCCGGCGAATGGTCGATGCCGTTCTACGTCGGCGCGGCCACCGATCCGCTTGTGACTGTGACGTGCACCGACACACTCTACCCGGTTTCGCCGCAACGGATTCATATGCCGGCCGGCGCTGTACCTGCAATGCCCGTCAACGGCGACAGGCACATGAATTTCTTCGACGAGACCCAGCCGGGTCTGATGTGGTCTTATTGGGGCTGCTCGGGCAATACGGAGACGGGCTTCACCGCCGCTCTCGGCACGGTCGATCATGTCTGCGCCGACCTTCCCGGAGACTACAACTTCGGCATCGGCACGATCCGCCAATGGGAACTCGACGCCGGCGCGATCCATCACGCGCTGCGCATCGTGCTCCCGACCAGCAGGACCAGGTCGCCCGGCTCGACGTGGACGCAGGGCATCCCGTGGCCCATGAGCCACGAGGACTACAATGGTCCGACAGAATACACGGGGAATGTCATTTTCGGTTCGACCATTGGGATTCCGGCCAGCATCCCGCTGTCATCGCTCGGCCTGACGAGCGGCGGCCTGCTCCTTGCGACCGCCTTGCAGACGTATGGGGCCATGCTGCGCGACACAGCCGGCGCCGATGGCCCTCTGCTGTTCTTCGCCGAACCGTCAGCCGAAGGATCGGTGGTGCTTGCCCAGATGCGCAGCGACCTTCCGAAGATACAGGCCCTGCTGTGCGTTCTTCGCAATCAATCGCCGGGCACGGTGAATGGTGGTGGAAAGCCGATCGCCCCGACGCCGTTGCCGTTGAAACCGGGACTCTGCTAAGCGGGCTCCTCGACCACCCGGGCAGGCGCTGCCGCGGACAGGCGACGCTGGTTCATTATCGTGCCGAGCACGTTGGCGCGAACCGAGCGCAGATCGTCAAGGATGTCGCGCACCCGTGCTATCTGGGTGTGTTCCGCATCGACAACCATCATCACCGCGTCCACGTTGGAGGCGACCACCAGCCCGAACTGCGAAGCATGTGGCGTGCTGCTGCCGACGACCACTTCATCGAAGCCGTCGCGCAGTTTCGCCCATAGTGCGCTCTGGGCTATCATCGCGTGGGCCGCGTAGTCGGGTTCGCGCAAGCCCCTGAAGGCAGTGTATGAAAGCGTGCCCGATACCTGGCGCACGGCACTCTCCAGAGGCCGGCCGCACTGCAGGCAATCCAGCACGCCCAGCTCGACGTCGGGATCCTCGGCCGAAATAAGCAGTACCCGCCGCTTGCACAATTGCGCGGACAGGCTGGCGTAAGCGAACGCCACGTCCGGCACCCCCGCCCCCCAGGACGTGCCGAGGAACTGCAACAGGCGCGCCGGACGGCTGCCAAGCGCGGTGTCGATGCGGCTCACCAGTTGGGCCATCGACATGTCAAAGTCCCGAGCCGGGCCCGCCTGCCCTTCCGCCTCCGTGCTCCCCACGCTCGGCCGCATGCAATGCTCGACATCGCGCGACGGCTGGCCATCGCTTGCAGGCACAGACCATGCGCGCCCAGGCCCGCTCATGGCATCGCGCGCCGCCATCATTTCACGCGCCAGCAAACCGGGAAAGACGAGCGCGTCATGCGCGTAACGCCGCGAGAGGCGCCCCGGCTCTGACGCAACGCGATGCAGCCATTCGAGTCCGTGTTCGCGCATCCAGAGCGGCGCACGCGCCTTTTCGCCGGCCACGAAGTCGATCGCAGCGCCCACACATAGCGCGACCTTCGCGTCAACGCTATGCCGGTTCGCGTGAATCCACAGTTCCTGCTTCGGAGCGCCAAGACCGATGATCAGGATATCCGGCTTGGCAGCACGGATGGCGGCGAGGACCTTGTCGCGCTCGCGCGGCACGTTCTCGAACCCGAATGGCGGACTGGATGTCCCCACCACCTCGATGCCATGCCACAGGTTCTGAATCATCACGGACGCGCGTTGTGCGACGCCGGGCGCAGCGCCGAGCAGATAGACGCTCCTGCGGCGGTCCCCGGACGCGAGGCGATCGAAGAGACTCGGTATCAGATCGCTGCCTGGCACAACGCCCGGCAAAGGACGTCCGAGCACTCGCGACGCCCATACGACCGGCCTGCCGTCAGCCAGCACCATCGACGCGTCCCTGTATGCCTGCCGGAAGGCCTGTGAAGCGTCCAGCTTCACAATATGGTTGACGTTCGGTGTCACCACGTAGCGGCACGGCCCCGGAGGATCTTCGAGCCAGGCCAGAATTCTCTCGATTGCGGCGTCCATGCCTATCGCATCGACTTCGATGCCAAACAGATTTGATTTTTTCATGATCACGGCGCGTCTGATTGTTTTGGTGTTTTATGGTCTCAGGCCTGCTTTTCGCGATGGGCAATCCCGAGCCGGGCGAAGAGCATGCGATAGCCGCACACGCTCTTTTCCACGGTGAAATCCTGCGCGCGGGATTGCGCAGCTTTCACGTCGCCCGGCGAAATCAGCGCCCGGCCGATGGCTTCAGCGACAGCCTGTGCCGAATCCTGCGCGACCAGCTCGCCGTAGCGCCCGCCCGCGAGAACCTCGCGCGGCCCTACCGGACAATCCGTGCTGACGACCGGAATCCCCGCAGCCATGGCCTCCACCAGCACATTGCCGAACCCCTCGAACTTCGACGTCAGCACAAACACGGCGGCGCGGTGCATATAGGCGAGCACGCGCGGGCTTTGACCGGGCATGCGCACGCAAGCCGAGAGTCCTTCGCGGCGAATCCTCTCTTCCAGGCCGGCGCGCTCCGGCCCCTCGCCCAGGATGAGAAGGCGTGCAGCGCTGCCGCGCTTGCGCAGCAGCCCGAACGCGTCCAGCAGCAGCGGCAGATTCTTCTCTACGCTCAGGCGGCCCACGGCAAGCACGACCGGCGGGGCGCCTTCGGCGAACCAGAGGTCATCGACCGGTGCGTCGGCGAGTGCCTGCCAGTCAGGCGTGAGCACCGGGTTGTAGATCACCTGCACGAGTTGCCGCCTGCGCGGCCCCAGCAGGGTCGCCAGATCGTCGGCCACGCCGCTCGAAACAGCAACGACAGCGTCCGCGAGCCCATAGGCAAACGGCAGCAGCCAGGGCAGCACCCGGTATCGCCACTCGGAGCGAGAGCGCATCAGCGCTGTCACCGGCGCATGCTCGGTCAGGACAAGGCGGCATGCGCGTCGAGACACCAGCACGGCCGCGACCGCCATGATGTTGTTATGGGTCAGCCCGGAGACCAGGACATCGGGCCGCTCGCGGCGCAGCAGGCGCGCAAGCCGCGGCAAGGCGCCCCGCGTGGATCCGACCCCGAGATCGGCGATCGGCAGGTCGCCAGCGAGTTCCCGCGCCATGCCTTGCATGGTATGGAGCACCAGCGTGACCTGACAACCCTCGCGTGCCAGTCCTTGCGCCAGACGGACCATCGCGACCTCCGCGCCACCCACTATCAGCTTCGGCAAATAGATCATCACGTGTTCGCCCGCAGTCACGCGAGCCCGCGGCCGAGTTCGCGCGGGTGCGCCGATATCGGGAAGTGCATCGCTCATCCGCGTCTTCATGGTGTCATTCCTTTTCGGTCGCCCGCCTGCATATCTTTCCCGTGAGGCCCCTGCTAGCTACGGAATTCCACGAAACGCCGATACAGGAATGCACGCATTCCCGCGACATCCAGCGCAAGACACGTGGCGGCGTATACCGCGACGCCAAGCGACACCGCGCCCGCGAGTCCCCCAAACGTTGGCGGCAGGTCCAGGCCGCGAATGGCGGCCATCATGGCGGCCGATGCCAGGACGATGCGCAGCGCCGGCCCAACGGGAAAGTCGAACTTCAACGCGCGACGGCCCAGCACGATGCTGGCGGCAAGCGCCACCGCGTGTGCGATCAGCGACGCCCAGACGGCCCCCATCAAGCCAATCCGCGGCAGCAATACGAAGTTCAGGACCACGTTCAGCAGCGCCGCCGGACCGACACACCAGAGCACTGTCGTAGTGCGCTTGCCAAGAATGAAGGTGTGATCGAAGTAGTGAACCTGCATGCCGCTCATCAGCGCGGAGATGACGATCCACGGCATGATCTGCAGCGCCTCCTCGCGAAACGCAGGTCCGATCAGCACCGCCCCAAGCTGGGGTCCCGCAGCGATCAACCCGGCGCATGCCGGCAGTGCTATCGACAGGAGCAGCGTGCCATTGCTTGTCATCTGCTTGCTGGCGGCCGAGCTGCCATGCGTCTCGAGTGCACGCACGGTCAGTGGAAACGCCGCCATGCTGATGGCGATAAAGATGCTCCCGATCGATCTGTCGATGGTGTTGTAGGCCACGGAATAAATGCCGACCTCGCTCGAACCGAGCAGATATTGAATCACGATCCGGTCCGCCGCATTCAGCGCATAGCCGAGCGTATTGACCAGGATCAGCGGCCCGCCAAACGACAAAAGCGAGCGCAGCACCCGTGCATCGGCTGGAACGCGCGTGACGCGCACGATCGCCTGGAAGTCGATTGCGCATCCAACCAGCGCGCCGGCGACGAGGCCGAGCAAGACGCTGCGCGCGCCGTCGTGGCGGACCATCAATATCGAAACGCCGAGGCCAAGTGCAAGCAATGTCTGGCTACACTCGATCAGATTGTAGCGAACGATCTTCGCGCCACCGCGGTTGAGGGCCTGGTTGATCGACACAAGGCTGCGTGTCAGCACGAGCGGCAACCCCAGCCAAAGCCCGTCCAGGAGGTCCTTGTGGAACGTGCCGAACAACAGCACGGCCACATAGCCTGCGGAGAGCAGCGCCGAACTCAGCGCCGCGCCCCTGTAGACGCTTGCGGCGAAGACCGGCATGTTGGCATCGATCTCCGCCCGGGCATAAAAACGAGTCGCACCGACTTGCAGCCAATAGAAGAATCCCGCCTGGCACAGAAGCGTGACGTTGACGACAACGGAATAGACACCATAGTCGGCAGGACTGAGCATGCGCGTGTAGACGTACACGGAGGCAAATGCCGTGATCGCGGGAACCACGTTGGCCGGCAGATAGCCGAGGACATGCCGAACTAACACTTGCCACGCTCCCCGTTGAAATGCCACGCCGAATGAAGGCCAGGCGGCCGTTTTGTTTTATAGCTTGTCCTGGGCTCGGGCCTTGGACAGGGCGAACGAGCGACGTATGCGGGACATACGCGAGGCGATCTTGCGCCCTACTACCGCAAAGTTGATTCCGTAGCGCTTGCCGTCCACCAGCATGCGGTCACCCCATTCCGATATCGTGTGGAGCCCGTGCGGATTCATCCGGTCCCCTGCCGGGCTCACGATTCCGACCACCTCTTCCCGATAGAGGTCCGGCGTGCAATGCAGGATGCGATTGACGGCGATCGCCTGTCCGTATCCACTCCTGCACACCTGCGCCACCCGCAGAAGCTGATTTCCGTCCTTCACCACGGAGCCCGCCGAACGGGCCGAGCAATGATCGATCTTCACGGGATTCTGCGGATGCGCACGCCACGGCCCGAGAAGATCGGATGCATAGCACAGGCACAGGTTGTCGAATGCCCCCAGCGACACGTCGGTGTACGCCAGCCAGAAATAGCCATCGTGCTCAAAGATCGTAGGATCAGCGGCTTCCGTCTCGTATAGCGGCACCGCGACCTGCAACCATCGTCCGTTGTCATCCTGGCGGTTCAACACGCAACGGCGGCTCTGCGCCGACTCCGCGACGCAATACAGGACACCGGCGTGACGGAACAGGTAGGGGTACGACAAATGCCCCGGCAAACCAAGATCGACCGGCTCCGGCCGAGCCAGCACGGCAACTCCATCGAGCTTGAGCTTGACAATGCGTCCAACGCCACGCCCAACGTCGTATTCCTCGCAATAGAGCTCGTCGTTGCGGCCCGGCACGCCAAATGGATCGGCCCAGTAATACGACGACACGCGCTCGCCGATCCATCGTACCGGCAGGCGTTGCGAGCGCAGCGCTTCATTGGGCGTCATGTCGACGACACCCAGCATCCACTGTTCGACCAGCAGGATGCGTGCAAGCCGCCGCAGCACGTGATTCTTCCGTCCGCGCGCCTTCCAGATCAACCTTTGTACCGATGTCGGGCGCGATCCGCGTGCTTTCCACGCGGGGCGAGGATCGAGCGCGCCGAGCGCGCGGATCTCGCGCAGCGCCGCAAGCAGCAGCGTTTCGGCAAAGGTGCACAATCGCTGCAGCGAAACGTCCTCGGAGGGATCGACATACGCCGCGGCGCTGTCGATCAGCGTGATCGCCGCCGCCTTGCTTGCAACCAGGTGAAGACGCGCACCCACTCCCGACGCGATCGTTTCGAGTCCGTGATGCGCATCCCCGAGCACCACGTCTCGCCCGTCGCAAAGGCGCCATATACCCTCGACGGCGTAGCGATGCGAGCCCGCATCGAGCCGACCGCTCAGATCGACGATTGCCGTGACCATGCGTGCCTCGGGCGGCGTGCCCACGCGGCCGGATCGCGGCGGACCGCCGTTCCCGCCATCGACCGATGCCGCATCCCAGACAAGGGGCTCGCACAGGCCGGACCCTCGCAGCCGGTTCACCAACTGTTGCTCCCAGCAAGCCGGATCGCGCGAAGCAAGCACAATCGCAATGGCAGGAAGAGCGGCAGTGCTCGAGGCAGCGCTCGAAGCCTGGCGCTCGTCCCGGATGTCATTCATCGTCGCCTCGCGAACCGGACCGCCCCTCCCACGTATCGTGGTTCAGTACCGCGCCCAGCACAGGCGCGTTGACAGCATCGAGCGAATCCAGCAACGCCTGCGCAGAAGTCTCCAGCGTGCGGCCGGCCTCGATGACAACGACAACGCCATCCGCGCGTGACGCGATCGCAAGCGCGCCGAGAGAAATATCGACGGGCCTGCAATCGACCACGACTTCATCGAACGCCTCGCCGATCTTCCGCCAGACGGCGACATCGGCCATCAGCATCTCCGCATCGCGATCGCTGGTGAGCTCGCAGTTCAGCGCGCCATAGGAGAGCGTGCCGTGCAGTGTGGAGATGGCGTCGCTCAGCGGCCGCCCTCCGGACACGCACGCAAGCACGCCGGGGGCACCTCGGCCTTCGTCGGCGGACAGAAGCAACACTCTGCGCTGGCGCAGGGCGGCCAATGCGCTTGCATACGCGAACGCAACAGTCGAGGCGCCGGCGCCACGGTTCGCACCGATGAATTGCAGCACGCGCTTCGTGCGGCCTGAAAGCCGCACGTCGATGCGATGGACCAGATCGGCAATATGGGGCTCGCATGCGCTGAAGAGCCAGTCCGTGTGATTCGGCGGGGTCTCGCAGTGCGGATCATCGGAAGCGGCACCCTCGCGGCCCTGCGCGCCATCTCCCGGGCCCTCCGCCTGCGGCTCCCTGCGCAATGCCCTTGGCCATGCGCGGTTCCGCGTGGCATCGGGCTCGATCTTCGCATCGCGGTGGCGTAGCCTCTGCACTGATGTCATGATATGTCCCCCTCGAAAGATCTCCTGGCCTCATCCCGGATCGAACCGCGTTCGCTGCCGTGAAGATCCGGTCAATGCACAGCGGGAATATCGGCGAGCACGGGTACGCCGAGCGAGCGCTCGACAGCTTCCCGCGAAAGGAAGGTCGGCCGCATCAGCGCGAGCGCAAAGGCAGCCGTCAGCGCGCAGCACAGGCTTAGCACCAGGCCGACGCCGAAGATCACCAACTGATAGGACTTGGCGGTAACCGGACGAAGTCCGCTCTGGATAATGCTCACGTTGGCCTGCGCTTTCTGATCGCGTTCATCCATCAGGCGGGCATCCTGCAGCTTGCGCACGTTTTCCATGTAGCCGTCTTCGACCAGCTTGCGCTCGCGATTCAGGCCCTCGACGCGCGATTGCAGTGCCGACAACTCCGCGATCCGTCGCGTAATCGCGGTTCGTTGATCCAGCAGCGTCGCTCGGCGCGCCGCTGCCGAGCCGGCCTCGGTGCGGGCGCGGATCAGATCGGTTTCGACCGCATCGCGCACCGGATTGCGCCCGGTGCGCACGACACTGCGTGGCTGGGCTTCCTGCTGGCGAATGAAGGTCTCGGCCTTGTCGATATCCTTGCGCACATCGACAACAAGAGGGTTGTCGTCGAAAAACCTGCTCGTCAGGTCGCGCTCCTTGAGCCGCAGCTCGAGCAGCTTTTGCTTCGCGGCGTCGACCGCCCCGACGGGCGAAGTCTCCCGCAGAAGCTGGATGTCGCCAGGAACGGCCGCAAGGCTTCTACTCAAGGTCTGCACCCGGTTCACACCGGAATCCGCGTCCTGGACGGCCTCGGCGAGCTTGAGCTCCATGACATTGCGCTCGTTGAGCAGCAGCGTCAGCTCATGATCGAACGACACCACGTTGTGCTCACGCCGGAACTGCGAGAGGTCGCCATCGGCTTTGGCAAGGCGCTGCTGGTACTTTTCGACCTGTCCTTCCAGGAAGGCGCCGCGCGGACTCGCGAATATGGTCCTGCGCCTGTCGAGATAAGCGGCCACGATATGGTTCACGACCTGAGCGGCGATATCCGGGTCCGGGTGCCCGAACGTCACCTGAATGACGTTGCTATCCTTGAGAAGCTCCGCCTTGAGCTGCTTGTTTACCCGTTCAGCCGCAACGGCCATCCGCTTCGCGGGCGAATCCTTCAACTCGTTCGCAATCGAGGGGTACACCTTGTCGATGCCGACTTCGCCCAACGCGCGATCGATCACGTCTCGGCTTTGCAGGATCTGGACTTCGGCATGCAGCGTCTGATCGCGATCGAACGACATCGGCTGAGCGTTGCCGTCCCGGTTGTCCGGATTGTAGACATACTCCCGCCCGAACCTCACCAGCAGCGACGATGTCGACTGGAAGAGCGGCTTCGGAATGAAGGAGAGAATAGTGAAGAGCAGCATCGGCAGCGCGAATGCTCGCAGGATCCACTTCCGATCCCGCTTCAGTGCCGCGGCCACTTCACGCAGGGTTGCCCGTGCCTCCAATGTACTGCCGAGTGAGGACGGGTCGGTTTCATCGAACGCGCGCATGGCTCAGTTCCCCACCATGTTATGGTTGATCACGTAGGAAAACGCGGTATTGAACGGAATGTTGCGACGGATGTATTGATCGATCCACAGGTTCAGGTTCGCCACCGCGGAGCGCTGCACGATGACGACATCGAACGGCTGCAAGGTGACATCCTTCGACTGCGCTTTGCCATCCATCACGGCCGCGGCGTCGACACTCAGCATTTGCGCGTTTCCGTCGGGGGCGCGGCGCAGGATCGAAACCTTGCTGGCGTCCGCCGTCTCCTTGAAGCCCTGCGCAACCAGAATCGCCTGCAACGCGGTGAGCGAAGGCGACAGCGGCTGAACGCCGGGATGCAGTACCTCGCCGCCCACGAAGACCTGCTGGCTGCCAAAGCCCTTGACGATGTTGATCGCAAGATCCGGACGCCGCAGCTTTGCCGAATACGCCGCCTTCAGTTGCCTGGCGAGGTCGTCGGCGGTGCGGCCCGCCGCCAGCTGCGAGCCGATCAGAGGCAGGTCGATGTGACCGTCCGGACGAACTGTCGCGACCGTATTGAATTCGGGCACGAAGTCGAAGCGCACCGAGAGTTCATCGCCGGGAGAAATGAGATAGATACCGGCGTCAGGCGCTCTGCTTGCATCGGGCGCGGGGGCTTGCGGAGCCGACACTTGCGGCCCTGGCGGGATGATCAGGCCGGTGTTCGGATCAGGCGGCAATTGCGCGTGTGCCGCCGAGCCGGCCGCGAGCAGGCACGCGCATATCCCGGCTTTGCACCAGATGCGGCCCGGGGATTGCCTGGTTCGAGTTCTTGATGTCATTTTCACTCCCTTTCACGCTCGGGGCCTCTCGTTTCCGATGCAAGCCCAACACGGCAGGTGCCGCGCCGGACCGGGCAAGGGCGTCAAAGGCGGCGTTCCAGTTGGGGATATGGGTCCGGCGATCGGCATGCTCTCCTGGTGCGCCGATGCGCAGCCCAGCCGATCGCCGATGGCAAGCGGCCGGACTCGCGCTTGATGAGCTTGTAGCATTCGCTGGATTGCGTCCTCATTCCCCTCATGGCCGCAGAGGCGATCCCGGCGGCGCTGCCGTCTTTCGGCAGGGGAAACATACGGACGGCGGCAGTGGCGCGGAAAACGACATGAACGATGCGCAGCCCGGAATCGGCGCGCATGCGCACTGGCATGGGAGGGTTCCGGCATCGGCTCCCAACCCTTGCGCGGCAATGCCGACAACACAGGGTTGACATGCGGATCCGGTCGCTGATTGAACATCTTTCTCCCCCCCGGCCCATCAAAAAAACACGTGATTCAACGCCGGCCCGTCTCTCGCGGGGTCCGCGCCGGCCGCCTCTACTGTGGACCTGGCTCGCACGGCATCTATCTTTGCTCTTATTTAAATCTACATATGGTCAACCCAACAGTGGACACACGGATGATCCCTGCTCATCCTTCGGTAGGAATGAAGGCCGCGCGGGAGCGGGTTGCAGTGCAGCAATCACCAGGACTTGGCTGCGCATGGCATGCCGGCAGCTGCCGGACCATCAGTGCAGCAGGCTGTGCAGGATGATGTGCAGATCCAGACGGAACGACCAGTTGCGGATATAGAAGATGTCGAACTCAACGCGCCTGCGCATGGTTTCCATGGCGTCGGTCTGGCCGCCCAGGCTGTTGATCTGCTCCCAGCCGGTTATGCCGGGCCTGACGCGATGGCACAGCATGTAGCGATCGACGATTCCCTTGTAGAGTTCGGCATGCTCGATGGCATGCGGACGCGGGCCCACCACCGACATATCGCCACGCAGCACATTGAAGAGCTGTGGCAGCTTGTCAAGCCCGGTACGGCGCATGAAGCCCCCCACGCTTGTCACGCGCGCATCTCCGCGCACGACCCGGGTGATGCCGCTTGCCTCCTTGCGCTGCTCCATGGTGCGGAATCCGTAGAGGCGGAAGGGCTGTCCGTCCATGCCCAGGTGAGCCTGGCGCGACAGCACGGGCCCCCGGGACGAGAGCTTGACCAGCGCCGCCAGCACCAGTAGCAGCGGCGCCAGGCCGATCAGCGCGACGACGGCGAATACGCGATCGAAACTGGCCTTGAGTACACCGGTAATGCCTGACATCGTGGGACTGTTGAGATCGATGACCGGCAGGCCGAGGAACTCGCCAAAGCGGTGGCCGAGCAATTCGACCGACATGATGTCGGGTACCCAGCGGATATCGATCAGATCATTGCGGAAGTGTGACACCACGCTATAGAGATCGCGGCAGGCTGCCATCGGCAGCGTCAGCCAGATTTCATGCACACCGTTGCTGCGTACGAAGGCACAGACGTGCTCCAGCGACTCAAGGCGCATCACGCCGGCGGGCACCGGCCGCGTGCCTTCGTCGTAGATGCCGACCACGTTGTAGCCAGCGCCACGATTGCTCCGCACGCGTTGGTACATCTCGTCACCGAGCGAGCCATAGCCCAGGATGACCACCCGCTTGGCGTTGATACCCGCTTTGCGCGCGCTGTCCAGCATGCAGTAAAGCGCGATTCTCGACGCTGGCAACGCTACCGCCACGCTCAGCAGCCAGCTCATGTACCAGAGGCGGGAAAGCGCAGCCGACTGGTGCAACAAGTAAGCCGCGGCCACGCCGAGGAAACAGACTGCTCCCCAGGCTGCCAGCGTGCGCAGCAACTGTGCGGCCCGGCTGCGGCCGCGCCAGGACTTGTATAGCCCACAGGCGGGAAATACCAGCAAGGTGGTTACGGTGCACAAGGCAGTGATGAAGCCATGCACGGGAGCGGCACCGCTCATGCCTTGCGGAAATATCAGCTCGGCTGCCGCCACGCCGCAGCCCGCGACAATACCCGCATCGGAGAAGCGATATAGGTGTTGCAGGGCGGCTTGCCGCGCCGCAACAAATGCGCAGACCGTTGACATGAGTGGGGTCTCCGTCGGGCATGCCGGACCGTTGATGGAGACCATGGTCGTGCTGCACCCAAACCCGGTCTGTTTGCTTGCGTACGCATCGGGATGGGAGGCAGGCCGCCGGCTCGACAACGCATTGGGGCGCTGTCACGCGCACACGGCGGGTGTCGCCTGCGTGCGCAGCGTTGCCGAATCTGCCCGGCCCGCGCCGCGCTCGCGCTTGCGGCAAAGCGGGCCGGTGTCGAAGCGCAATTGCACATGCCAGCGGATCGCGAGGTGTTGCATCTGACGGCGCCAGACAGGGAGCAGCCGTTGCGCCCCCTGCCCGTATGTGCTTGGACGCCTGCCGTCCTGGCGAGGACAATGCAGGTCGAAACGGCCGCCGGTATCGCCAGCAGCCGGCGGCTAGCGCCCTGGCTGCGCCTCGCCGTCGACCCGCAACGCCAGGCCGAGCGGATTGCCCGGCTGCAGCGCTTGCGGCAGCAGCGCCGCAGGCATGTCCTGATAGCAGACGGGCCGCAGGAAACGTGCGATCGCAAGCGTTCCGACCGAAGTGGAACGGCCGTCCGAGGTCGACGGATACGGCCCGCCATGCACCATCGCATGGCTTACCTCCACCCCCGTGCCGAAGCCATTGACGAGGATCCGGCCTACGCGGCGCTCCAGCGCGGGCAGGAAAGCGCGCGCGGCCTCGTAGTCGGCTTCGTCGATATGGATAGCCGCGGTAAGCTGGCCTTCGAGCGCCTCCACCACGCGGCGCATGCTGGCCAGGTCGGGGCAACGGACCACCAGCGACGCCGCGCCGAAAATCTCGGCGCGCAGCGCTTCGTTCTCCAGGAAGGCCTCGGCACTGGTCGAAAACAGCCCCGCCTGCCCCTGGTATGGCGCGCCAGCCTGGCCGCGCGCCAGGGTGCTGACCTGCGGATGGCAGGCGAGCGCATCGACGCCCGCGCCATAGGCACGGTGAATGCCCGGGGTCAGCATGGTCGATGCCGGGGCCCGCGCAATGGCCGCGCCGGCCGCTTCGAGGAAGCGGTCCAGGCCGGGACCATCCACCGCGAGCACCAGGCCGGGGTTGGTGCAGAACTGGCCCGCGCCGAGCATCAGCGATGCGGCGAACGCCTGGCCGATCGCGTCGGCACGGCTGCCCAGCGCATGCGGGAACAGCAGCACGGGGTTGATGCTGCTCATCTCCGCATAGACGGGAATCGGCTCGCCGCGGGCCGCGGCCAGCTTCATCAGCGCCGTGCCGCCGGCGCGCGAGCCGGTGAAGCCCACGGCCTTGATGCGGTGATCGGTGACCAGGCCCTGGCCGATCTGCAGGCCGGCATCGAACAGCAGCGAGAATGTGCCCTCGGGCAAACCCAGGTCGCTGACCGCTTTCTGGATAGCGCGGCCAACCAGCTCGGACGTGCCGGGATGCGCCGGGTGCGCCTTGGCGATGACCGGGCAGCCCGCCGCCAGCGCCGATGCCGTGTCGCCACCCGCCACCGAGAACGCCAGCGGGAAATTGCTGGCGCCGAAGACGGCGACCGGGCCCAGCGCGATATTGCGCAGGCGCAGGTCCGCGCGCGGCAGCGGTTTGCGTTCGGGCTGCGCGGGATCGATGCGCAGGTCCAGGAAATCGCCCTGGCGCACCACGGCGGCAAACAAGCGGAGCTGGCCCACGGTGCGCCCGCGCTCGCCTTCGATGCGCGCGCGCGGTAGCCCGCTCTCGCTGACGCAGCGTTCGATCAGCGCATCGCCAAGCGCCAGGATATTGGCGGCGATCGTTTCCAGGAAGAGGGCTCGTTGTTCGAGCGGGGTGTCGCGGTAGACATCGAAGGCCTGGCCCGCCAGCGCGCAGGCCTGCTCCAGTTGCTCCGGCGCGGCCCCGCCGAAGGCGGGTTCCAGCGTTTCCCCCGTGGCCGGATCGACGGCCCGGATCACGCCATGGGTGCCGCGCACGGACTGGCGGCCAATCAGCTGTTCGCCTGAAATCTTCATATTGGATCCTTGGAATGAAAAGGCGGCGCCGATGCCGCGCCGCCGATAATGCGTTGCCCGCCAGGGGTTTACCTGCCCCAGCGCAGCACCAGCGGATCCAGCCTGCGCGCGATCTGCAGCAGGCCGGCGCGCGTGGCGGGATGCATCGGCTGCAAGGGATGGCGCACCGCGTCGGAGGCGATCACGCCGCCTTCCTTCATCAGCACCTTGCTGGTGGCCAGCCAGCCCTGGCGGTTTTCATGGTTGATCAGCGGCAGCCATTGCTGGTAGTGCTGCGCAGCCAGTTCCGTATCGCCTGCCTGGTAGGCATCCACGATCCTGCGGATACCGTCCGGAAAGCCAGCGCCTGTCATGGCGCCGGTGGCGCCGGCATCCAGGTCGGCCATCAGCGTGATGGCCTCTTCCCCGTCCCACGGGCCCACGATGGCGTCGCCGCCGAGTTCGATCAGCTCGCGCAGCTTGGCCGCCGATTGCGGCACTTCGATCTTGAAGTAGGAGACGTTGGCGATCTCCTTCGCCATGCGGGCCAGGAACGGGGCCGACAGCGCGGTGCCGCTGACCGGGGCGTCCTGGATCATGATGGGAATATCGATGGCGTTCGACACAGCGGCGAAGAAATCGTAGATGCCGCGCTCCGGCACGCGGATGGTGGCGCCGTGATACGGCGGCATCACCATCACCATGGCGGCGCCGGCATCCTGCGCGGCGCGGCTGCGTTCGGCGCAGATGCGCGAGCTGAAATGCGTGGTGGTGACGATCACCGGCACGCGGCCCGCCACGTGGTCCAGCACGGTCTTCATCAGCAGGCTGCGCTCGTCGTCGGCAAGCACGAACTGCTCCGAGAAATTGGCCAGGATGCAGATGCCGTTGGAACCGGCGTCGATCATGAAGTCGATGCAGCGGCGCTGCCCGTCGAGATCGAGGCCGCCCTGCTCGTCGAAGATGGTGGGGGCCACCGGGAATACGCCGCGATGGACGGGCTGGGTGCTGTGCATGGTCATGGTCTCCTTATTGTTCCGGCGGGGCAGCCTTGCTGCGAGGCACCCAATATACGGTGCGCCCCGCAGCGATGTATATTGAAACCTTTCCATCGCGTGATCGCTTTTGCGACTCACCACCCTATCCCCCCCACCTCCCGCGAGTACGCATGAAAGCCACGCTGGACGTCCTGATGTCGCGCCTGCGCATGAAGCAGCTGCAGTTGCTGATCGCGCTGGACGACCATAAATCCCTGCACCAGGCCGCATCGGCCATGGCCATGACGCAGTCCGCCGCCAGCAAGTCGCTGCAGGAACTGGAATCCATGCTGGATGCGCCGCTGTTCGCGCGTTCCAAGACCGGCATGCGCCCCAACCCCTTCGGCCACTGCGTGATCCGCTATGCGCGCCTGATGGCGACCGACCTGACCGCGCTCTGCCAGGACATGGCCGAGATACGCTCCGGCCAGGGCGGCCACCTGGCGATCGGCTCCATCATGGGCGCGGTGCCGGAAGTGCTGGTGCCGGCGCTGGAAGCCATGCAGACAGCCCAACCCAACCTGTCCATCGAGATCGTCGAGGACACCAGCCTGCGCATGCTCGCGCTGCTGGACGACGGACGCCTGGACCTGGCCATCGGCCGCGCCTTGGTCAGCGACCAGCCGGCCAGGTACCAGTACGAGGCGCTCGGGGACGAGCCGGTCTCGGTGGTGGTCGGCCACGCCCACGCCGCGCCCCGTGCCAGGGAGATGACGTTTGCCGACCTCGCCGGCTATCGCTGGATCGTCTATCCCGGACAGATGCCCATGCACGCCCTGCTGCAGCGCGAACTGGACATGGCCGGCCTCGGCATGCCGCCCAATGCGATCACGACCTCCTCCACCTTTGTCACCGCCGCCATGCTGCAGCGCAGCGCAAAGCTGGTTTCCCTGTTGCCGACCAGCGTGGCGGCGCTGTTCGCCCGGCAAAGGATGCTGCGGATCTTGCCGGTCCGGATGCAGTCCAGGCAGCAGACCTTCGGCATCGTGACCCGGCGCGGGGGCACGCTCTCCGCCGCCGCCGGCGAATTGATCCGCTTGCTGCGCGCGGGCGCCGCCGCGGGGTAGGCCAGCCCGGCAACTGGCTGGACGGGTGCCCCCGGGCATCCGCCAAAGTATTCCTGCAAGTAATCACCCATTCAAAAAACGTCAGTAGTCACATATCGCTCCCGACCCTATAGTCTGGCTGACCGCGCTTCGGCGCAGGCCAACAACAACGTGGGAGACAACGATGAAAAGATGGCTGACCGGTGCGATCGCCGGCCTGATGGGATTCGCCGCCGCCCCCGGCGCCCAGGCGCAGGACACCCGCCCGGTGCGGCTGATGGTGGGCGCGGCCCCCGGCGGCGGCACCGACGTGATGGCCCGCATCGTCTCCGAGAAGCTGGCCGCCATCCTCAAGCAAGCGGTCGTGGTGGACAACCGCCCGGGCGCCTCCAACACCATCGCCGCCGACATCACCGCCAAGGCGGTGCCGGACGGCAACACGCTGCTGATGGGCGTGGTCACCTCGCAGGCCATCGCGCCGCACCTGCTCAAGCTGCAGTTCAATCCGCTCAAGGACCTGGCCCCGGTGGCCTTGGTCGCAACGGTGCCCAATGTGCTGGTGGTCAACAACCAGGTGCCGGCGCGCGACGTGAAAGCGCTGGTGGCGCAGATCCAGGCCAACCCGGACAAATTCCGCTACAGCTCCTCCGGCGTCGGCAGCACCCAGCACCTGGCCGGCGCGGCCTTTGCGCACCAGATCCACGGCAAGCTGCTGCACGTGCCGTACAAGAGCAGCAGCAGCGCGCTGGTGGACCTGATGGGCGGGCAGGTCGACATGAGCTTCGAGACCATGCCTTCGGTGATCAACTTCATCAAGTCCGGCAAGCTGCGCGCGCTGGCGGTCACCGCCGACCGGCGCTCGGCGCTGCTGCCCGATGTGCCCACGCTGGCCGAAGCCGGCGTGCCGGGCATCCAGATGAACGCCTGGTACGGTGTCTATGCGCCCGGCGGCACGCCGCCCGCCACGCTGCAGAAGCTGAGCGCGGCGCTGGCCACTGTCCTCAAGGACCCCGACACCGTGCGGCGCCTCAACGACGTGGGCGCGCTGCCCGGCACGCTCGGCTCAGCCCAGTTCGATGCCTTCTCCCGCGCGGAGTTTGCCCGCTACGGCAAGCTCATCGGCGAGCTGGGCGTGAAACTCGACTGACACCACGCTGCTTTGCCTCTCTCTTTTCCGCAAGCGCGCCCCACTGCCCCGGCACGCGCTTGCCGCCAGGCCAACCCCGATCATTGACGGAGAACACCTTGAAAATCACCAACGTCCGCGCCCGCGTCTTCGAATGGAAGGGCAAGACCGTGCCCCCGCAGGCACACTTCTGCACCAACGCCACCGACATCCTGTTCGAGCGGGGCGACGCCATGGGCTCCTTCCGCTTCCACGGCTGGCTGGTGGTGGAAGTGCAGACCGATACCGGCCTGGTCGGCATCGGCAACTGCGCGCTCGCGCCGCGCGTGGCCAAGGAGATCGTGGACCAGTACCTGGCCCCCATCGTGATCGGCCAGGACCCGTTCGACAACGAATACCTGTGGCAGAAGATGTACCGCCGCACCCATGCCTGGGGCCGCAAGGGCATCGGCATGGCCGCCATCTCGGCGGTGGACATCGCGCTGTGGGACCTGATGGGCAAGGCGGTGGGCAAGCCGGTGTTCAAGCTGCTGGGCGGCCGCACCAAGGAGAAGATCTGGTGCTACGCCTCCAAGCTCTATAACAACGACGACCGCGACGCCTTCCTGGCCGAGGCCCGGCGCTATCTCGACCAGGGCTTCACCGCCATGAAGATGCGCTTCGGCTACGGCCCCAAGGACGGCGCCGCCGGCATGCAGAAGAATATCGAGCAGGTGCGCCTGCTGCGCGAACTGGTGGGCGACAACGTCGACATCATGCTGGAGTGCTATATGGGCTGGACGCTCGAATACGCGCGCCGCATGCTGCCGCGCCTGGCCGAGTTCAACCCGCGCTGGCTGGAAGAGCCGGTCATCGCCGACGACATCGAAGGCTACGCCGAGCTGAAGAAGATGAGCCCCTTCCCCATCTCCGGCGGCGAGCACGAATTCACCTCCTACGGCTTCAAGGACCTGCTGGAGCGCCGCGCGGTGGACGTGATCCAGTACGACACCAACCGGGTCGGCGGCATCACCGCCGCGCAGAAGATCAACGCCATGGCCGAGGCGTGGTCGGTGCCGGTGATCCCGCACGCGGGCCAGATGCACAACTACCACCTCACCATGGCCTCGACCGCCTCGCCGATGTCCGAGTTCTTCCCGGTGCACGACGTGGAAGTGGGCAACGAGTTGTTCTACTACATCTTCAAGGGCGAGCCGGCGCCGGACAAGGGCTACCTGCAGCTCGACGACAACCTGCCGGGGCTGGGGCTGACGCTGAACGAAGCGTATTTCGGGGAGTTCGACATTATCGGGTAAGCGCGGGCGGTGGCGGCTGGGTGGATAGCAACAAGCCCCGCATCCCCCTCATGCATGGCGCAACCAGGCCGCGCCGGACTTACGCCACGCGCATGAAGAATCGCGGCTCACGCGGGAATGCGGACGACGCCATGCCGCGTGGGCTCCGCAAGCCTCTTTCGGTATCGGGCCGGACAGACCGGCCTACGACAATCGCGCCTGACCTGAGCAGTCACGGCGGAGAAACAATGGAGACAGAACGATGACTGCCCTGAATGCAGCCGAGGGCCTGCTTGCGCGCGCCATCACGAAAAGCCGCGCACGCCTGCTGCCCTTCCTGGTCCTGATGTATATCCTTGCGTTTATCGACCGCGCCAACGTCGGCTTTGCCAAGAACGCACTGCTGGCCGACACCGGGCTGAGCGATGCCGCCTTTGCCTTCGGCGCCAGCATCTTTTTCATTGGCTATGCCTGTTTTGAAGTCCCCAGCAACCTGATGCTCCACCGGCTGGGTGCGCGTATCTGGCTGTGCCGGATCATGGTGACATGGGGCGTGGTATCGGCCGCGATGATGTTCGCGCATGACGCCACCACCTTTTATGTGCTGCGCTTCCTGCTTGGCATTGCCGAAGCCGGCTTCTTTCCCGGCATCATCCTCTACCTGACCTACTGGTTTCCCGCGCAGAGCCGCGGCCAGGCGCTCGGCCTGTTCTACTTTGGCCTGCCGCTGGCTCTGGTGCTGGGCAGCCCGCTGTCAGGCTGGCTGCTTGAGTTCCACGGCGTGTTCGGCCTGCGCAACTGGCAATGGCTGTTCGTGGTGGAAGGCCTGATGGCTTCCGCGGTCGGCATCCTCGCCTATTTCTATCTGGTCGACCGGCCGGCCCAGGCGCGCTGGCTCCACCCCGACGAAAAGCAGGCCTTGCAGGCGGCGCTGGCGGCGGAAGACGAGCGCAAGCGCGATCAGAGCCCGCATGGCTTCCTGGGGGCCCTGCGCAATCCGCGCGTGCTGCAGTTCTGCCTGGCGTATTTCACGATCCAGATGAGCGTCTACGGCGTGGTGTTCTACCTGCCGGCGCGCATTGCCGGCTTGCTGGACGGCAAGATCGGACTGACCGTGGGCATGCTGACCGCGGTGCCATGGATCTGCGCCCTGGTGGTGACCCGCCTGGTCACGCGCCGCGCCGACGCCAGCGGCCAGCATCGCCGCCTTGCGGTTTGCATGCTGACCATGGCCGCGCTCGGCATTGCCGCCTCGGCGTTGGCATCCAGCATCGTCCCGGTCGTGGTGGCGTTCTGTTTTGCGGCGGCCGGCTTCGTTGCCGTGCAGCCGCTGTTCTGGACCATCCCCACCAGCTTCCTCAGCGGCGCGGCTGCCGCCAGCGGCATTGCGCTGATCAACTCGCTGGGCAATCTCGGCGGCTTTGTCGCACCGAACCTGAAGACGCTGATGGAGCGCCAGTTCGGCGACCCGCGCGCCGGCATGTTCGCCCTCGCCGTGGTCGGCCTGCTGGGCGCCATCCTGATCGCCCGCCTGAAGGGATCGGCGCCGCTTGCTCCGCATCGTCCGCTGGTGCCAGCCCGGTGAATATCCAAGAACCACCTGGCCGGATCAGCCGCGGCACTTCCGCCGTGCAGCCCCAAGCCGCCGGATGGCGGTGCCGAGTTCGGCCTCGTCCAGGTTGCCATAGCCCAGCCGGAACCCCTCCACATTTCCCGGGCCGTTCAGATAGACGCTGCCGGGCAGGCAATCGACGCCTTCGGCGCTGGCCGCCTCGGTGAAGCGCCGTATGCCGATGCCTTCGTGCAGATGCAGCCAGAGCGCGAGGCCGCCAATGGGTACCTGGAAGCTGGCGTCGGCGCCGAGTTCTCCGCGTACCAGCGATGCGCAGAGGTCGCGCCGCTGCTCGTAGATCTTGAGCGCGCGCCGGATGTGCCGCTTCAGTTCGCCCGACTCCATCAGTTCGGTGACCGCGATCTCGGTCAGCGCATTGCCTTGCCGGTCGATCAGCATGATTTCCGCGGCGCATTGCGCCACGAACCCCGCCGAGGCAACGATGTAGCCAAGGCGCAATCCCGGCGCCAGGACTTTGGAGAGCGAGCCGATCAGCAGCACATGACCGGTGCCGGTCATGCTCGCCAGCGGAAACACCGGATTGGAGGAGAAATGGAACTCATGGTCGTAGTCGTCCTCGACCACGACGAAGCCATATTTCCTGGCCAGCGCCAGCAGCTTGAGCCGCCGGTCCGCCGGCATCGTCACCGTGGTCGGGAACTGGTGATGCGGGGTGGTGAAGACCGCCTTGAGCTGCGTGGCCTGGCACACCCGCTCAAGTGCTTCCGGGATCAGGCCGTGCTCATCCTGCTCGATATCGAGCACGGTTGCGCCGCACGAGCGGAACGCCGCGCGCGCCGGCGGATAGCTCAGTGTTTCGAATGCCACGCGGTCACCGGGACGCGTCAGCAGGCGGGCGGCGAGATAGATGCCCATCTGGCTGCCGCGCACCACGCAGATATTCTCCTCGCGCACGTTCAGGCCGCGCTCCAGCCGGAGCATGGCGGCAATCGCCGCTCTCAGCGCGGGCTCGCCGCGCGGGTCGCCATAGCCGAGACGGTTCGCCCTGGCAGACGCCACCAAGGCATGGCGATACGCCCGCGATAGCAGGTCGAAAGGGATCAGGCGGGTATCCGGAACCCCGTCGGTAATGACGATCCGCCCGGTGCCCGCGGCGCCCGCCAGGGGCAGCGTGGCCCGGAGCAGGTCCTCGCCCTCGCTGCCGGCGGACGAGGCAAAGCCGGCATAGGCGGCCTCGTCGGCACTGCCCGCATCCGGCTTGGGGAGCCGCCTGGAGACGAAGGTCCCGCGTTTCTCCTGGGTTTCGAGCCAGCCTTGCGCTTCGAGTTCTTCGTAGGCGAGCACCACGGTCTTCCGGTTCACGCCCAGATCGCCTGCGAGGACGCGCGTGCCGGGCAGCGCCATGCCCGGCTCCAGGCGGCCGCGGCGGATCTCCTCGATGACCGACTGGACGATCCGCAGATGAAGCGAATCGTCGCCGGATTGCGCCGGCAATAGCGCGAGCTTCCATGTCCTGAGCATTTTTCCCTTTCCCGATCTGGACCAGCAGGAATTCTAATTCTGGATGTTTCAAATGGTCCAGCCCAACTCTAGGATTGCTCCCTGTGCAGAGGCAAGGCACCTGCCATCCGCCACTGGCACCGCAAGGGTGGCGGCGCGCTGCGCCGCTACCGCATGGTTGAACCCACGACTTGGAGCCTTCAATGGCCGACACCCTTACGACTTCAAAAGCGCAGCTGGTCGCCCTGGCCCACCAGCAGATGCAAGGCGCCATCCAGGCCCCGGCATGGTCCACCCGGGAGAAGCTGGCGCTGACGTGCCGGATCCTCTTCGACGCCGGGCACGATTCCGGCCTGGCCGGCCAGATCACCGCCCGCGCCGAATCCGGGGACACGTACTACACGCAGCGCTTCGGCCTCGGCTTCGACGAGATCACGGCCTCGAACCTGGTGCACGTGGACCAGGACCTCAAGCTGGTCAGCGGAGAAGGCATGCCCAACCCGGCAAACCGCTTTCATACCTGGGTCTACCGCGCGCGCCCCGAGGTGAACTGCATCATCCATACGCACCCGCTGCATGTGGCCGCGCTGTCGATGCTGGAGGCGCCGCTGCAGGTCTCGCATATGGATACCTGCCCGCTGTACGACGATTGCGCCTTCCTCGCGGAATGGCCGGGGGTCCCGGTGGGCAACGAGGAAGGGGAGATCATCTCGCGCGCCCTCGGCGACAAGCGGGCCATCCTGCTCGCGCATCACGGCCAGCTGGTGACCGGCAGGACCATCGAGGAAGCCTGCAATCTCGCCGTGCTGATCGAACGCGCGGCCAGGATGCAACTGCTCGCCATGGCTGCGGGGACGATCAAGGCCATTCCGGTGGCGCTGGCACGCGAGGCGCACGACTGGATCTCGACCGCCAAGCGCGACCAGGCCTCGTTCTCCTACTACGCACGCAAGGCCCTGGCCCGGCAAGCGCACCAGGACTGCATTGCGTGACGCCGCAAGCCGCCCCCCCATCCCCTCCAGACAAGACAAAGCAGGCAATCATGACCCACAAGATCCACGGCATCGTTTCGTATCCCATCACGCCGTTCAATCCCGCTGACGGCAGCGTGGACCTCCCCACCCTGAAGCGCCTCATCGACCGCCTCGTGGCGAACGGCTCTCACGCCATCGCACCGCTCGGCAGCGCCGGCGAAAGCGCCTATCTCACCGACGCGGAATGGGAGGCAGTGGCCGAGGCATCCATCCGGCACGTTGCCAGGCGGCTCCCGGTGATCGTGGGCATCTCCGACCTGACCACGCGCAACGCCGTGCGGCGCGCGAAGTTCGCGGAACAGGCCGGCGCGGACGCGGTGATGGTCATGCCGGTGGCGTACTGGAAGCTGTCGGATGCCGAGATCTTCCGTCACTACGCCGAAATCGCGCAGGCCGTGGGCCTGCCGATCATGGTGTACAACAATCCCGCGACCAGCGGCATCGATATGCCGCCGGCGTTGATCTTCAAGCTGTTCAGCGAGATCGATAACGTAACCATGGTCAAGGAAAGCACGGGAGACATCCAGCGCATGCACCGCCTGCAACAGCTCTCTGACGGCGGCATTCCCTTGTTCAACGGAAGCAATCCGCTGGCGCTGGAAGCCTTCGCCGCCGGCGCGGCGGGCTGGTGTACCGCCGCGCCCAATCTGATCCCCGAATGGCCGGCCCGGCTGTATGAAGCCTGCACGCGCGGCGACCTGGTACAGGCACGCGAGGTCTTCTACCGGCAACTGCCCTTGCTCCAGTTCATTCTCAAAGGCGGCCTGCCCACCACCGTGAAGGCCGGACTGAACCTCGTCGGCTTCATGGCAGGCATCCCGCGCGCGCCGCTACAGCCGTTGAGCAAGGAGGGCGAAGCGCAACTGGGGGCGATACTGGCCGGACTGGCCGCTCGATAGCCGTTGTCCGGATGCGGGCCCGGCTCGATTCGCCGAGCCAGGCTCCGCACCAATATTCAAAAATACTGAACAATCTATCCGGATAAGGCGAGTCCAAGGCTCCGATGGCTCTTCTATAGTTCGTTACATGAACGGCGCACAGCAAAGAGAAACCAGCAAAGCAACGTTCTGGCAGATCCAACGAACAATCAACGAAATTCAACGAATTTCCCAGATACCGGAGAACATCATGACCAAGACCTTCGCCCGCAAGCTCGTTTCCACCCTCGTGCTGTCGTTCGCCGCCATCGGCGCCGCCCATGCCGCCAGCGCCGCCACCGCTAGGGACCTGCTCCCCGGCGACAAGTATGGCTACGAGTTCCGCACCCACGACACCTTCACCGACGGCGCACGCTCCGGCAAGCTCGACGTCTTCACCGA
>NZ_JARJLM010000579.1 GCF_029335485.1 Cupriavidus basilensis
GGTCGAAGGTCAGGCTGAGCGGCAGGATGCGGTGCACGGCAGGCACGCCGCCGGCCGCCACCACCGCGTCGTGAATGCGGCCGGCGCCGAGAATGGCCACCGTGGGCGGTACCACGATGGGCGCCGCGTACTTGCCGGCAATCATGCCGAAGTTGGACAGCGTGATGGTGTTGCCGCGCATCTCCTCGGGCGCGATGGTGCGTGCGCGGACGTCGGCGCGCATGCGGTCCAGGCCGCGCCGCAGGTCGGCCGCGTCCCGGTTGCCGGTATCGCGCAGTACAGGGACGAACAGGCCCTCCGGCAGGTCGACCGCGATCCCCACGTCGATCCGCTTGGGCACATGGCGGCGCCCGGTCTGGCTTTCGTACCACGCATTCAGGCCGGGCTCGGCGCGGCAGCCGGCGACCAGCGCGCGCACCAGCCGGATCGTGGTGTCGGAGCCAGGCACCCAGGCATGGATGTCGGCATCGTCGATCACGGTAGCCGCAGCCACTTCGTTCTGCGCGCGCGCCATGTTCTGCGCCATCGCGCGGCGCACGCCGCGCAGCACCTCGGGCGGTCCCAGGTCCGCCAGCGTCGCGGCGACGCGCCGGACGTCGGCGGCGGTGATGATGCCGTCCGCGCCCGAGGGGCTGACCATCGCCAGGTCCACTTCGAGCTGCCGCGCCAGGGCGCGCACGGCCGGCGCCGCCCGCACCGCGCCCCCGCCACCGGCGAGGGCCGCCGGCGCTTCCGCCAGCACCTGGGTGCCGACCTTGACCACACCCACCACGGTGCCCGCGTCGTCTTCCCCCCCAGCGCCTTCGAAGCCCACCAGCGGCGCGCCGAGATGCACGATCTCGCCCGGCTGGGCGTAGAGCCGGGCGATGCGTCCGGCGCTCGGTGACGGGATCTCGACGATGGCCTTGGCGGTCTCGACGGAGACCAGCGGCTGGTCGGCCGCGACCGTGTCGCCCGGCTTGACGTGCCATTCGGTGATCTCGGCCTCCTGGAGCCCTTCGCCCAGGTCCGGCAGCTTGAAGATGTTCATCGTGGCTCCCAGGAAAGTCGATGGTCGATCGTCGATAGTCGATAGTCGAGATCGTCAGGCGGCCAGCGCCTTGCGTGCCGCGTCCATGATCCGCGCCACGCTGGGCAGGTATTCGTACTCGAGCCGGGCCATCGGCACCACGGTGTCGTATCCGGTGACGCGCTGCACCGGCGCCGCCAGCGAATACAGTCCCGCATCGGCCAGGTTGGCCGCGATCTCGGCGCCGAAGCCAGCGGTGCGCGGCGCTTCATGAACGATGACGCAGCGGCCCGTCCTGCTGACCGAATCCAGGATGGTGCTCATGTCGAGCGGCTTGAGCGTGGCGACGTCGATCACGGTCGCGGCGATGCCTTCCTGCAGCAGCAGGTCGGCCGCCGCTTGCGTTTCCGTCAGCATCGCGCCCCAGCTCACCAGGGTGATGTCGCCGCCGTCGCGCAGCGTGAAGCAGACGTCCAGCGGCAGCGCCTCGCCGTTGTCCGGCACCTGCTGGCGAAACAGGCGGTAGAGCCGGGTGGGTTCGAGGAACACCACCGGGTCGGGGTCGCGCATGGCGGCCAGCAGCAGGCCATAGGCACGCGCGGGCGAGGACGGTATCACCACCCTGATGCCGGGAATATGCGCGAACATCGCCTCCGGGCTTTCGGAGTGATGCTCAGGCGCGTGGATGCCGGCGCCAAAGGGCGAGCGCAGCACCAGCGGGCAGCTCAGCCTGCCGCGCGTGCGGTGGCGCAGGCGGCCGGCGTGGTTGATGATGTGGTCGATGACCGGGTAGATAAAACCGGTGAACTGGATCTCCGCCACCGGCGCCAGGCCCATCGCCGCCATGCCGATGGCGGCGCCGGCGATGGCGGACTCCGCCAGGGGCGTGTCGATGACGCGCTGCGCGCCGAAGCGGGCCTGCAGCCCGGCCGTGGCGCGGAACACGCCGCCGTTCACGCCGATATCCTCGCCGAGCAGCACCACCCGCGGATCGTGTTCCAGGGCATAAGCCAGTGCCTGGTTGACGGCTTCGACCAGGTTGATTTCAGCCATGATCGTGCTCGCTTCCGCTTGCCGGCACGTCCGGGGCAAAGCGCCGCGCCGTATCCGCTTGCGTGGCCAGCGCCGTGGGCAGGCTGGCATAGAGGTAGTCGAACATCGCCGCCGTATCCGGTGGGGGGATGGCCAGGTAGGCATCCACCGCGGCGGCAACCTCGGCGGCGCAAGCCTTGGCAAGCTGCTCTTCGCGCGCCGCATCCCAGGCGCCGAGCCGCAGCAGGTAATTGCGCAGCCTGGCCACCGGTTCGAGCAGCCAGTGCTGCTTGACCTGATCCACGTCGCGATAGCGCGAGGCATCGTCTGCGGTGGTGTGGTCGCCGAGCCGGTAGGTGATCGCCTCGATCAGCGTGGCGCCGCCGCCGGAGCGCGCGCGTTCGAGCGCTTCGAGCGTTTTCTGGCGGACCGCGACGATATCGTTGCCATCCACCTGCAAGCCGGGGATGCCGGCGGCGATCGCCTTTTGCGCGAGCGTTTGCGCGGCGGTCTGCTGGCTGCGCGGCATCGAGATGGCCCACTGGTTATTGTTGACGACCAGCACCAGCGGGGCCTGCCAGGCGCCGGCCATATTCATGCCTTCGTAGAAATCGCCTTTCGAGGTGCCGCCGTCGCCAAGCAGGCAGACCGCGGCGCGTGGCTCGTTGCGCAGCTTGATCGCATAGGCAATGCCGGCGGCATGGCAGACCTGGTTGCCGATCGGGACGCAGTTCGGGAAATCATGCGGCGCCGCTGCAAAGCAATTGCCGCGCTCGTCGCCGCCCCAATACAGCAGGCTCTCGGTCATCGAGACCCCGCGCTGGAACTGCGCGGCATGATCGCGGTAGGACGGCACCAGCACGTCCTGCGCGCGCATCGCGCTGGCCACGCCGACGCCTACCGCCTCCTGGCCGAGCGCCGAGGCGAAGGTGCCGATCTTGCCGGTACGCTGCAGCGCAATGGCCTTGAGGTCGAACTGGCGCGTGAGCACCATGGCCCGGTAGAGCGGAAGGAGAGCCCCGGGGTCGAGCGCGAATGCGGGTAGCGCCTGCGTCGGCTCACCTTGCGGATCGAGAAACTGGGTGTACTCGATTTCGAATGTTGCGACCGTTGTCATGGCAAGCCCTTTCTTTCTTGTTCCAGTCGTTGCACTGGGGGCTGTATCTTCTCGGTGCGCGTCCCCGGTTCTGGCGTAACAAGGTGGGGGCGACTAGCGCACGCCGCATCTGGCGTTTGCTCCGGGAGGGTGTCTCGGATCCAGTGTAGTGCTATTGCGGCGTTTGGGGCTATTGGCGGGATAGGGACAATGTGGGGTAGCGACCGGACGCGCGAGCGCTGGCGGATGTGGCTCGCATGGCCTGCCGTACCGCCCGTTGCGGGCTCCGGATATCCGCGACGCAGGCCGGCGCCGCGGCCGGCCCGGAGATGCCAGGCCAGACAGTGGCATCGCCCCCGTGAAAACCCTAGGAAAATCGGGCTTGCCGGGTTTCGCCAACGAGGTCTAGAATATTTCAAAGATCGAATTTAAGTTCGCAATCCGAATAAAAGTGGCTGTGCAAAGGGAGTGCAGAGCCGGGGAGTGCTGCTACGCGCTCTTTCTTTTTGCGGTCTTTTCGAATAAAAATTCGCAATCCGAATTTACTGAGCCCGGCAGCGATGCCGATGTCCATCCACCTGTCTTGCGCGAGGGCTTTCTTCTGTCAGTTCATCGAATTAAAATTCGGATTCCGAACTCGAGGTAGAACTCGAGCTTGAACTAACAGTGGAGATTGAAATGGCAACCGAGAGCACAGTCCGTTCCGCATCGAAAGCGAGCAGCGCGAGCGACGCATCCAAGAACACGGTGCAGTCGCTGGCGAAGGGCTTCCGCATTCTCGAAGCGTTTTCGGCCCAGGAGCCCGAACTTACCATGGCCGAAGTCGCGCGCCGCTCCGGGCTGGACAATGCCACCGCCTTCCGCTTTCTCAACACGCTGGTGGATATCGGCTACGTGCAGCGCGTGCCGGATACGCGCTTGTTCCGCTTGTCGCTGAAGGTGCTGGACCTTGGCTTCGACGCCATCGCCCATTCCGACCTGCGCACGCGGGCTCGTCCGATCCTGCGCGCGCTGGTGGGCGAGATCAACGAAGCCGCATCAATCGGCGTGCTGGATGGCGCCGAAGTGCTCTACGCGGAACGGGTCCAGGCCGGGCTGACGCGGCTCGGCGTCGATATCCGCATCGGCAGCCGGGTGCCGGCTTATTCCACCGCCGTCGGCTACGCCATCCTGGCGTGGCTGCCGGAGGACATGCAGGCCCGCGTGCTGGACGCCCAGCCGCGGCAGAAGCTGACCGACCACACGCTCACCGAGCTCGACACCATTCTCGAGCGGCTCAAGACCGTGCGCGGCAAGGGCTACGCGCTGTCGAACCAGGAGACGGTGTCCGGCCTCTATGTGGTCGCCGCCCCGGTGCTGGATGTCGACGGCGTGCCGATCGCCGGCCTGAGCGTGGCGGCGCCGGCCATGAATACCTCGCTTGAAGATTTCGAAGCGGCCACGGCGCCGGCGGTAGTACATGCCGCCAACGACCTGGCCCGTGCGCTGCAACCCTCCGGCGGATTCATTTCTCCCGGCTTGTCGCCAATTCCGATCCCATTGCCAACCGCGCGCCGTTAGCGCCAGTTTTACCAGGAGACAAAACGTGTCTGATATCAATTTCCACGGCATCATCCCCGCCATCGCGGTTCCCTTCAACGCGGACTACAGCATCAACGAGCCGGAACTGCGCCGCTTCTCGAAGTGGCTGGGCGGGCAGGAAGGCGTGACCGCGCTGATGACCAATGGCCATACCGGCGAAGTGTTCTCGCTGACCCCGCGCGAGCGCGCCGAGGTGACGCGCATCACCGCGGATGCCACCCGGGGCATCTGCCCGGTGATCTCGTCGGTGGTCTGCGAGGGCATCAACGATGCCGTGGAGCAGGCTGGCTGGGCCAAGGAAGCGGGCGCCGCCGGACTCGATATCATGCCGCCGCATCACTGGCTGCGCTTCGGCTTCAAGCCCGAGCACTGCCTCGACTACTTCAACGCCATCGGCAAGGCCAGCGGGCTGCCCCTGGTGGTGCATATCTACCCCGCCTGGACCCGCGGCTCCTACTCCTCCGAGCTGCTGGCGGAACTGGCGAGGCTGCCCTACGTGAAAGCGTTCAAGATGGGCGAGCGCGAAATGAACAAGTATGCGCGCGACATCAGGGAGATCCGCGCCGCCGATCCCACCAAGGTGCTGATGACCTGCCACGACGAATACCTGCTCTCGTCGATGGTGCAGGGCATCGATGGGGCGCTGGTCGGCTTTGCCTCGCTGATTCCCGGCCTGATCAACGACCTGCTCAAGGCGGTCAAGGCCGGCGACCTGCATGAAGCCATGCGCGTGCAGGCCCTGATCAATCCTCTGAAGGATGCGGTGTACGGCGCCGGCGAACCCACCGGCGAGGCGCACGGCCGCATGAAGGCCGCCATGGCGCTGGCCGGCATCCTGAGCGATGGCACGGTGCGCCCGCCGACCCACGCGCCGTCGGCCACCGAACTGGCCGCCATCAAGGCTGCGCTGGCGCAAGCCGGCATTCTCCAGAAGGCTGCTGCCTGAGCTGTCCGGGCCGCCGGACATTGGTTCCAAAGGGGCTTTCATGAGCCAATCCATGCAAGACAACGCGACGCCGGCAAGGCATGCCCTTGTTACCGGCGCCAGTTCCGGCATCGGGGCCGCCATCGCCCGGCGCCTGCTGTCCGCCGGCTGGCAGGTGACCGGCCTGGATCGCACGCCGGCGCCCGGCGGCGTGCGCTTTAGCGCCATCGAGATCGACCTTACCGATGCCGGGCAGCTCGCTGCCGCCGTCACGGCCTTGCCGCCAGTCGACGCTGTCGTCCATGCCGCCGGCTTTATGCGCACGGCGGTACTCGGCGAGCTGAAGCCGGAAGACGGCGAGGGCATGTGGCGCATCCATGTGGAGGCTGCCGCGGTGCTGGCCAACGCGCTGATGCCGACGCTGCCCGACGGCGCGCGCATCGTGCTGATCGGCAGCCGCACGGCGGCAGGTGCGCCCGGGCGCAGCCAGTATGCCGCGACCAAGGCGGCGCTGGTGGGCATGGCGCGCTCGTGGGCGGCGGAGCTGGCGCCGCGCGGCATCACGGTCAATGTGGTGGCGCCCGGCGCTACCGAGACCCCCATGCTGAACGACCCGGGGCGCAAGGGTACGCCGCCGCGCACGCCGCCCATCGGGCGCTTTATCCGCCCCGACGAAGTGGCCGGGATGGTGGGCTTCCTGCTTGGCCCCGACGCCGGGGCCATCACCGGGCAGCAGATCGTGATCTGCGGCGGTGGCTCGCTGTAGGGGCGCGGCGCCTGGCCAACGCTGAAATACGAAATACCGAAATACCGAAATATCCGAGCATCGAAGACACTGGAGACAAGCATGTCCGTGCGCATCATCGACGTCCGTGAAGTGACGAAGCCGATCTCGTCGCCCATCCGCAACGCCTATATCGATTTTTCCAAGATGACGAGCAGCCTCGTCGCCGTGGTGACCGACGCCTTCCGCGACGGCAAGCGCGTGATCGGCTACGGCTTCAACTCGAACGGCCGCTACGGGCAGGGCGGCCTCATCCGCGAACGCTTCGCGCCCCGCATCCTGGCGGCCGATCCGGCTTCGCTGCTGGACGACGCCGGCACCAACCTGGACCCCGGCCGGGTGTGGGCCGCCACCATGTCCAACGAGAAGCCCGGCGGCCATGGCGAACGCTCGGTCGCGGTGGGCACCATCGACATGGCGGTGTGGGATGCCGTGGCCAAGATCGCCGGCAAGCCGCTGTTCCGCTTGCTGGCCGAGCGGCACGGCGTCAAGGCCAATCCGCGCGTGTTCGTGTATGCCGCCGGCGGCTATTACTACCCGGGCAAGGATCTTGGCGCGCTGCGCGCCGAGATGCGCTCCTACCTCGAGCGCGGCTACAACGTGGTCAAGATGAAGATCGGCGGCGCCAGCATCGGGGAAGACCGCGCGCGCATCGAGGCCGTGCTGCAGGAGATCGGCGCCGAGGCGCAGCTTGCCGTCGACGCCAACGGCCGCTTCGACCTGGATACGGCCATCGCCTACGCCAAGATGCTGCGCGACTATCCGCTGTTCTGGTACGAGGAAGCCGGCGATCCGCTGGACTACCACCTGCAGGCCACGCTGGCCGAATACTATCCCGGCGCCATGGCCACCGGCGAGAACCTGTTCAGCCACCAGGACGCCCGCAACCTGATCCGCTATGGCGCCATGCGCGCCGACCGCGACTACCTGCAGTTCGATTGCGCGTTGTCCTACGGCCTGGTCGAGTATGAGCGCACGCTGGAGGTGCTGAAGACCTTCGGCTGGTCGCCGCGCCGCTGCATTCCGCATGGCGGCCACCAGATGTCGCTCAATATCGCCGCCGGGCTGGGCCTGGGCGGCAACGAAAGCTATCCCGACCTGTTCCAGCCCTATGGCGGCTTCCCCGATGGCGTGAAGGTCATCGACGGGCATATCACCATGCCGGAACTGCCGGGCATCGGCTTCGAGGGCAAGGCCGACCTCTACGCGGAAATGGTAGCGCTGGCGCAGCCATGACGCGCTGAGGCCGGCAAGACAATCGGCCGCACCGAGCCCCGCAGCAGAACCGCCATGCATGGCGGCGCCGGGGACAAGGCCAGCGAACGCGCTGGCTTTGAACATCGATACGGGGCGTTGCGCAAGGGGGCCGGCCATGGCCTGGCCCCCGGGGCGGCACGCGCCTGCCGTCGAGATACAGGAGACCAAGATGTTGTCAAAGATGCTGTTCCCCCGGATGTTGCGTTGCGCAGCGGGAGCGCTGCTGCTCTGCGCCGCCGCGGTGGCTTCGGCGCAGACCTATCCGTCCAAGGCTGTGCGCGTCATAATTCCGTTCCCGCCCGGCGGGCCGACCGACACCGTCGGCCGCATGCTGGCGCAGAAGCTGGCCGAGCAGACCGGGCAGAGCTTTATCGTCGACAACCGTCCCGGTGGCCAGGGGATCATCGGCGCGGATGCGGTGGCCAAGGGCGCGGCGGACGGCTATACGCTGCTGTTCAGCGCGTCCACCTTCACTACCACGCCGATGACGCTCAAGTCGTCGCCCTACGATGTGTCCAGGGACTTCACGCCAGTCGCCCTCGTGGGCAAGGGCCCGCTGGCGGTGTCGGTCAACAGGAACCTGCCGATCAGGAGCGTCAAGGACCTGATCGACTATGCTCAGGCGCGTCCGGGAAAGATGTCGTTCGCGATCGGCTCCCAGGCCTCCGCGGGCCATTTGTCGACCGAGATGCTCAAGCGGGCCGGCAAGCTCGACTACCTGGTGGTGCCGTACAAGGGCTCGGCGCCGGCGTACCAGGACCTGATCGGCGGCGCCATCGACGGTTTTATCGATCCGGTGCTCGGCGCCCTGACGTATCACAAGAGCGGCATGGTGCGCGTCGTCGCGGTCACGTCGCGGGACCGGCTGCCCTCGATGCCGGACGTGCCGACCGTCGGCGAGACGGTGCCGGGCTACGAGTTCTACTCGTGGTACGGGCTATGGGGCCCGGCCCGGCTGCCCGCGGAAGTGACCCGGCGGCTGAACGCCGAGGTCAACAAGGCGCTGGCCTCGGACCTGCGTGCCAGGCTGGCCGAGCAGGGCTACCTGCTGTCACCCGGCACGCCGGAAGACTTCGCGCGGTTCGAGAAAGAAGACATGGCCCGTTCCGCCAAGATCGTCGCGCAAGCGAAGATTCGCGCGGAGTAAGGCAGCCCGGCCCGCGCCGCAAGCCGGGCGCGGTGTCAGTCTTTGCAGGAGACGCAAGGCATCATGGACATATTCGACTTCAAGGACACCGCCATCATTGTCGCGATGGTGGTCGCCTATATCCTCTTTACCACCTGGCTGACGGTGCGCTCGCGCAGCAAGACCTCCAGCGAGTTCATGGTCGGCTCCCGCGCGATGCCGACCGTGGTGGCCGGCGTGCTGCTGATGTCCGAGTTCATCGGCGCGAAGTCGACCATCGGCACGGCGCAGGCGGCGTTCGAATCCGGCATGGCCGCCTCCTGGGCCGTATTGAGCGCGGCGATCGGTTTTCCGCTGTTTGGCTATTTCCTGGCCAGCAAGCTCTACAGCTCCGGGGAGTACACGATCTCCGGCGCCATTTCCAAGCGCTACGGCCGCTCCACGCAGGTCGTGGTGTCGCTGATCATGATCTACGCGCTGCTGCTGGTGAACGTGGGCAACTATGTGAGCGGGGCTGCTGCGATTGCCACCGTGCTGAAGATCAACCTGCCGACCGCCGCCCTGGTGACCGCCTTCGTCAGCACCTTCTACTTTGCCTTCGGCGGCATGAAGAGCGTGGCCTACGTGTCCATCCTGCACAGCGGCATCAAGTACATCGGCGTGCTGATCGTTACCGCGGTGGCGCTATACCTGTGCAAGGGATTCGCGCCGATGCGGCAGGCGCTGCCGTCGTTCTACTTCACCTGGGACGGCCACGTGGGCGCCTCGACCATCGTCGCCTGGATCATCGGCAACGTAGGCGCCATCTTCTCCACGCAATACATCATCCAGGCCATTTCCTCGACCAAAAGCCCCGGCGCCGCCCGCCGTTCCACCTATGTGGCGGCGGCGCTATGCATCCCGATCAGCTTTGCGCTCGGCATCATCGGGCTGGCCGCACGCTACCTGCATCCGGACATGGACAGCCTGTACGCGCTGCCGGTGTTCCTGCAGAGCATGAATGTGTACCTCGCCGGCTTTGTCACGGTTTCGCTGGTCGCCTCCATCTTTATCGGCGTCAGCACGGTTGCGCTGGCTATCTCGTCGCTGGTGGTGCGGGATTTCTATGTGCCGTATTTCAAGCCCACGCCGGAGAGGGAGTTCCGCGCCACGCGTGTGCTTTCCCTGGTCATCGGCTTTGTACCGCTGATCTTCGTGTTCTTCGCTCCGGGCCTGCTGCACTTGTCATTTTTCACGCGGGCGCTGCGGCTCTCGATCTCCATCGTGGCCGTGATCGGCTTCTATCTGCCGTTCTTCAACGGCAACCGCGGCGCCACGCTTGGCTTGCTGGGGGCGGCCGCCACGACTACCGCCTGGTACCTGCTGGGCGATCCCTACGGCATCGACAATATGTATATCGCGCTGGTGACGCCGGCCGTGGTGATCTTCGTGGAGAAGCTGTTCCACTGGCATGAGCAGAAGGCGGCGGGGGACTATCGCCGCTCGGCCTGAACGCCGTCGGCTAGCGGGCCGTTTCGGGCCACAGCGGGGAATCCATGGAGAAATCCGCCGCTTCCAGCGTGATCTCCCTGAGCGAGCGGACCACGGAGCGCGTATCGCCGGCGCGCCAGTGGAAGTGGTAGGAGAGATTGTGCAGGGGCCGCGCGCACGCCAGTTCGACCAGCTTGTCCGCGCGCAGGAACGGCTGGACGTACACCCTGGGAAAGAAGCTGATGCCGACCCCCGAGACGGCCAGCGCGATGAGTGCCGTCAGGCTGTTGCAGACCAGTGCGCGCGGAATCTCCAGCCGTTGCTCCGCCGCCCATTGCTCGAAAGCGCGAGACAGGCCAGCCTCCGCGCTGAGCGTGATGACAGGATGATCCACGAAATGCCGTGGGGTCAGCACCGTCCCTTTCGGCAGCCGCTGCGGCGATGCCATCCATCCGTACTCCAGTTCTCCGACCTTCTCGTTGGCCAGGCCAGGGGAGGGGGACGGACCGGGAATAATGGCGAAATCCAGTTCGCCGCGCTCCAGTCTTCTCTCCAGGCGCAAGGCCAGGTCCACCTGCGGCTCCAGGACGAGGTTAGGGTGGAGTTCGCGCACGCGCGCAACGAAGCCCGGGAACCAGGTTGACGCCACCAGCTCGCTGATGCCGAACCGGCAAGTGCCGCGCAGGGCGCCCGGCATGTCCAGGCCGGCGCGGATGCGGCCTTCGATGTCAAGCATCTGGCTTGCGTGTTCCAGCAAGCGCTCGCCCGCATCCGTGATCACGGCGCGTTGTCCGGTGCGGTCGAACAGCGCCTTGCCGAGATCGTCCTCCAACTCGGCGATGCGCTTGGATAGCGAGGATTGCGTGACGTGCAGCCGTGATGCCGCGACCGAGAAACTGCCCAGCTTTGCTGCCCAGAAGAATGCTTCCAGTTGCTTCAGCGTCATTGTCGACACTCCGACTTGTCCCGGAAGTGGGCGGTCGGGTCGCGCTTGTCGTGGTTATTCCGTCTTTTCATGTGGGGTCGTGAAGATTAGTCGCTTTTTCTCAGGCCGGCATTTACGTATCTTGCGTCCATTATCGATGCAGACTTCGGGATGGGGAAAAACATGTCGCTTAGGCTAAACACTTGTCTTCTGTGCGTGACGGCGCTGGCCTCCGCTGCCGCGCAGGCGGCGTGGCCGGACGACCGGCCGATTCAGGTACTGGTGGGATTCGCTGCCGGGGGCGGCACCGATACCATGGTGCGCGCCATGGCCCCGTTCATGCAAAAGTACCTGGGCGCCAAAGCCAGCCTGGTCATACAGAACAAGCCCGGCGCCGCCGGCGAGATTGCCAATACCAGCCTGATGCGGGCCGTACCGGACGGCTACACGATCGGCATCGTCAACCTGCCGGCGATGGCATTCGCGCCGCTGTACAGGAAAACCGGCTTCGATCCCGCGGCGCTGCGGCTGGTTGCCCGGGTGCTCAGCGATCCCACCATACTGGTGACCAAGGCGGACAGCCCGTTCAATAACCTGAACGATGTGGTGTCGGCGCTGAAGAAGAAGCCGGGTTCGCTGTCGTTCGGCCATAACGGCGTGGGTACGAATGGGCACCTGGCGCTGTTGCAGTTGCAGAACGTGGCGGCGGTGAAGCTGAACGATGTTCCGTATAACGGCACCGCGCAATCCAAGACGGCCTTGTTCGGCGGGCATATCGACTTTGCAACGGTCACCACCGGCGAGTTGCAGGATGCGAGCAAGGAGGCCGTGCCGCTGAAGATCATCGCGCAGATGGGCGAGAAGCGGGCGGCTTCGCTTCCGAACGTGCCCACCGCCAGGGAGCAGGGTTTTGACGACGTCATGCCCGCGGAGCGCGGCGTGGCGGCTCCCGCGGGTGTGCCCGCGGTCATTCTCGATAAACTGCGCATGGCGATTAGGGCGACCTTGCAGGATCCCGAGTATCTGAAGAAGGCTGGCAACGATGCGCCGGTCCTGGCCTATCTTTCCGGAGACGATTGGGCAAAGGAGATCGCGGCCCGCAAGCCGACCATGCGCAAGCTGGCCGACGGCATGCCGAAGGATTGAACGGCGGCGCTGCCCCCGTTTGCCACAGACCCATCCCGATCTATTCCTATCTTCAGCTCCATTCTTACCGCCCACCAGGTCATGCAAAGAATTTCCCCAGCGCAGAAGACGGCCTCACTGCGTGAACTCCTGCGGACGAACGCCTTCATCGTGGCGCCCGCCGTCCACGATATCTTCAGCCTTCGGCTGGTCGAGCAAGCGGGCTTCCGCAGTGCGTGCATCAGCGGTGCCATGCTTTCATACAGCCTGTTGGGCATACCGGACATCGGTCTTCTTACGCTGACGGAGTGCGTCGAGCATTGCCGCCGCCTGACGCGTGCATCGTCCATTCCCATTACCGCCGATGGCGATGCGGGCTATGGCAATCCGCGCGGCGTGCATTACGCCGTCGAACTGTTCGAGGAGGCCGGTGCGGCCGGTTTGAATATCGAGGACCAGGTGGTGCCAAGGCGCTGGGGTTCGACGGCAGGCAAGGAAGTCGTGTCCGTGGGGGAAATGGTGGCGAAGATCGATGCCGCGCGACGCGCCAGGCGTGACGGCAACTTTCTCATCATTGCCAGGACGGATGCGTTTGCATGCGAATCCACCGGGCAGGTCATCGATCGGGCGCGGGCATATCAGGACGCCGGGGCCGATATGCTGCTGCCCGTCGCGCCGCGCACGCGGGAAGACATCCGCCGCCTGGCGCGTGCCCTGGAGATTCCGGTGACGCTCAGCGCCGGTACCGGGCTTGCCCCTGGTGCTTCCTGCGCCAATGTACCGCTGTCGCAGTTGCCGGAGCTGGGTGTGCGCCGGGCCAGCCTGACTACGCTATTGCCGGGTGCGTCCGTGGCTGGCATGAAGGCCAGCCTGGAATCGGTGCAGCGACGGCTGCGCGGCAGCGAAAGCAGTGAGGGTATCGACGCGGCGGTAAGCGGCGCGGCGAGCCTGGATGGGCTTTTCGATGCGGCTGCCCAAAGCGCTTTCGAGGCAGCCTTGCTGCGGTGACCGGGGCGTGGACGCACCACGGAATCTGCCGCCGGGCGGCTGGTTGCCGCGCTAGCGCGGTGGCGCACCTGGCCGGTCCGCCTGACCGGCTGGCGCGGCCTGGCGGGTTTGCCTGGGCAAGGCGGGCGATGCGTACGTCTTCTGGTAGTGCACCGTGAACGTTCCCAGCGCGGCGAGGGCCGCTTGCGGATCGTGGCTCGGCTTGACGGCGAACGCGTCGAAGCCGCAGCGCGCCATATAGTGCACGGTGTCGATCATCACGTCGCCCACGGCGCGCAGCTCGCCCGTCCAGCCATATTGCGTGCGCAGCATCTGCGCCAGCGAATAGCCGCGCCCGTCCGTATAGACCGGGAAGTCGATCGCCAGGTGGGCGATGCCGGTCGGGTCGATGATGGCGGCGCCGGCCTCCAGCAAGGCTTCCGGGTCCGCATCCGGTGCCAGGTACACGGCCACCGGGTGGCGGCGCAGGCGTAGCGCGTGGCGTGCCGCCTGCCATGTCTCGGGCGTGACCAGCCATCCTTGCTCGTCTGGCGGCATGCCTGGCATGGCCGATGGCGGCGCGTCCTTGTCCGCCACGAAGGCACGCCAGATGTCTGCCTCGAGCCCGCCATGGCGGATCACGTTCTTTACGTGGTGCATGGGTGTGCCAACCTGGATCTCAGACACGGGCCACCTCCGCCTGCTGCCGCCGCGCGACGATCCTCGGGTCCTGGTAGACCGCCTGCTTGAAGGGGTCCAGCCCCACGCGTTCCACCACATCGATAAAGCGCTCAGCCTCGTCGTCGCGCAGCGACAGGTAGGTGTCGATCAGCAGCGCGACCACATCGGGGATTTCATCGCGCGCGAAGGACGGGCCGATGATGCGGCCGATGGCGGCACCGCCGCCTTTGTGCTGGTCGAGCAGGGCATTGCCCGCGGCGCCGTTCTGGCGGCCACCGATGGTGACCTGGTACCACTCCTCGCCGGCCTTGTCCACGCCGAGGATGCCGATATGGCCAACGTGGTGGTGCCCGCAGGAGTTGATGCAGCCGGAGATGTTCAGGTCCAGCTCGCCGATGTCGAACAGATAGTCCAGGTCGTCGAAGCGGCGCTGGATGGCCTCCGCCAGCGGAATCGACACCGCGTTGGCCAGCGAGCAGAAGTCCCCGCCGGGGCAGGCGATGATATTGGTCAGCAGGCCGATATTCGCCGTGGCCAGGTTGTGCGCTTCCAGGTCCTGCCAGAGCGAGTAAAGCGCGCCGCGGCGCACGTCGGCCAGGATCAGGTTCTGCTCGTGGGAGACGCGCAGCTCGCCAAAACCGTAGCGGTCGGCCATGTCGGCCACGGCCTCCATCTGGTCGGCCGTGATGTCGCCGGGTGGCACGCCGGTGGCCTTGAGCGAGACGGTCACCGCGGCATAGCCGGGCACGCGGTGCGCATGCACGTTGCTGCGCAGCCAGCGGGCGAAGCGCGGGTGCGCGGCCGCCAGGGCGGGCGTCGGGCCTGCCTCGTCCGCCGCGCCGGGATCATAGGCCGGCGTGGTGAAGCGGCTGGCCACGCCTTTGACGAATTCGGCGCTGACCGTATCCGGGCCGCCCCGGATCCGCTGCCATAATTCGTCCACCTGCTGGGCAAACACGCCCGGCGTGAGGTCCTTGACCAGGATCTTGATGCGCGCCTTGTATTTGTTGTCTCGCCGCCCGTGCAGGTTGTAGACCCGCAATGTGGCTTGCAGGTAGGTGAGCAGGTCGGACCAATGCACAAAGGCGTTGATCAGCTTGCCCACCATCGGCGTGCGGCCCATGCCGCCGCCTACCCAGACCCGGAAGCCAAGCTCGCCGTCCTGTTCCACCGCCTGCAAGCCGATGTCGTGCACGCCCACGGCCGCGCGGTCGGTGGTGGCCCCGCTGACGGCGATCTTGAACTTGCGCGGCAGGAAGGCAAACTCGGGGTGCAGCATCGACCATTGCCGGATGATCTCGCACCACACCAGCGGGTTCACCACCTCGTCCGGCGCCAGGCCGGCGAAATGGTCGGTGGTGGTATTGCGGATGCAGTTGCCGCTGGTCTGGATCGCATGCATCTGCACGGTGGCCAGTTCGGCCAGGATGGCGGGCGCGTCTTCCAGGCGGGGCCAGTTGAACTGCATGTTCTGGCGGGTGCTGAAGTGCCCGTAGCCGCGATCCCAGCGCCGCGAGATATCGGCGAGCTTGCGCAGTTGCCGGGAGACCAGCATGCCGTAGGGAATCGCCACGCGCAGCATGGGCGCATGCCGCTGGATATAAAGGCCGTTCTGCAGGCGCAGCACGCGGAATTCGTCTTCGGTGAGCTGGCCGTTCAGGAAGCGTTCGGTCTGGCCGGCGAATTGCGCCACGCGCTGATCGACCAGTTGCTGGTCGATGGTGTCATACAAATACATTGAGACTTCCAGGTGTGCCGGGCGGGGCGTGGGAGACGCAGCCCTCGCCGGTTAGTGTCCTGAGTCTGAAATTCGTCGAAGAAATATGTCTGTCATGACGATGGATCGCGCGTCGTATCGGCGGACTTATCGGCTGACTCATTCAACGAATTTGTGATTCAGGACACTTGGGACTGTGGGTAGTCATGAGGCTAGCGCCGCGCGCGCGTGCTGAACAGGAGCAGCTGATGCTGTTTGGGCCGTATCAGTGACGATGCCGGCGGCCGCCGGCATGGGCGAATGCCGGGCTTTCATGCCGCGGGCTCAACCGGCCTGAAGGCCAGCCACGCCTGGAATCCCAGTGCCTTGAAGATCAATCGGGGCGGCTCGAAGCCACTTTCCAGCAGCAGGGCCCGCAGCCGCGTATCGGTGACGGGGTGCCACTGCGTGCCCGTCTTGGCGAGTACCGCGTCGACGGCGGTGCGCTCCAGGCCCGTAGCCTGAAGCCATTGGCCGTAGGCCCGGGCTAGCAGCGGCACCGGCTCGTAGTCGAGCAAGACCAGCGCGCCGCCGGCACGCAGCCGCTGCGCCAGCGCGCTCAGGAAGGCCGCTTTGCCGCCATCGTCGGGGATGAAATGCAGGACCAGCGCGGCTACCGCGGCATCGTGCAAGCCGGCCGGCATCTGGTCCAGCGTGGTGGCGTGGAACGCGACGCGGCTCTCGCAACCGGCGCCTTGCGCCTTGCGGCGCGCCACGGCGAGCATGCCGGCGGAAGGGTCGAGTGCGCTGAAGCGCCACCGCGGCCCGCCGGCGGCCAGCCGCAGCAGCTCATTGCCGGTGCCGCAGCCGGCCAGCAGCAGGCGGGCGTCGGCCGGCAGCAGGCTGGCGAAGGTCGCCGCCATCAGGTCGTGGGCGAGGGCATAGCCCGGCACGAGCCGCGGTACGCGGTCATCGTAGTCGCTGGCCGCAGCGTCGGAAAACACGGTGCTGGGGCGATGGTCCGGGCTGGGCGAACCTGCTGTCATCGGTAACTCCTGGTTTGCCGCGCCTGGGCGGCGATGTCGGTGCCTGGCCTGCAGGCCTGCCAGCATGGTACGGTTGCGCTGAAGCGCCGGCGCTGCGGTTTTGAATGGTTTCCGGATGGATTCATATGCATTCGGGAGACCGCTCATGCGCGCGCAGATGGACCGTGCGCTGACGATCGGCTATCTCTGCGCGGCCGCCGGGCTCAACGGATTCGAGCTTCAGCACGGCCTTCCAGCGCTCTTCGGCCGCTCGCCAAAGACCGTGTTCGGCAAGCGGGGCGGGTAGCCGCCGACGGGCGGGCCCGTCAGTGCTGCGCCAGGCCGTCCAGGCGCTCCACTGCATCCACCGCCGCCGCGCGGGCTGCGGGGGACAGGGTGAGCGTGATATGGCCGGTATCGGGCACCAGGGTCACCGGGATATCCGGCCTGCCCGCATCGGCAAACACCTGGGCGTACTTGTCGGCGACGAAGACTTCGTCGTTCCGTCCCGCCAGCACGGCCGCGGGCCGGTGGATCGCCCGGATATTCTGCTGGTAGGCCTCGTCCGGCTGGAAGTTCGTTACCAGCGCAAACGAGTACCACGGGGTGAGCTCGGCGCGCGGCGCGTCGTTGACGGCGAAGGCGATCACCGGCAGGTGGTTCAGGCCGGTGATGCCGATGCGGTTGAGCAGCACCAGCGCGATCACGCGCGGCATGCCGACCGATACCCAGCCGCCGCCGTTGGGGCGATAGGTGGCTGCGTGGCGGTTGGTGTAGGGTGCCATGAACAGGTAGTTGTCGAACAGCGCCTGTCGCTCGCCGCCCGCCACGCGGATCGCAAAGCCGCCTCCCGAGGAGAATCCCGCCAGCGTCTTCGGGCCGGCGGGCTGGACGGTGCGGACGAAGTCTTCCAGGTCGTCGTCCAGCTGGCCGATATAGGCGATGTCGCCGCGCGGGCCCGAAGCGCCGTGGCCGCGTATATCCAGTGCGTAGACCGTGAAGCCGGCCTGGGCGAAACGCTGGGCGAGCGGATGCATGCTCTGGCTGTTGGCGGAGGAGCCATGCACCAGCACCACGCTGCCCCGGCTGGCGGTGCCGCCGGCGCCCGGATAGCGGCGATAGGCGAGCTGCGCGCCATCGCGTGCCGCGTAGCGGGCGAGGGGCGGTAGCGCGGAGAAGTCCACGTCCTTGAACGGGTCGCTGATGCTCAGCATCGGTTTTGGCCGGGCCGGGCCGCCGAACACAATGGCGGCGGCCAGGGCCAGCAGCAGCGCGGCAACGATGGCGGAGACGGCAACGGCAATGGTTCGCGGTTTCACGGTGATGGCGTTGGCGTGGTTGAAAATGGCCGGTCGTGTCTGGAGCGGGCACCCCTGCATATCGAAAGGTGCGCTATTCCCTACCGCAGGCTAGCACGCTTCGCCGCCGGACAGTGAGGATACCTGGCGTATGCGTTGCTTGATGCGTGGGGCTGTCATCCGGAGCACCTCCGCGTGAAGTCGGCACCCGGTGGATTACGAAGCGCCGGCCTGAGCGGGCGCAAGTTACATGGGGGGCGGGGAGGGAGCCTTGGCGGCGGGCGCGCCTTCGCCGTGCTTTGGCGGACCGGCCAGCCTATGGCGCCGCGATCATTCTCATTCGCGCCCCATTACGCTTCCCGCGGCCTGCGGCGCAGCGCGGCGAAGTCGGATAGACGGCAAATACGTATCGGCGGGCGAGGAATCCGGCGTCGGTGAATGGCCTGCAAACTGGCCGGTCCACGCCACCGCTCCCGCCTGTGCGAGAATCCACCGTTCTGCCGAAAAACGGCAAGGATGCGACAATCTTCCGCTTGCGGCACAAGGCATTGTTCCTGATCTGGAACAGTCTATTCCGCATGCGATGGCATCCAACCGTCCGGCCGGCCATTATCCTTCGTCGCGGACTACCAGTTTTACTAGGCCGGCGCATCGACGCATTCAAAACTACGTGGTGTTGCCGATAACGTTATGCAATCATCTCGATTTCTCCAACTTGGTCTCTGCCATGCGCCTACTTGCTGCCTCCATCCTTTTTCTGTCTGGCGTACTTGCCAGTGCTGCAGCCGTTGCCGCCCCGGCCACTGAAGATTCCTCCTGGTTTGAACCGTTGCGCTTGGGCGCCTCCGTGGGCGCTGGCAGCGATGCCTCGATGGCGCGCCTGGAGGCGCGCTGGAATTTGAAGAGAGACCTCTGGTCCACGGATTCCAAGTCGGTGCGCATTCGCCTCGGGCTCGAAGCTTCCATCGGCGGCTGGAATCCGCATGGCGCTAACAGCAATTTGATGGGCGATATCGGCTTTACGCCGATCTTCCGCGTTCAGGGCGCCGGTTCGTCGGGTCCCTTCGCCGAAATTGGCGCTGGCGCGCACCTGCTGACGCGCTCGCATATTTCCGATACCAAGGTCTTTTCCTCGGCGTTCCAGTTTGGCGATCGCGTTGCCGTCGGCTACCGTTTTGGCGACGCACTGGATTCGGAGCTTGCAGTGCGTTTCCAGCATTACTCCAATGCCGGGATCAAGCAGCCCAACCCCGGCATCAACTATTACCTCCTGCAGTACTCGGCCCGCTTCTGATTCCCGATTTCTGAATTCCGATCGTTCGATGGCTTGCGGACCGGTTGCCCCGAGGCTGCCGGTTCGTGCCGGAGCGATGGCTTCTGGTTCCGCATCCGGATAGTCGGGCGACCAGGATCGAGGCCGTGCCTCGTTCTCGAATGTAATGTATTTTAAATAGCACATTATATTGGGTGATGGCTTCGATTCCATTGGCTACAAGCGCGGCAGGACCTCGTCAGTTCCTGTGACGGGCTTGGGACGCGCGGAATGCCCTGGATGGCAAGCCGGGCGTGCGCCCGATCTCTTTCACTACACTCCAGCCAAGGCAATCGTTACTTCTCCCTATTCCGCGCCATGCGCCTGCGTCATCTCGAAGTGTTTCATGCGGTCATGCGCACCGGCTCGCTCAGCCGCGCAGCGCAACTGCTTTGCGTTTCCCAGCCGGCGGCCAGCAAGGTGCTCGCCCATGCGGAGCGCGATCTCGGGCTAAAGCTGTTCAAGAGGGCTCACGGGCGGCTGCTGCCGACCCGTGAGGCAGAGCTGCTCTATGCCGAGACCGGACACCTGTTTGCCAACCTGGAGAATGTCAGGCGTCTCGCGCGCAATCTCAAGCGGCATCCCGAAGGCCATGTGCGTCTTGGCTGCCTGCCGAGCCTGGGCTTGAGCCTGATTCCGCAGGCGGTGCGGGATTTCCGCCTGCAGTGTCCGGGAGTCTCGCTGGAGATCCAGACCCGCCACAGCGATGAGCTGTTGGCGCTGGTGCTGTCACGGGAACTGGATCTCGGGGTGGTATTCGATCCGCCGGCCCGGCCGGGTGTGGCGGTGGCCGATCTCGGCCGTGCCGCGGTGGTCTACCTTGGGCCGCAACAGGGCGAGGCGGCGGGCGGACCGGTCCACCTGGCGGAACTTGACGATCAACGATGGATCGGGATCGGCAGCAGCGATCCGCTCGGCGGCCTGATCGCGCAGGCCTGCCACGAGCTTGGCCTGGAAGAGCGTACACCCATGATCGAGGCGCGCACTTACTATGTGGCGGCCGCCCTCGCGGAGTGCGGCGTGGGTTATGCGCTGGTGGACCAGTTTACCGCGCAGTTCGCCGCGCGCGGCAGCCACAGCGACCTGACCGTCCAGCCGGTGGCGCCGGCTCTCTCGGTCGGGGTGACGGCGATCTATCCGGAGGGCGGCGTCTCCTCGCGTGCGCTGGATGCATTGCTGGACGTGTTGCGCGCTCAGTTGGCGGCGACCCTCGTCGTGGCGCCTCCGCTGGCATCTCCATAACCTTGGGTTATGGGTTGTGCCGTAAAGATCATTTGAACCTGACCTCTGTCGCGTCCACACTTCCGCTTTGCCCAGCCAGTCCGCCAGCAGCGGAGATGGCTGGCGGCAACGGGATATCGAGGCAGGAGAGAACAGCATGCGGATTTGCGTACTTGGCGGCGGCGTGGTGGGTGTCGCCAGTGCATATTACCTGGCGCGCGAAGGCCACAGCGTGACCCTGCTCGAAGCGCGCGAGGGACTGGCGCTGGAAACCAGCCTGGCCAACGGCGCTCAGCTGAGCTACAGCTATGTGGCGCCGCTTGCCGATCCCGCGGTGCTGCCCAAGTTGCCGGGCTGGTTGTTGAACCGGGATTCCCCGCTGCGCTTCGTGCCCAGCCTGGACCCGCACCAATGGCGCTGGTGCCTGGCTTTCCTGCGCGCCTGCCGCAGCGACGTGGCCCGCGCGGTCACTGCCGAGTTGCTTGGCCTCGGTTATCACAGCCGTGCCCTGGTGCATGACCTTGTCACGCGCGAGAAACTGGATTTCGACTACCAGCGCAACGGCAAGCTGGTGGTCTACCGCGATCCGGCGGCATTCGCCGGCGCGCGCCGGCAACTGGACTATCAGGCCGGGCTCGGCAGCAGCCAGCAAGCGCTGGACGGTGCGGCCTGCGTGGCGCTGGAGCCCGTGCTGGCCCAGCTTGGTGACCGGCTTGCGGGCGGCATTCATACGCCCAGCGAAGATGCCGGCGATTGCCATGCCTTCAGCACGAAGCTGGCCGAATTGACAGGGCAGCGCTATGGCGCGAGATTCCACTGCGGCGAGCGCGTCACCGGCCTGCGCCGCGAGGGCCGCGCCGTGGTGGCGGTGCGTACGGAGGGCGGCGAGATCGAGGCCGATGCCTTCGTCATCGCGGCCGGCATGGGTAGCGTTCCCTTGCTGGCGCAGCTGGGCCTGCGCCTGCCAATGTATCCGCTGACCGGCTACAGCCTGACCGCGCCGGTGGTGAGCGGCAGGCACCGGCCGCCCGGAATCAGCATCACCGACCTTCACCACAAGGTGGTGTATGCGCGCCTGGGTCAACGCCTGCGCATTGCCGGCATGGTGGACCTGGCCGGCCGGCACCCCCGCGCCGACCGGCGGCGCATTGCCTTGCTGGCGCGGCAGGCACGCGAGACGTTTCCCGACAGCGCGGATTTCGACGCGGCGACTGCCTGGTGCGGAAGCCGGCCGGCTACCCCCGACAGCAAGCCCTTGATCGGTGCGACTCCGTACGCCAACCTGTGGCTGAACACCGGCCACGGCGCGCTGGGCTTTACCCTGGCTTGCGGTAGCGCGGCTTTGCTGGCCGACGCCATTGCCGGGCGGCCAGCGCCGCTGGATGCGGCAGCCTTTGCGCTGGCCCGCTGAATGCCATCTTCCATCCCTGAATCGAAACCCAATGCATCCGCACTCTGACGGCGCGCCGCTTGCCGGTTCGCCGCGCGGTGGAGCGGTTTCCCGGAGTTGAACCATGCCCACCTGCGATTTGTTGTTCCTGAATGGCCAGTTGATCGATGGTACCGGCGCGCCACGCCGCGCCGGCGCGCTGGCGGTGGATGGCGGCCGCATTGCCGCCATCGGCGATTGCGCCGGCTGGGAAGCCGGTCGTGTCATCGATGCCGCCGGCCGTGTGCTTGCGCCTGGCTTTATCGACGTGCATACGCACGATGACAGCGCCTTGCTGAAGACGCCGGCGATGCCGGCCAAGACCAGCCAGGGCGTGACCACCGTGATTGCTGGCAATTGCGGGATCAGCATCGCACCGCTGGTGCCGCGCTACCCGCTGCCCCAGCCGCTGGCGTTGCTGGGGGAGGTGCCGGACTACCGTTTCGCTACCGTGGCGGCATACCGGAGCGCGCTCGAGGCCGCGCCGCCTAGCGTGAATGTCGGGCTGCTGGTCGGGCACAGCACGCTGCGCGCGGGGGCGATGCAGGACACCAGCCGTGCTGCCAGCGCCGGCGAGATCGAAGCGATGAGCGCGGCCCTGGCGCAGGCCTTGCTGGACGGCGGCCTGGGCCTGAGTACCGGGCTGAGCTATCCGGCCAGCCGCGCGGCGCCCACCGCCGAGGTGGTGGCGCTGGCGCGGGTAACGGCCAGCCATCCCGGCGCGATCTACACCACGCATATGCGCAGCGAGCGCGACCAGGTGATCGAAGCCGTGCGCGAGACGCTGCAGATCGGCCGCGAGGCGGCCATTCCCGTCGTGATCTCGCATCACAAATGCATCGGTCGCCGTAATTTCGGCAAGACAACCGTGACGCTCGAACTGATCGACCGCGCGCTCGCAACGCAGGACGTCGCGCTTGACGTCTATCCCTATACCGCCAGTTCCACCGTGCTGTTGCCGGAATTCGTCGGCGATGCCGAGCGCATCATCGTCACCAGTTCGCAGCCGCACCCCGAGCAGGCGCGCCGCGATCTCCATGAGATTGCCGCCGAGTGGGGCGTGTCGCTGGAGGATGCGGCAGCGCGGTTGGGGCCCGCCACCGCCATCTATTTCCAGATGGACGAGGCCGACCTGCGCCGCGTGCTGGGGCATCCGCGCACCATGATCGGGTCGGATGGCATCCCCGGGCCCTACCCGCATCCGCGCCTGTGGGGCAGCTTCCCGCGCGTGCTCGGCCACTACGCGCGCGAACTCGGACTGCTGACGCTGGAGGACGCGGTACGCCGCATGACCTCGCTGCCAGCATCGGTCTTTGGCCTGCCCGGGCGCGGCATGCTGCGGGAGGGGTACGCGGCGGACCTTGTGCTGTTCGATCCGGATGGCGTGATCGATCGCGCTGATTACACGCAGCCGTGCGAGCCGTCGGTGGGGATCGAGCAGGTCTATGTGAACGGCTGCGAGGTGTGGGGGCGCGCAGGCGCCACCGGCGCGGCCGCCGGCCGGTTCCTGGCGCGCTGAGCCTTGCCGTGGCCAGGCGGCGCCATCGTGCACTACCTGGCGTGGCCGGATTGCCAGCCCGCATCGCATCGCGCGGACAACCCATCACTACCCGAGGAGACCCAACTTGAAACAAGCCCATTCCCCGTTGCTTCCGATGCTGGCGGCGCTCGCTGTCGGCTTTGCCGCCGCGCCCGTGGCCGCTGCCTATCCGGAGCGGCCGATTACCCTGGTGATACCGTTCTCGGCAGGAGGGCCGACCGATGTGGTCGGCCGCATCGTGGCCGCCAAGGCAGCCGGACTCCTGGGCCAGCAGATCGTGGTCGACAATCGCGTGGGCGCGGCCGGCACCATTGGCCTGACGGCGGTGGCGCGCGCCAGGCCGGATGGCTACACCCTGGGTCTGGCCACCGTCAGTACGCACGGCACCGCGCCGCATCTGATGGCCAAGCCGCCTTATGACCCCGTCAAGGACTTCACGCCGGTGACCAACCTGGTCAGCAGTCCCAACATCCTGAGCGTGCATCCGGGCTTTCCGGCGCAGACGCTGAAGCAGTTCGTGACCTACGTGCAGCAGCACCCCGGCAAGGAGAGCTATGCCAACGCCGGCGCGGGCGGCATCAACGACCTTGGCATGGCCTGGTTCCTGCAGATCAACAATGCCGCCATGGTGAGCGTGGCCTACAAGGGTTCGGCGCCGGCCTTGAACGATGCGATCGGCGGCAGCGTTACCACGATTTTCGATAACTTCCCGTCTTCCCTGCCATTCATCAAGGCGGGCAAGTTGCGCGCCTTGGCCATCACCGGCACGCAGCGCAACGACAAGCTGCCCGATGTGCCGACCTTCGCCGAGCTTGGCTACAAGGACTTCGACGTCAGCGCCTGGTACGGCGTGGTGGCGCCGGCGCACCTGCCGGCCGACGTGCGTGCCAGGCTGGCGGATGCCTTCATTGCCGCACTCAAGGATCCCGGCACGCGCCAGCGCCTGATCGATGCCGGCGCCTACCCGGTCGGGAATAGCCCAGAGGCGTTCGCGCGCCAGATCGGCCGCGAATACGAGCGCTGGGGCGCGGTGATCCGCAAAGCCGGGATCACTCCACAGTAGTCCGAGCCGGACAAAGCGGGCGGGGAGCGCCGCGGGTAGACAAGCGATACGAAACAAGAGATACGAAAAAAACGGAGATGGCATGACCTCATTGACACGAAATGCCCCAGCCTCGCCGCCAGCGGCGGCCGCGAGCGGGCTTCAACCCGGCCGGCGCAATGCCGCCATCGCGGTATTCCTGCTGGGACTGGCGATTGCGCTGTACGCCCACTTCACCATGCCGGGGCAAACCAGCTTGTGGGGGCTGACGCCGGTGCTGGTATTTGCCGTCATTGCCCTGCTGGGGGTGGATATCGTGCTGTCCACCATTGCCGCCATCGTGCTCGGCGCCATCATGACGGGCACCACGCCCATCGGCATGGGCAAGCTGCTGGCGGATTCGCTGGGCTCCTTTATTGCGGTGGTCGGCCTGATCATCGTGCTGGGCGCTGGCGTGGGCGAGGTGGCCGCGCGCACCGGCGCGGCCGAACAGATGGTACGCGCCATCGTGCGCCGCATCGGCCTGTCCAACCAGGTGCGTGTGCGGCTTGGCATCATGGTGGCCTCGACGCTGATCTGCGGCGCGCTGGGCACGCTGGCCGGCGGCAACGCCATCATTGCCGCGGTGGTGATCCCGATTGCCGCCGCCGTGCGTCTGTCGCCGCCGGCGGTGGCGGCACTGTTCCAGACCGCCGGTTCGGCCGGCCTGGTGCTGGGGCCTTTCACGCCCAATGTGGTCACGGTGACCGGGCTGACCGGCCTGAGCTATCCGGAGTATCTGCTGGTGGCCGGCATCCCGATGGCGGCCGCGACCCTGCTGAGCGGCTGGTTCATGTCCGGCCGCATCCAGAAGATGACCGAGGCCAGCCACCAGTACGAGGAGGCGGAAGCTGGCGGCATGGCCGCCATCGACCTGGATGCCGCGCCGTCACGCCAGGCCGTGCGCGCCGCGTGGGCATTCTGCCTGACCATCGTCGCGCTGGCCGTGGCCGGGGTGCTGGCCAAGGCGGGCTACGCGTTCGCCATCATCGTCATGGTGTCGCTCGCCGCCACCACCGGGCTGGCCGGCGGCATGAGCCCGCGGGCCATCCTGCAGGCTATGTATGCGGGCGCCGGCAAGCTGATCTGGATCTTTTTCCTGTTCTGGCTGTTCAATCCGGTGTTGGTGCTGGTCGACAAACTGAACGCCTACCATGCCTTGCTGGATCTCGCCAGCCCGCACCTGGCCGGCATCGGCGGCGCAATGCTGTGCGTGATCGTGCTGTGGTTCAACGTGATCGGCCATATCCCCGGTGCGGCCGTGGCGCAGATGACCTTCACGGCCAAGATCTTCGGCCCGCTGCTGGCGGCGGCCGGAGCCGGCCCGGCGGCCACCACCGCGGTGATCCTGGGCAGTTCGCAGATCGACTGGTTCGGGCCGTTCCCCACCTCAGACATGTTCGGCCAGATGGGGCTGGCACGCTCGACCCAGCTCAAGTACATGCTCTATAACGGCTGGGCCGTGATCGTGGTGAACCTGTGCCTGTTTTCCACCCTGTTCTTCTTCCTGGTTTAAGGAGAGCGACCATGTTCCCGCTGGGATCGCGTCCGCTGGACGCGCGCGCACTGCGCCAGCATGTCGAAGCCGGGCTGGCGCCGCTGCTCGCGGCGACGCCGGCGCGCCTGTCGCTCAGCCTGCGCGGCCTGGATGGCGCCGTGGTGCTGGAGCGCGATGCTGGCCGTGTGCAGCCGTCGGCCAGCATCATCAAGCTTCCCATCCTGCTGGCGCTGCTGGAGCAGGTAGCGGACGGCCGCTGCCGGCTCGACCAGCAGCTGGTCCTGGACGAGGACGAGCGCGCGGGCGGTACCGGCATTCTCCATCAGTTGCCCAGCGTGGCCAGTCTGTCGCTGGCGGAACTGGCGCGGCTGATGATCGTGCTCAGCGACAACGTGGCCACCAACGCGCTGATCGGCCTGCTTGGCTGCGCCGGGGTCACGCAGTGGTGCCGGCGGGCCGGCCTGGCGGCCAGCAGCTTGCAGCGGCGCATGATGGACGCCGCCGCGCGGGATGCCGGCCTGGACAATTTCACCAGCGCGGGCGATGCCGCTGCGGCGCTTGGCTGGATGCTGCGCGAGGCGTCGCTGCCAGCGGCACTGCGGACCTTCGCGCTGTCGTTGCTGGCCGACCAGCGCGAGCGCGCCCATTTCGGCGCCGCGCTGCCGGCACAGGTCCATCTCGCCAACAAGACCGGCCAGTTGCCGGGCCTGCGCCATGACGCCGGCATCCTCACCGCAGGCGATTGCAGCGTGGTGCTGGCGGTGCTGGCCGACGGCTTTACCGACCCGCGCACCGCGCACACCCTCCATGGCGGAGACGGGGCTGAACTGCTGGCGCAGATCGCGCGGCTGGTGGCCGGCGGGCTGCTTGCGCAGGCCGGCAAGCAACCGGCACAGGAATAGACAAGGAATATAAGGAACAGTCATGCCAATCAGAGTGGCAGCCATTCAACTCGACAGCCGGGACGACCGCGACGCGAACCTGGCTGCGCTGGAGCACTGGATACTGGCGGCGGCAGGCGACGGCGCCAAGCTGATCGTCACGCCGGAATACACCGATGTGCGCGGCGACGCCCAAGCACTGCGCGCCGCGGCCAGCCCGATACCCGGCGAGGTCACCGGGCGCATCGCGGCGCTGGCGCGCCGCACCGGCTGCTGGATTCACCTTGGCTCGATGCATGAGCGGCTGGCGGACCAGGCCCGGCTCGGCAACAGCGGCATCACCTTCGCGCCGGACGGCGCCATCGCCGCGCGCTATCGCAAGGCCCACCTGTATGACGCGGTGGTCGACGGCGTTCCCTACCGCGAGTCCGCCGATTTCGCGCCCGGCGAGCATTTGCAGACCGTTGAGGCGGCGGGGCTGACGCTTGGCCTCAGCATTTGCTACGACCTTCGCTTCGGGGAACTGTATCGCACCCTGCGCGGGCGCGGTGCCAATGTCCTGGTGGTGCCAGCCGCTTTCAATCTGCATACCGGCCGGGATCACTGGGAGACCTTGCTGCGCGCACGCGCCATTGAAAACCAGTGCTATGTGGTGGCTGCCGCGCAGATCGGCGGCGCCGGGCCGGGATTGCCCTGCCTCGGGCGCAGCATGATGATCGATCCCTGGGGCACGGTGCTGGCCTGCATGCCGGACCGCACCGGCTATATCATGGCCGATCTGGATCCGGAGCGGGTAGCGGCCCTGCGCGCCGGACTGCCGGCTTGGGAGCATCGCCGCACCGACCTTTACTTCCGCAACGCGGATGGCACGGCGGCAGCTTGAGGCGTGCCACCCGCCTCCTATCGCCTGCATCGTCCGTCAAGCTAGACTCGCGGGAGTCCGTCCGGGCCAGTGTCTGCACGCCTGGCCCGGGCGCTCCCGCGCCGGCGACTTCCAGGCCTGGGAGCGGTTCGACCGCCTGCAGCGCAAACTCGGTGGCCTGGTCGCTTTGTTCATGGTCGCCGCGCTCGTGCTGGGCGGCTCTCTTTTCGTGGCGGGCTGAGATGCCTGCTTGCCCATCTCCTGGTCAGGGGCGGGCGGACAGCGTGATTGGTTGAATCTTCCGCTGTAGGGGAGCTTTTCTCTTTGATGCTTGCCGGTTTGCTTGTGGATACTGTATAAATATACAGTGTTCACCAGCAAATCCCCCACTCAGCTTCGGACTGAGTCGCAAACGTCATATGACCTCGCCATTCCTTGCCCCTGCGCCCGACTTGTCGGGCGTTTCGCCCTTGGCGCAGGCGCCCTCGGCCCGTCAGGGCGCGCTGGACGCATTGGAGCGCCGTTATCCCGGCTTGTGGCGGGCAGGGCAGCTTGGCCATCTGGGCCGGGTGGGCAGCGTGCCGGCCCTGGACACGGGGCATGCGGCGCTCTCGGCCGAGTTGCCCGGGGGCGGCTGGCCGGTGGGTGCGCTGACTGAGTTGCTGCTCGCCGACCCGGGTGTTGGGGAACTGCGCCTGCTGCGGCCCGCACTGCGGGCGCTGACCGCTGCGCAGCGCCGGCTGGCGCTGGTGGGGCCGCCGTACCTGCCCAATGCCATGTGCATGGCCGAATGGGGTTTGCCAGCGCACCAGTTGTTCTGGGTGCGTCCCCCCGCTGGCGCGGACCGGGCCGCGGCGCAGGCCGATGTGTTGTGGGCCGCGGAGCAGGTATTGCGCAGCCAGGCTTTTGGCGGGGTGATGGTGTGGCTGCCCACGGCGCGTCCGGAGGCGCTGCGCCGTCTGCAGGTGCTGGCGCAGGCGGGGGATGCGGTGGCCTGGGTGTGCCGTCCGGCCAGCGTGCTGCGCGAATCGTCGCCGGCGGTGTTGCGGCTGCTGTTGTCGCCGTTGCCTGGCAATGCCCTGTCGATCACTTTTCATAAGCGGCGCGGGCCGGTGCGCGATACGCCGCTGGTGCTGCCGCTGGGCGAGATGATGGCGGTGCCCGCCCGGGCGGAACCCGCGTCGCCGGCGCCGGTGCCTCTGGCGCCCCTACATGCCACGGTTTCCCATGCCGTTGCGGGAGAGCAAGCCCATGTCGTACTGGATCGCGGTGCATCTGCCGCGCCTGTCGCTGGACGCGCTGCAGCCGAACTGGCCTGACTCCGCCTCGCATGCCTCTGCTGGCGCCTTGCACCACAGCGTGCCGGTGGCGGTGATGGAGCGCGAGCGCGTGGTGCTGGCCAACGGGCCGGCGGTGGCGCTGGGGGTGCAGGCCGGGATGCGGCGCGGCGGCGTGCAGGCCTTGTCGGCGCAGGTGGTGCAACTGGAGCGCGAGCCGGTTGCCGAGGCGCAGCTGATGACGGCGCTGGCACTGGCGCTGCTGCATTTCACGCCGCATGTCGCGCTCCATCCCGATCCCGATGCGGCTACCGTGATGATCGATGCCGGTGCCAGCCTGCGGCTGTTCGGCGGCCATCTTGCGCTGTGCCGCGCGGTGTATGCGCGGGTGCGCCGGTTGGGCGCATTCCTGCAGCTCGGTTGCGGGCCCACGGCCTTCGGCGCCGCGTGGCTGGCGGCGCAGCCGCTGCGGCGGGATCGCCGGGGCGCCATGGTGCGGCCGGCGCGGCGCGCGGTGCAGCCGGCCCGCATGGCGCGCCTGCTGGACCGGCTGCCGGTGGCCATGCTGCACGGTCTGGCCGACGACGGCTGGCTCGACGGCATCGGCTGCCGCACCGTGGGAGAGGTGCGCGGCCTGCCGCGTGCCGGCCTGCGGCGCCGGCTGGGGCCCGATCTGCTGGCACGGCTGGATCAGGCTTATGGCGAGGTGCCGGTGCGCTTTACCTGGTTCAGCGCGCCCGCGGCCTTCGCGCAGCGCATGGAGCTGCCCGGCCGTACCGAATCCGTCCAGGGTGTGATGGCGGGCGCGCAGCGCCTGCTGCTGGCGCTGGCCGGCTGGCTGGCGGTGCAGCAGGCCGGCGTGACCCGCCTGGTGCTGCGGCTCGAGCATGAGCGCTACCGGCTTGGCTGCGAGACTCCGGCTACGCCGGTGACGATCGGCCTGGCGCAGCCCAGCCGCGATCCGGTCCATCTGTCGAAGCTGTTGCAGGAGCGGCTGGACAAGCTGCAGTTCAGTGTGCCCGCGGTGGGCCTGCTGCTGCTGGTGGAGTCCATGGAGACCTGCCTGCCGCAGAGCGATTCGCTGTTCCCGGAGCCGGGCGGCACGCCGGCCGAGCTGGGCCGCCTGCTCGATACGCTGATGGCGCGGCTCGGCCGCGAGAACGTGCTGCAGCCCCGGCCGCTGGCCGACCACCGGCCCGAGCGCGCCAACCGCTGGTGCCCGGCCGACGAAATGCCGGGAGGTTCGCCGCGCGAGGGCGCGCGGGCCACGCCGGGTCTCCCCGAGCGCCCGCTGTGGCTGCTGGAACAGCCGCTGCCACTGACCGTGCAGCGCCACCGGCCTTGTCATGGCGGGCCGCTGACCTTGCTGTCGCGGCCGGAACGCATCGAATCCGGCTGGTGGGATGGCGCGCTCGCCACGCGCGATTATTTCATCGCCGAGCGGGGCGATGGCCTGCGCTGCTGGGTCTACCGCCAGCGTCCGGGGCGCGAGGAAGGCGGTGAGTACCGCTGGTTCCTGCATGGCTTGTTCGCCTGAGCCTCATCCTCGTCATGTCCAGCAAGCCAGCCATGCCTTCGTTTTCCGCTTTGCCGTCCGCGCTTTCGGCGCTGCTGCCGGCATTGCCGGATTATGTGGAGCTGCACTGCATCTCCAATTTCACGTTCCTGGATGGGGCTTCCCATCCGGTCGAGCTGATCGAGCGCGCGTTTGCGCTGGGCTACCGCGGGCTGGCGCTGACCGACGAATGCTCGGTGGCCGGCACGGCGCGCGCGCATCACGCGCTGAAAGACCTGCGCGAGCGTACCCGCGACGCGGCCGCGCGCAGCGCGGCGCGGCTGGCTGCGGGGCTGGATGAAGATGATGACGATGAGGATCCCACCGAGGACGACAGGGAGGAAGCCGGCCAGCCCGATGGCGGGCACGGCGCGGATGGAGAGCCCCTTGCCGGGCCGGATCCGGATTCCGCGTCCGCCGCCAGCAGGGCCGCGGCTCCCGGCGAAGCCTGCCAGGCCCGCCTGCGCCGCCATGAAAAACGCACCGCCCAGGCGCGCGCCGCGCAGGATTTCCGCCTGCTGGTCGGCAGCCGTTTCACGCTCACCGGCCACGCCGGCGAGCCGGTGCTGCGCCTGGTGCTGCTGGCACAGGACCGCGAAGGCTTCGGCAACCTGAGCGAGCTGATCACCCTGGGCCGCACGCGGGCGGAGAAGGGCAGCTACCGCCTGCATCCCGACGACCTGGCCGCGCCGCCGCAGCCGGAGCAGGCTCACCTGCGCGGCATGCCCAACTGCCTGGCGTTGCTGCTGCCGTCTTATTGCCCCGAGCCCGACGCGCTGCTGCAACAGGCGCAGTGGATGCGGCAGACCTTCGGCTCGCGCGGCTGGATCGCGCTCGAACTATTGCAGGGCCATGCCGACGCCTTGCACCGGTTGCGGCTGGAGGCCGTCTCGGCGCAAACCGGCCTGCCGCTGGCGGGGGCCGGGGCGGTGACCATGCATGTGCGCTCGCGCAAGCCGCTGTCCGACGTGCTGAGCGCCATCCGCGTGGGCCAGCCGCTGGCCGAGTGCGGCATGGCGCTGGCGTCCAACGCCGAGCAGCACCTGCGCATGCGGCAGCGGCTGTCGCGGCTTTATCCGCGCGAGGCGCTGGCGCAAACCGTGCGGATCGCCTCGTGCTGCGATTTCTCGCTGGAGACGCTGCGCTACGAGTATCCGGAGGAACTGGTCCCGCCCGGCGAGACGCCCTTCAGCTACCTGCGCCGCGAGACCATGAAGGGGGTGCTGCGGCGTTTCCCCGGCGGCCTCAAGCACCAGTGGCGAAAGCAGTTGATGGACGAACTCGCGCTGATCCGGGAAAAGCACTACGAGCCTTTCTTCCTGACCGTGCACGATATCGTGCGTTTCGCGCGCAGCCGCGACATCCTGTGCCAGGGGCGCGGCTCGGCGGCCAACTCGCTGGTCTGCTATTGCCTGTTCATTACCGAGGTCCATCCCAAGGACGCGAATATGCTGTTCGGCCGCTTCCTGTCGCGCGAGCGCGACGAGCCACCCGATATCGATGTCGACTTCGAGCACCAGCGGCGCGAGGAAGTCATCCAGTACATCTACGGAAAATACGGCCGCGACCGTGCCGCGCTGGCGGCTTCGCTGATCACCTATCGCTCGCGCAGCGCGCTGCGCGACGTTGGCCGCGCGCTCGGCATCGATGCCAGCGTGATCGAGCAGGTGGTCAAGGGCCAGGCGTGGTGGGATGGCGGCAAGACCTTTCTCGATCGCATCGCCCAGTACGGGCTGGACCCGGACGCGCTGGCGGTGCGGCAGTGGGCCAGCCTGACCGCGCAATTGCGGGGTTTCCCGCGGCATCTGTCGCAGCATGTGGGCGGTTTCGTGATCGCGCGGCACAAGCTGTCGCGCCTGGTGCCGATCGAGAACGCGGCCATGGAAAACCGCAGCGTGATCCAGTGGGACAAAGACGACCTCGAATCGCTCGGCCTGCTGAAGGTGGACGTGCTGGCGCTGGGCATGCTGTCGGCGATCCGGCGCGCGCTGGCATTGATTCCGACCCGCTCGAGCGCGCCGTTGCGGATGCAGGACATTCCCCGGAAAGACCCGCAGACCTACGACATGATCTGCGCCGCGGACACCATTGGCGTGTTCCAGGTGGAATCGCGGGCGCAGCAGTCGATGCTGCCGCGGCTGCAGCCGCGCACGTTCTATGACCTGGTGGTGGAGGTGGCCATCGTGCGGCCGGGGCCGATCCAGGGCGGCATGGTGCACCCCTACCTGAAACGGCGCGAGCAGCTGCGGCGCACCGGCAAGCCGCCGGCATATCACAATGAGGTGATCAAGGATGTGCTGGGCCGGACCCTGGGCGTGCCGATTTTCCAGGAACAGGTTATGCAGCTGGCCATCGATGCAGCCGGCTTCACGCCAGGCGAGGCCGACCAGTTGCGCCGCTCGATGGCGGCCTGGCGGCGCAAGGGCGACCTGAAGAAGCACCAGGACGCGCTGGTCAAGGCGCTGACCCGCAACAAGTATCCGGAAGCCTTCGCGCTGGCCATCTGCAAGCAGATCGAGGGCTTCGGCGAATATGGCTTCCCGGAAAGCCATGCCGCCAGCTTCGCCAAGCTGGTCTATATCAGCGCGTGGATCAAGTGCCATCATCCGGCGGCCTTCCTGTGCGCCTTGCTCAACAGCCAGCCGATGGGTTTCTATTCGCCCTCGCAACTGGTGCAGGATGCCCGTCGCCACCACGTGACCATCCTTCCGGCGGATGTGACGGTGAGTTGCTGGGAAAGCACGCTGGAGCCCGCGGCGCCGGAGCCTGCGGCGCGAGTGCGCGAGCGTGCGCAGCCGGCGGTGCGGCTCGGACTCGATCGCGTGGGCGGCATGCGCGAAGCCGCGGCCCAGCGCATCGTGCAGGCACGCGCCGAGCAGCCTTTCGCCAGCGTCGAAGACCTCGTGCTGCGGGCGCGGCTGGACCGTCATGACATCGATGCGCTGGCTGCCGCCGATACGCTGTCCGGCCTGGCCGGGCATCGCCGCCAGGCGCGCTGGCAGGCCCGTGCCGCCGCGCTGCAGGCGGCCCACCGCGACCTGCTCTATGAAGCGCCGCCGGCCGAGAGCGAACTACGCCTGCCGGCGCCGCGGCTGGGCGAGGACGTGGCGGCGGACTACGCCAGCCTGGGCCTGTCGCTCAAATCGCATCCGCTGGCGCTGCTGCGGCCGCGGCTGGCCGCCATGAAATACGCCACGGCGCTGGAACTGGCCCGTTGCGGCAACGGCCGGCGCGTGCGGGCCTGCGGCATTGTCACGGTGCGCCAGCGTCCGGCTACGGCCAGCGGCACTATCTTCACTTCGATCGAGGACGAGACGGGTGTCGTGAATGTGATCCTGTGGCCGGACCTGATCGAGCGCCAGCGCAGGGAAGTGCTGGGCGCCACCTTGCTGGGCGTGATCGGCATGTGGCAGCGGCAGGGAGAAGTCAGGCACCTGGTGGCGCAGGAACTGGTGGACCTGAGCCCGCTGCTGGGCCGTTTGATGGTCTCCAGCCGCGACTTTCATTGAGCGGTGCCGGGCCGGCACCATCCGGCAGCGTTACCGGGCGGATGCTTCCTGGTCATGAGGCCCGCCGCACAATGGCCTGGCCGTCTCTCCCTGCCACCCCACCGCCCTGAGCAAGGCATAGCCATGCGATGTGATATGCGGGCACGCCTGTCCCGGCGCGCATTCCTCGAGCGTCACCAGGCCGCGTTCCAGTAGCGCTTCCAGATCCACGGGATCGAGTTCCCGCCGATCCTGCACATCGCGGGCCAGCAGCAAGGTGGCAAATTCGTGTGGACTCAGCATCGCCTACTCCTGGTTGAAAATCCTGATCGCGCGGACCGGCGGGGGTGGACGCCGCCGCCTGGGAAAAGACAGCACTCCCGTCCATTGGTTCAGGCGCGTTTTTCGTCTTGGCGAGGCAGCCGGCAGACCTCGCGTTCCTTTTTTCCTTCACTTCAGTTGTACGCGGCTTGTGCGTCCGTTTCGTGTCCGGTACGTATCCCATCCTGGCGCGTATGTCACCGATTTCACGCCGGCATTACGCCCGCTTTTCGAGCATCCTGCACCTGCCTTGTGCCGTTTCCGCCCCGTGTTTGTGCAGGCCGGAATTACTGCGAAACATCGCTTCAGTAAGCTGCCGGATGGCCGATACAAGGCGCATTCATGCGTTTTCGGGATCTCTCGTGGCTACCTTTCTTTCTCCCGCAGTGCGCCTGATGGCGCGCCTCGATATCACCCGCAAGCTGGTCTTGCTCGCAGTCCTGTTCCTGATCCCGCTGAGCGGCTCGCTCTATGCGGTCCTGAGCCTGTCGGTGCAATCGGTCCGCGCCGCGCAGGACGAACTGCGGGGCCTCGCCATCGTCGACCGTGCGCTCGACTTCATGCGCGAAACGCAGGTCAGGCGCGGCGCAGCCAATGCCGTGCTGGCCGGCAATGCGGCATTCCGCGCCACCTTCGATGCCGCGGATGCCAAGGCCGGCACATACCTCGACGCGTTGATCAGGCAAGCCGACGCGGCGGCGGGCTTCGACGTGAGCGCAGACACGCGAAGACTAGGGCAGGCGTGGAAACGCATGCATGAAACGGGCCTGGACGTCACGGCCGGCCCGCTGTTCGACATGCACAGCGCACTGGTCAAGCAGACCCGGCTGTTTATCGGCGATGTGGCCGACCGCTCCTCGCTCGCGCTCGACCCGGATAGCGGCTCGTACTACCTGGTCAACCTGATGGTGGGGCCGATGCCCAAGCTCGCCGAACTGAGCGCGCTGGCGCGCGGCCGGGGCGCCGCGATCATCAGCCAGGGCGGATATTCCGACGCGGCGCAGCAGGCCGAGCTGGCCGCGCTGGCCGAACAGATCCAGGACGGCCTGGAATCCGTGCGGCGCGATATCGGCCGCGTGACGCGCGGTGCTCCGGACTATCGCCCGCGGGTGGAAGCGGCGCAGGCGAAGCTGGCCGCCATGGACGCCTTCCATCGCACGCTGAAGGAAAAGATGCTCGGCACGGGCGGCATCGCCATCGATGCCAAGGCGTACTTCGGCGAAGCCACCGCCGCCATCGATGCGGTTTCATCGGTCAATAAGGAATTCAACGCCATCGCCCGCGCCATGCTGGCGCAGCGCATCGCCGCCGGCGCGCTGCAGCTGGAAGTGCTGGCCGGCGTGGCGCTGCTTGCCGTTGGCGCTGCGTTCTACCTGTTCGCGGGCTTCAGCCGCGGCATGCACGAGGACGTGCGGGAAGTGGCCAGCATGGTGGCGCGGATCAACGGCGGCGACCTGGCGCTGCGGATCGAGGTGCGGGGCAGCGACGAACTCAGCGAGGTGAAGCGCCACCTGCTGTCGCTGGTGGAGAACTGGCGCGCGCTGATCGGCGATACCAAGATGGGGGCGCAGAACGTGCTGGTTGCCGCTGGCGAGATCGCGCAGGGCAACCTGGACTTGTCGCAGCGCACGGAGGAGCAGGCGTCGTCCCTGCAGCAGACCGCCGCCAGCATGGAGCAGCTTACCGCGATCGTGCAGCAGAATGCCGGCAGCGCGGACCAGGCCAGCGCACTGGCCGGCGAGGCGTCGGATATCGCGGTGGCGGGTGGCGCTTCGGTGGGGCGCGTGTTGCAGACCATGGGCGAGATCGAGGCCGATTCGAGGCGCATCGCCGAGATCATCGCGGTAATCGACGCCATTGCCTTCCAGACCAATATCCTGGCGCTCAATGCCGCGGTGGAGGCGGCGCGCGCCGGCGAATACGGCCGCGGCTTTGCCGTGGTGGCCACCGAGGTGCGCGGCCTTGCGCAGCGCGCGGGCAGCTCCGCCAAGGAGATCCGGTCCCTGATCTCGCAGTCGGTGCGGCGCGTCGAGACTGGCTCCGTGCTGGCGGGCGATGCTGCCGCGACCATGGACGGCATTGTTGCCGCGGTCAAGCGTGTGACCGCCATGATGGACGAGATCAGCCATGCATCCCGCGAACAGAGCAGCGGCATTGCGCAGGTGAACCAGGCCGTCACCCAGATGGATCAGGTCACGCAGCAGAACGCCGCGCTGGTCGAGCAGGCCGCTGCCGCCGCCGACGCCTTGCGGAAGCAGGCGCAACGCATGGAACAGTCGGTCGCCGTTTTCCGGCTGGAAGAGGCCATGCCGGCGTAGCGAAGGCGGCGGGCATCAGCGCCGGTTGGCGATCCAGATGCCCGCCACGATGGCGGCCAGCCCGGCCGCGTGAAACCAGCGCGGCCAGTCGCCCAGCAGCGCGGTCGACATCAGCGCGGCAAATACTGGCGTGAGCGTAAAGAAGAAGACCGGCAACTGGGCTCCGGCGCGGGCAATGGCGCGGTCCCAGGAAAAGTAGGCTAGCAGCGATGGGATCGTTGCCACATACAACAGGATGCCAATCACCTTGCCGTTCCAGTGCATCGGCACAGGCGCCGTCCACAGCTCCCACGCCACGAACGGCACGCTGGCCAGCACGCCCGCCACGATCTGCGCGAACAGCAGCACGGCCAGCGGCAGGGCCGGCCGCTTCTTGCGCAGCAGCCAGGTGTAGGCGCTCCATGTAATGGTGGCCGCCAGCATGAACAGGTCGCCGGGCACGAAATCCAGCTGGGCCAGCCGCTCCGGCTCGCCACGCAGCAGTACCACGCCCACGCCGGCCAGACAGAGCAGGGCGCCCAGCGCGTGCCAGCTGCGCACCCGCTCACGGAAGAAGAGTGCGCCGATGATCAGCAGGAAGATCGGCGCGGAGGCGCCGATCAGGGTGACATTGATCGGTGACGACGTGGTCAGCGCCAGGTACTGCATGGCGTTGTAGACCGAGACGGAGAGCATGCCCATGGCGGCGATGACACCGGCGTGCTGCTTCAGGGCCGCGGCATGCTCGCGCACGCCCCGCCGGACATAGGGCGCCAGCAGCAGCCCGGCCAGCGCCCAGCGGGCAAAATTCAGCGTGATCGGCGGGATGGCGCCCGCGGCGTAGTGGCCGACAATGGCATTGCCGGCCCAGCTCAATGGCGGAAATGTCAGCAGGCCCAGCGTGGTCCAGTCGAGCCTGGTCTTGCCAAGCGAGGAAGCGGTCATCGGTGTGTTGTCGTCCTGTTTGTATTCTTTTGTTCTTCTCTGCTTTTCTGCTGGCATTATGCCGCAGGCGTCAATTGCAAACGATTGTCAACACCCTGCTTTTGGCGGGTACCTTGCGCTAGTCTCCCCACCTATCGGGCTGGGTTCCAGGTCCGTTCATCAATTTTCTGACTCGGTTGGAGTGGGCTATGGGTATGCTGGATTTCATCAAGGATGCAGGCGAGAAACTGCTTGGCATTGGCACGGCAAAGGCGGCGCCTGCGGCCGATGCGACAAGCATCGTCGATGACGCCAATCGCGCGGCGGCTGCCTCGATCGAGGGGTATATCGCCAGCATGGGCCTGTCGGCCGACGGCCTGTCCGTCACCGTCGATGGCGCGCAGGGCGTGGTGACTGTCTCCGGCCAGGCCGCCGACCAGGCCACGCGCGAGAAGATCATCCTGTGCTGCGGCAATGTCCAGGGCGTGGAAAAGGTGCAGGACGACATGACCGTCAGCGCCGAATCCGCCGCCGCGCAGTGGCATACCGTGGCCAAGGGGGACACCCTTTGGGCCATTGCGCAGAAGTGCTACGGCAACGGCGCCCGCTACCCGGAGATATTCGAGGCCAACCGTCCCATGCTGAGCGATCCGGACAAGATCTACCCGGGCCAGACGCTGCGCATTCCGGGCTGAGCCCGGATGCTGGCCTGGTCGGCCAGCGCCGGATACGAACTGTTACACGGCGCAGCGCGCAGGCTGTCAACACGTGTAGCCGCCGGGCCGTTTCTACAGGCAACGCGCAAGATGCGCGGCTCACCTGGAGATTGACATGAAGAAGGTTCTCGCCATCCTGACCCTCGGCCTCTTTGCTGCCGGCGCTTTCGCCCAGGCACCTGCTGCCGAGGCCACCAAAGAGCCGGTCAAGGTCGAAAAGAGCACGCACAAGAGTACCAAGACGCACGGCACCAAGCATACCAAGCCGGCAACGCCGGCCAAGTCCGCCGCACAGTAATGCGGCGATTCGGGGTGCGCCTCGCTGGGGGCGCATTCCTTTTTCCTTCTCGTGACCTATGCACCTGATCTGGACGATTCTCATCGGCTTCGTGGCGGGGCTCGTAGCACGCGCCATTACCCCGGGCAACGGCCCTAGCGGCTTCTTCCTGACCGCCGCGCTTGGCATCGGCGGCGCGCTGGCGGCTACCTTCCTCGGGCAGGCTTTGCACTGGTATCGCCCAGGGCAATCGGCGGGCTTCATCGGCGCCGTGGTCGGCGCGGTGATTCTTTTGCTGGCCTATCACCTCATCAGCAAGAAGAGCTAGGCTAGCCAAACAAGCAAACAAGACATAGCGAAACACGGAACGCGATCATGAGCCTGATGGATTTTTTGCAGAGCGCGGCGACTGCCCTCGGCGGCACGCCCGAACAACAGGTGGACCACATAGCGCAGAACGCCCCGGCGGGCGCGCTTGGCGAGGTGCTGGCCAGCGCCTTCCGTTCCGATCAGACGCCGGCGTTCGGCAATATGGTGGGTGAACTGTTCGGCCAGTCCAGCGGTGCGCAGCAAGCCGGCATGCTTAACCAGCTGCTGGCAACGCTGGGCCCCGCCGTGCTGTCCGGTGCGGCGGGTGGCGCGCTGGGCAACCTGCTGCAGCCCGGCGCCACCCAGGTCACGCCCGAGCAAGCCAGCCAGCTCACGCCGGCACAGGTGCAGGAGATCGCGGCCCATGCCGAGCAGGCGCATCCGGGCGTGGTCGACCAGATTGCCGGCTTCTATGCGCAGCATCCCACGCTGGTCAAGACCATTGGCGGCGCTGCGCTGGCCATTGCGCTGGCGAAGTTCAAGGAGAGCCAGCAGGGCTGAGTCCTCACCCCAGGCCGCCTTGCGCGGTCTCGCGCCCGCATCGGGTCCAGGCCCGGCTCCATGAGAATTTTCGAATGGGGCTTGCCAGGATGATGCGGGCGCTTTAGTATTCGCCCCCTTTCGCCACACAAAGACCGCTGCAGCGCAGACGGGACAAGGGTTGCGGGGGTTGGCAGGGGAGGTTGGCGAGCCGTGTTCAGGCGCCGGCTGCAGCAAAGAAAGTTTGCGAAACCTGTTGACGAAACGATGATTGTTCTTCATAA
>NZ_JARJLM010000057.1 GCF_029335485.1 Cupriavidus basilensis
AGCGAACGTAACCAAACGTTCGGTTTGTCGTCGGGAGCGTCAGCTCGTGGTGATGAGTAAGAGTATGGAGTGGTAGTTCAGTTGGTTAGAATACCGGCCTGTCACGCCGGGGGTCGCGGGTTCGAGTCCCGTCCACTCCGCCAAAACTAAGCCCGCATGGTTAATCCCATGCGGGTTTTTCTTTTATTGAGCAACGGTCATTCTGGTAGTCCCTCGATAATCTCCAGTTATTCGGCGTGGTGTTTTCCGAGTAATCGGGCATTATTTCGGCAATGTTCCGTTAGCGACATGCGCGCTCACGGATATAAGCGATCCGCCACCTCAAAAAAAGGTTGTCGAAAAGCAAGGTTGTTTATATAATCCTGTCTTCGCTGAAACGAGGAAACGAACGCGAAAACGACAGTGGTAAGCCAGCGTAGTAATGCAGTACTTTGGGGCTATAGCTCAGCTGGGAGAGCGCTTGCATGGCATGCAAGAGGTCAGCGGTTCGATCCCGCTTAGCTCCACCAAGATAGCGGAAGTTTCGAGTGTGGTAAATCGAAGTTTCCAGAGCGGTGAAGATCCGGTTGTTAGG
>NZ_JARJLM010000580.1 GCF_029335485.1 Cupriavidus basilensis
GGTCGCCGGCCCGGCCGTGGTGCTGGCCGGCAGTGCTTCCAAGGCGACCAACGCCCAGGTGGCGCGGTGGCTGGCGCAGCAGCGTCCGGCCCTGCGCATCGACCCGCTCGCGCTGGCCGAGGGCGCGCCGCTGGTGGATCAGGCGCTTGGCCTGATCGCCTCCCACGCGGAGCCGGCGCTGGTCTATGCCACCACCACGCCCGAGGAAGTCAAGGCGGCGCAGGCCGCGCTCGGCGTGGAACGCGCGGGCCATCTGGTCGAGCAGGCCCTGGCCGCCATCGCCGCCGCCCTGAAAGCGCGCGGCACGCGCCGCTTCGTGGTGGCCGGCGGAGAAACCTCGGGCGCGGTGGTGCAGGCGCTGGGCGTGCGGGCCCTGCGCATCGGCACGCAGATCGCGCCGGGCGTGCCCGCCACCGTCACGCTGGACGCGCAGCCGCTGGCGCTGGCGCTCAAGTCCGGCAACTTCGGCGGCGTGGATTTCTTCGACGAGGCATTGCGGCAACTCGGAGGTGAGGCATGAGCACCGAAGCCAGCCTGCGCGACGAGATCTGCCGCATCGGCGCCAGTCTCTTCCAGCGCGGCTACACCGTCGGCAGCGCCGGCAATATCAGCGCGCGTCTGGATGACGGCTGGCTGATCACGCCCACCGATGCCTGCCTGGGCATGCTGGACCCGGCCGCCATCGCCAAGGTGGATGCCGGCGGCGCCTGGGTGGCCGGCGACAAGCCGTCCAAGACGCTGACCCTGCACCGCGCCATCTACGACAACAACCCGCAGGCCCATGGCGTGGTGCACACGCACTCCACCCACCTGGTGGCGCTGAGCCTGGCGGGCGCCTGGCAACCGGACGATGTGCTGCCGCCGATCACGCCCTACTACGTGATGAAGGTGGGGCATATCCCACTGATCCCCTACCATCGTCCGGGCGACCCGGCGGTGGCGGCGCGCGTCGCCCAGCTTGCCGCCGAGGTGCGCGGCGTGCTGCTCGCGCGCCTTGGTCCGGTGGTGTGGGAAGCCACCGTCTCGCGCGCGGCCTTCGCGCTCGAGGAACTGGAAGAAACCGCCAGACTCTGGCTGATGCTCAAGGACAAGCCCGACCCGCTCGACGAACACGCCCTGGCCGAACTGCGCGACACCTTCAAGGCGCGCTGGTAAGCCCGCCGGCTCACACGGCATCACAAACAAGGCCGGACCACTCCACCGCACGCCCCGCTGACGCCGGGGCCGCGGCAAGGGGAGCGTTCGCCCCCGGCTCGCCGCGCGAGCCGGGAAACAGGAGACGACAATGAACCCATCCACCCCTGCCGCGCTGACCGGCGCCGGCCACCGCCTGGATCAGGACATAGAAAAACGCGCCTACAGCAAGGTGTTCTGGCGCATCATGCCCTTCCTGATGCTGTGCTATGTGATTGCCTACCTGGATCGCGTCAACGTCGGCTTTGCCAAGCTGCAGATGGCGCAGGACCTGGCCTTTTCCGAAACGGTGTTCGGCCTGGGCGCCGGCCTGTTCTTTATCGGCTACTTCCTGTTCGAGGTGCCCAGCAACCTGCTGATGCACAAGCTTGGCGCGCGTATCTGGATCGCGCGGATCATGATCACCTGGGGCATCATTTCGGCGCTGTTCGTCTTCGTCAGGACGCCCACCACCTTCTATGTCATGCGTTTCCTGCTCGGCCTGGCCGAGGCGGGTTTCTATCCCGGCGTGATCCTCTACCTGACCTACTGGTACCCGGCCAACCGGCGCGCCAAGATGATCGCGCTGTTCATGTCGGGCATTCCTGTGGCCGGCATGTTCGGCAACCCGCTGTCGGGCTGGATCATGGATGCCTTCCATGACTACGGCGGCATGCGCGGCTGGCAATGGATGTTCCTGCTCGAAGCGTTGCCCGCGTTCCTGATCGGCATCGTCACGGTGTTCGTGCTCAAGAACGGCATCGACCAGGCGCCCTGGCTGGATGCCGACGAAAAACGCGTGCTCAGGCGCAATATCGAGGAGGACGCGCGCCAGGCCAATGCCGCGGGCACCGGCCACTCGCTCGCCGCCGTGTTCGCCGACCGCCGCGTATGGTGGATGTGCCTGATCTACTTCTGCTTCGTCACCGGGCAATACGCGCTGACCTTCTGGATGCCCACCCTGGTCAAGACCAGCGGCGTGAGCGGCAACCTCAATATCGGACTGCTCAGCGCCATTCCCTTTATCTGCGCCATCGTGGTGATGAACCTGCTGGGCCACAGCGCCGATTCCCGCCGCGAGCGCCGCTGGCACCTGATCGTGCCGGCCCTGATGGGCGCGGTGGGCTTTGCCATTGCCGCCTCGTTTACCCACAATACGGTGGTCGCCATCGCGGCGCTGTCCCTGGCCGCCGCCGGCGTGCTGACCTGTGCCCCGCTGTTCTGGTCGCTGCCCACGGCCTTCCTGTCCGGCCTCGCCGCGGCTTCCGGTATCGCCGTGGTGAACTCTGTCGGCAACCTGGCGGGCTTTGTGGCACCTTACATGGTGGGCTACCTGACCGACCTCACCCATAGCACCCAGTCCAGCATGTACGTGCTGTCGGCCATGCTGGTGATCGGCGCGGGCCTGGTCTGGCTGACGCCGGCCAGACTGGTCAACCGCTGATGCAGGCAGCAGGAACGCAACAACGCAAGAACAACCGAAATCTCCTGGAGCACCGCATGCCGCGCTTTGCCGCCAACCTGTCGATGATGTACACCGAACACGCCTTCCTGGACCGCTTCGCCGCTGCGGCGGCGGATGGCTTCACGGCAGTGGAGTACCTCTTTCCCTATGAACACCCCGCCGCCGAGATCCGCGCGCGCCTCGATGCCAACGGCCTGACCCAGGCGCTGTTCAACGCCCCGCCGGGCGACTGGAGCGCTGGCGAGCGCGGCATGGCTGCCCTGCCCGGCCGCGAAGCAGCGTTCCGCGACGCCTTCGGCCGCGCGCTGGAATACGCCGCCGCGATCGGCAACCGCAAGATCCATGTGATGGCCGGCCTGGTGCCTGCCGGCGCCGACGATGCGCGCCATCGCGCGTGCTACCTGGAGAACCTGGCCTATGCCGCGCGCACGGCCGCCGCGCAGGGCGTGACGGTGCTGATCGAGCCGATCAACACGCGCGACATGCCGGGCTATTTCCTCAACCGGCAGGACGACGGCCAGGCGATCTGCAAGGAGGTCGGCGCGGCCAACCTCAAGGTGCAGTTCGACTGCTACCACTGCCAGATCGTGGAAGGCGACCTCGCCGTCAAGCTCAAGCGCGACTTTGCCGGCATCGGGCATATCCAGATTGCCGGCGTGCCCGAACGGCACGAGCCGGACCTTGGCGAACTGAACTATCCCTACCTGTTCGACGTGATCGATACGCTCGGCTACGACGGCTGGATCGGCTGCGAGTACCGTCCGCGTGCCGGTACCACGGCAGGGCTGGGCTGGCTCAGGCCTTACCTGAAGGGCTGAATGAAGGGCTGAATGCTGGGCTGGACGCCCCGCCTTCGGCATCCATCAAGCGATGCCGCCGCCCGCGGCGGCACAACTGGAAGACAGAGATGCATGTACTGATCACCGGCGGCGCCGGCTTTCTCGGCCTGCAACTGGCCCGCCTGCTGCTCAAGCGCGGCACCCTGGAAATCGACGGCAAGCCGGCCGCCATCTCAGGCCTGACGCTACTGGACGTGATAGCGCCACCCCCGCTGGACGACGCGCGCGTGCGCGTGGTCACCGGCGACCTGTCGGACCCCGCCGTGCTGGCGCAAGCGATCGATGCGCGCACCGGCGCGGTGTTTCACCTCGCCGCGGTGGTCAGCGGCCAGGCCGAGGCGGATTTCGACCTGGGCATGCGGGTCAATCTCGACGCAGCCCGCGCCTTGCTGGAAACCTGCCGCGCACTGCATCAGCGGCATGGCCAGCGGCCGCGCGTGGTGTTCACCAGTTCGGTCGCGGTCTACGGCGGCGCCCTGCCCGCCGTGGTGCAGGACGATACCGCGCTCAATCCGCAATCTTCCTATGGCGCGCAGAAGGCGATCGGCGAGCTGCTGCTGTCCGACTACAGCCGGCGCGGCTTCGTCGATGGGCGCGTGCTGCGGCTGCCCACCATCAGCGTGCGGCCGGGCAAGCCCAATGCCGCTGCCTCGTCGTTCGCCAGCGGCATCCTGCGCGAGCCGCTGGCCGGCGAGGCCGCCAATTGCCCGGTTGCGCCGGATACGCCGCTGTGGCTGCTGTCGCCGCGCGGGGCCATCGCGGCGCTGGTGCGTGGCATGGAGATCGATGGCGCAGCATTTGGCGAGCGGCGCACGCTCAACCTGCCTGGCCTGTCGGTGACGCCCGCGCAGATGGTGGCGGCGCTGCGGCGGGTTGCCGGCGATGCCATGGCGGATCGCGTGACCTGGCAGCGCGAGGCGCGCATCGAGAATATCGTCGGGACCTGGCCGGCCGCCTGGAATACGGCGCGGGCGCTGGCGCTCGGATTTCAGGGGGACGAGAGTTTCGACGCGGTGATTCGCGCGTATATGGAGGACGCGGGGATCGGGAAGGCTTGAGCCGCATGGCTTTCCCGAGCCGGCGCTGGCGGCGCCGGCCAGCGGGGCCGGCACCGCCAACGCGCAAACCTGGGAATGCTCAAGCTTCCGGCTTCACCGCCTCGTAAGCCGTGACGGTCTCCCGTACCGGCCCGGGAATCGGCGCCGACTTCTGCGTGGCGGGATCGGCGCAGACGTAGACGATCTCGCCGGTGATCAGGTGCTCATCCCCCCGGTACATCTCGACCCGGAACAGCATGCTGGAGCGCCCCAGCCGCGCGATCCGGCCGCGGATATCCAGCATGTCGTCGAAGCGCGCGGAAGCGTGGTACTCCAGCGTGGACTTGACCACGAAGATATCCACGCCATGCGCGTGCAGCACATCCTCCGGGTACCGGATTCCCACCGCGCGCCAGTATTCCGTGACGCAGATGTCGCAGTAAGTCAGGTAATGCGCATTGAAGACGATCGACTGCGGATCGACCTCGGCCCAACGCACGCGCAGCGGCATGCTGTGGCGGAAATCTTCCTTTGCCATGACGGCGTTCCCCTTGAGTGCCGGCCGGACTCCGGCCCAGTGTGAAAACGGCGCCGCCCCCCCGGACAGGGCGGCACCGGCCAGATGCGGGCTATGCCGCGCTCATTGCGGCTTGTTCAGCCCCAGTTTGTCGATGATGGCCTTCTCCTTCTTCACCGTATCCGCGGCAAAGTGGGCGTATTGCTCGCTGCCCATATAGAACGGCTCCATATCGAACTTGGCCAGCGCATCGCGGTAATTCTGCATTTCCATGGCCTTCTTGAAGCCATCGTGCAGTTTCTTGACGACCTTCGGGTCGGTGCCCTTCGGCGCCACCACGCCAAACGGCGAGGTCTGCACGATGCCCAGGCCCAGTTCCTTGAGCGTCGGCACATTGGGGAAGCGCGCCGAGCGCTTCTCGCCCCAGGTAGACAGCAGGCGCAGCTTGCCTGTTTCCACGTATTGCGCCCAGGCTGGCGTGTCCGCCACCGACATCACATGCCCGCCCAGCAGGGCCTGCATCGATTCGGAGTTGCCCTTGTAGGGAATGTGCGAAAACTGCACGTTCTGCTTCATGGCCAGCTCTTCCATGGTCAGGTGCAGCGTCGTCATCGAGCCCGGCGAGCCGTAGGTGAGCCGGCCCGGGTTGGCACGGGCATAGGCGATGTAGTCCTGCATCGTCTTGATCGGCGAATCCACGGGCACCACCAGGCCAAACGAATAGCCGGCCAGGTTGATCACATAGGAGAGGTCCTTGACCGGGTCCCAGTTGATCTTGGTGGTGTACGGCAGGCGGTAGACAGGCATCGCTACCTGGGCCAGCGTGTAGCCGTCGGGCTGGGTCGTCTGCATCAGCTGGGCCGGCAGCACGCCGCCGGCGCCCGGCTTGTTCTCGATGATCACCGGCTGGCCGAAGATCTTGGAAGCGTTCTCGGCCAGCACGCGGAACGGCAGGTCGGTGGAGCCGCCGGCGGTGTAGCCGATGATCAGCCGGATCGGGCGTTGCGGGAAATTGTCCGCCTGCGCGAGGGCCGGTGCGCTGGCCAGCCCCAGGGTTGCCGCGGTGGCGGCGAGCGCGCCCGCTTGGGCGAGGAAATGGCGGCGTTGCATGAGTCTCTGTCTCCTGTTTCTACTGCTTAAGGTGATGCACTACAAGGTGATGCACTACAAGTAAAGCCAAAGCCGAGGCCAGCTGGAACGGGGGGTCTGCGACCGCTTCGGGATGGTTGCGGCGATTGTGCGGCGAACCGGGCTCAGCCGCGGTCGAAGGCGGTGCGCAAGGCCGCCACGGCGTCCGCATGGGCGCCGGCCACCGCCGGGACGAAGCGTCCCAGCTTGAAAAAATCGTGGATCATGCCCGGGTAGTCCGCCAGATGCGCCGGCACGCCCGCGGCGCGCAGCTTGGCCGCATAGGCCACGCCTTCGTCGTGCAGCGGGTCATAGCCGGCCACGGCGATCCACGCCGGGCAGCAGCCGTGCACATCGGCGCCCTTGCCGCCGCCGTCGAGCGGGGCAAAGCGCCAGTCGTCGCGGCTGGCCTCGCTGTCCAGGTATTGCGAGAAAAACCACTGGATCATCGGCCCCGTCAGCAGATAGCCCTCGGCCAGCGCCCGGTGCGACGGCGTGTCCTGCCGCGCGCTGGTGCCGGGGTAGATCAGCATCTGCAGCACCGGCGACAGGCCCAGATCGCGAGCATGCACCGCACAGGCGCCGGCAAGCGTGCCGCCCGCACTGTCGCCGCCCAGGGCGATGCGAGTGGCATCGGCGCCCAGGCGCGCGGCTTCGTCGAACACCCACCGCATCACGTCGAACGCATCGTTGGCCGCGTGAGGGAACTTCCATTGCGGGCCGAGCCGGTAGTCGACCGACAGCACCATGCAATCCGCCCGCAGACAAAGCAGCCGGCACAGCGGATCATGCGAATTGACGCTGCCGACGGTGAAACCGCCGCCATGGAAATACAGCAGGAGGGGAAGCGGGTCGGCCCAGCTGGCTTCCCGGGGTGCGTACAGGCGCACCGGGATGTGATAGCCATCGCGCGCGGCCACGGACAGGTTTTCCACGCTGTACACGGGCAGCGGCGCGATATCCATGATGGGCGCGCTTTTTTCGTAGGCGGTCTTCGCGTCGATCGGGTCCAGCTCGTGGATGCTCGGACGCTTGACGCGCCCGATCAGCTCCAGCAGCGCCGCCACCTGCGGTTCGAGCGGAGCCGACGGCATGCCTGGCGATGCGGGCGCAGGGTGAGCGGATCCGGAGGACGGGGTAGACGGCGCAGCGGACATAAGGCGGATCAATGCAGTGGACAACGAAGCTCGGGCAAGACAGCCGGATTTCCGGCGGTATCAGCAAACCGGTGTTCTAATTGTGAACGGTCGTTCGATTTTAGTATGATTCCAGATGTTTCTGCAGCAGTACATATGAAATTTCCCTAGGGCTGGTCAGGGTGGCAGGTTTTGCGCGATCATCGACCATCGTCAGAAAAAACAGAAATTACCTCACCGACGGAGACAGTACAGATGGCCTTCATTTATTACCTCACCCATATCCACCTGGATTTCGGCACCATCGGCCAGCTCAAGGCGGAGTGCGAGCGTATCGGCATCCGCCGCCCGCTGGTGGTCACCGACAAAGGCGTGGTCGCCGCCGGTGTAGCCCGGCAGGCGATCGACGCGCTGGGCGGGCTGCCCCACGAACTCTTCGACGAAACGCCGTCCAACCCGACCGAGGCCATGGTCAAGAAAGCCGCCGCGCAATACCGGGAAAGCGGCTGCGATGGGCTGGTGGCGGTGGGCGGCGGCTCCTCCATCGACCTCGCCAAGGGCATTGCGATCCTCGCCACCCACCCCGGCGAGCTGACCACCTACGCCACCATCGAAGGCGGCAGCGGCAAGATCACCGAGCGCGCGGC
>NZ_JARJLM010000581.1 GCF_029335485.1 Cupriavidus basilensis
GGTGACGGAAGAGGCCGCCATGGGCGACCATGAAGCCATCGGCGCCTACAAGCGCAGCAAGGTACTGGCCGAGCGCGTGGTCGAGCGCATGGTGGCCCGCGACGGGTTGCCTGCCGTGATCGTCAACCCCTCCACGCCGATCGGCCCGCGCGACGTGCGGCCCACGCCGACCGGCCGCATCATCGTCGAGGCCGCTACCGGCAAGATTCCCGCCTTCGTCGATACCGGCCTGAACCTGGTGCATGTGGACGACGTGGCGGCCGGGCACATGCTCGCGCTGGAGCGCGGCGCGACCGGCGAGCGCTACATCCTGGGCGGGCAGGACGTCACGCTGCAGCAGATGCTGGCCGATATCGCCGCCATGACCGGCCGGCGCCCGCCCGGCATCCGCTTGCCGCGCTGGCCGCTGTACCCGCTCGCCTTCGTGGCGGAGGCCGTGGCGCGCGTCACCGGCAAGGAGCCCTTCCTGACGGCCGACGGCCTGTCGATGTCGAAATACCGGATGTTCTTCAGTTCGGAGAAGGCCCGCCAGGCGCTCGGCTACCAGCCGCGTCCGTACCAGCAGGGCCTGAGCGAGGCGCTCGACTGGTTTCGTGGCGCCGGCTACCTGGGTTGACGGGCGGCCGCCGCATGACGGGAGGTCAGCCGCGCTGCGGCGCCTGCGCGCGGCCCTTCCATTGCCCGCCTTTGCGCAGCCAGTAGCGGCGCGCGGAGTCCACGGTGGCGCCGAGGTAGAACAGGGCCGTCAGCGGCAGCAACGGTGCCAGCCAGAGCGGCTGGCGGTACTCGCGCAGCATGGGCATGTAGGCCAGCGCCATGGCCAGCCAGGCCGCCCATGCCGGCCATAGCCGCAGCCCGCCGGCGAGCGCCAGCAGGGGCGGCGCCAGGTAGGTCAGTACCATGCCGGCCACCGCGCCGGCCAGCAGCAGCGGCGAATAGCGCAACTGGGTATAGGCGCTGCGGGCAATCATGTCCCACAGGCTGCGCCAGTCATCGTAGGGACGCATGGAGATGCTGTCGTCGGCCAGATCCAGGCGGATCGAGCCTCCTTGCTTGATGCAGGCCGCCAGGCTGCAGTCGTCGATCAGCTCGCCGCGGATCGCGGCAAATCCGCCGATGCGGGCCAGCGCCGTGCGCCGCGCCAGCATGCAGCCGCCGGCGGCCGCGGCCACGCCGCTGCGCGGGTCGTTGACGCGCGCGAACGGGTAGAGCTTGGCAAAGAAGAACACAAAAGCCGGCACGATCATGCGTTCCCACCAGGAGGCGCAGCGCAGCCGCACCATCAGCGAGACCAGGTCCCGCCGCTCGTATTCCGCGCGCGCCACCTGCTGCGCCAGCACGCCGCTGCCGTGCTGGATGTCGGCATCCGTCAGCCACACCCAGGCGGCGTCCGGCGCCAGCTGGCCAGCCGCTTCCAGTCCTTCCGACTGGGCCCAGACCTTGCCGCTCCAGCCGGGCGGCAGTTCACGCGCGGCAACCACGGCCAGCGAGTCCGCCTTGCCCAGGGCAGCCGCGGCGCCGCGTGCGATTTCGGCGGTGCCGTCAGTGCTATGGTCGTCGACCACCACCAGGCGCAGCGGCGCGGGATAGTCCTGGCCCAGCACGCTGGTCACCGCGCCGCCGATCACGTCCGCTTCGTTGCGGGCAGGAATGATGGCGACCACCTCCGGCCATTGCGCCGGAGCGGGGGCGGGGCCGGGCTTGCGCACGCGCCAGAAGCCGGCGCGGCCGGCCAGCAGCACGCACCAGATGGCGAGCGGGATCAGGGACAACAGGAACATCTCGAAAAGCTCCAGGGCAGGGTAGGTCAGGTTAGGAAACGGGGGGAGGTCAGCGCAGCAGGCGCCGGGCAAACCGGGCCAGCCTCGGCACGGTTTCGGGACGCAGCAGGCGCGGGTCGTAGCCGGCCATGCGGCGCTCGTTCTCGGCCAGGCACAGGTCGATCATGCCGCGCGCGGAGAGGGTGCTGCCGAGTGCTTCCGAGCCGGTCATGGCGAAGTTGGCATCCTGCGCGGCGCCATCGGCATCGATGCCGCGGGCAATGCCGATGCGCTCCCAGACCAGGAAGAGCCACACCCGCATCACCTTGAGCGCATACAGCGGGCGCCGCCACCAGGGGAGGTTGCGGCGATACCAGGCGGCCCAGTTGACGAAGAACAGGATGTGCCGGCCTTCCTCCTGGATGACCGGCTCGAAGGTTTCCACCAGTTCGGCGGGAAAGAAGCCTGAGCGCCTGGCCGCGGCGAACAGGCCAAAGGCAAAGAAACTATCGATGCACTCGCTGTAGCCGGTGACCAGCCAGCCCCACTCCAGGTCATCGGGCGGACGGTATTCGGGTTCGGGTGCCAGGGCGATGCCATAGGCCTCCACCAGTTTCGACAGGACCACCTTGTGCCGCGCCTCTTCGCCGCCATCCATCTCCAGCGCGCTGCGCAGCAGCGGATCGGCCACGGTATCGGCAAAGGACTGCACGCGCACGGAGGCGCGCCCTTCGGTCTGCACCGCGATGTCCCAGATCGGCAGGGAGGTCACCCGTTGCCGGGCTTCGGGGTCGAGCCTGGGCCAGTCGATGACGGCCGGCTTGTAGGGGTTGTGGGTTTGCAGCAGCATATTGCAGAACATGCGCAAGTGCTGCGGCGAGCCGATGCGGACCGGCCCGGGTTCGGGGTCGGTCCAGTTGCGCATGGCATGGTCGGCCTGGTCGACGGCGGCTTGCGCGATGGCTGCGGCCACGGCGGTTGCTCTGGCTTCGGCGCTCGGCTGGCCAGTCCGGCCGGGTGCGGCGAGTGCGTCTGACATCCTGCCCCCTGACGGTTGGTGGTCCGGGGGTAATTCTAGC
>NZ_JARJLM010000582.1 GCF_029335485.1 Cupriavidus basilensis
GGTGCGGCCGCCTTCCGCGAGGTACTCGTCCTGGTTCAATACTTCCAGAAGATCTTCTGCAGTTCCTTGGTGTCGCTGGTCTTGGTCAGCGCCAGTGCCATCAGGATGCGGGCCTTCTGCGGCAGCTGGTCGTCGGTCACCAGCCAGTCGTACTTGTCGTCCGGCTGCTCGGCATTGCGGACCACCACGCCGCTGCCGGTGCGCGAAGCGCGCACGATCTGCACGCCCTTGGCGCGCGCGGCCTTGAGCGGTTCGACCATGTAGTCGCCCACGCTGCCGTTGCCGGTGGCGGCATAGACGATGGCCTTGGCGCCGTTCTTTACCGCCGCTTCCACGCTGGCCGGGTTGACGTTGCCATAGGCGTACACCACGGCAACTTCAGGCAGCTTGTCGATCTTGTCGATGTCCCATTCGGTCTGCATGGTGTGCGGACGCGCGGGCAGGCGGAAGTACAGCGTGCGGCCTTCCACCACGTAGCCCAGCGGGCCGAACGGCGAACGGAAGGTCTCGGTCTTGAAGGTGTTGCTCTTGGTGACGTCGCGGCCGGTCTGGATCTCGTCGTTCAGCACCACCAGCGTGCCCTTGCCCTTGGACTCGGGGCTGGAGGCTACCAGCACGGCGTCGTAGAGGTTGAGCGCGCCATCCGCGCCCAGCGCGGTGCCCGGGCGCATCGAACCCACCACCACCACCGGCTTGTCGCTCTTCAGCGTCAGGTTGAGGAAGTAGGCGGTTTCCTCGATGGTGTCGGTGCCGTGGGTGATCACGATGCCGTCCACGTTGGGCTGCTTGAGCAGTTCGGAGACGCGCTTGCCGAGTTTGAGCAGGCGTTCGTTGTTGAAGCTCTCCGAGCCGATCTGGAAGATCTGCTCGCCCTTGACGTTGGCGATCTTCGAAATCTCGGGCACCGAGGCGATGATCTTGTCCACCGGCACCACGGCCGACTGGTAGGCCGCGGTGTTGGTGGCGGCAGCGCCGGCGCCGGCAATGGTGCCACCGGTGCCGATGATGACGATATTGGCCTTGCGGGCTTCGCTGGGGGCGCTGGCCTGGGCCGGCGCGGCGGCGCTCGGCGCCAGTTGGGCATGGGCGGCGCCGGTGGTCAGGCTGGCGGCGAGCAGCAGGGCACTCAGGGTGGTGAGACGGGCAAAACGCTTCATGATTCTCCTCGTACAGGCACGACTGGGCAGCACCTTTTGGGTGTCTGCGTCGTCTATCGGGTCTACGCAATCCGCCGTACAGGTGCTATCTTACAGGTGCCAGTCCGGCGGACCGAGCACTATACGAGAGGGCGGGCAAATGTGTCGACAATTGAGCACATGGGGTTTTCCCGAGGGTGGGCTGCGCGACAAGGTGGTCAAACTATGCCAGCCCTGGAGAAAATGCCTGCCATGACAAACACGATCTTTCGCCTCGCGCGGCACGATGACCTGGATGCCTTGCTGCGGCTTTACCGGGAACTCCGGCCCGGCGATCCGGACTTCGACGGTTCCCCGGCAGCGCTGGCGCTAGCGCAGGTGCTGGGGAGCGAGGCGGTGCGCCTGGTGGTGGCGGAGTGCGAAAACCAGCTTGTTGCCACCTGCATGCTGGCCGTCATTCCGAGCCTGCCCTTGCAGGGCCGTCCCATCGGCCTGCTCGAGCATGTGGTGACCGCCGCGGCCTGGCGTGGGCGCGGCATCGGCCTGGCCATGCTGCGCCATGTGCTGGCGCTGGCGTGGCAGGCGGGTTGCTGCAAGGCGATGCTGCTGTCCGGTGCGCAGCGCGACGATGCGCACCGGCTCTATCTGGCCGCCGGTTTCGATGGCGACCGCGAGCGGGGTTTCGTGGTCAAGGCGCCTGCCGCAGCCTGAACGAAAACGGCCCGGCAGGAGCCGGGCCGTGCCAATGCGGTCAGCCACGTGGCAGCCTCAAGGGCTGGCAGATGACGCGTCGCCAGAACACATAGGATCAAATGGAACTACACGCAGGCCGGAGGCAGGTTCCCACCTTTGTGCACGCATTGGTCAGAACGCGTCGCCGGGCACCCGCACCCAGCCTTCCATCAGCACGCGGGCGCTGCGGCTCATGATGGCCTTGGTCACGGTCCATTCGCCGTTGACCTGGCTGGCCTCCGCGCCCACCCGCAAGGTGCCCGAGGGATGGCCGAAGCGTACCGCGGTGCGCGCACCGCCGCCGGCCGCCAGATTCACCAGCGTGCCGGTGATCGCCGCGGCGGTACCGATGGCCACGGCAGCCGTGCCCATCATGGCGTGATGCAGTTTGCCCATGGACAAGGCGCGCACGAGCAGGTCGACGTCGCCGGCGGCAACCTGCTTGCCGCTGGACGCAATGTAGTCGGCCGGCCTGGCGACAAAGGCGACCTTCGGCGTATGTTGCCGGGTGGCGGCTTCATCGACGTGTTTGATCAGGCCCATGCGCACCGCGCCATGGGCGCGAATGGTCTCGAACATCGCCAGCGCCTTGGGATCGCCGTTGATGGCGTCCTGCAGCTCGGTGCCCTTATAGCCGATGGCTTCCGCGTTCAGGAAGATGGTCGGGATGCCGGCATTGATCAGGGTGGCCTTCAGCGTGCCGACACCCGGAACTTCCAGGTCGTCGACCAGGTTGCCGGTGGGGAACATGGCGCCGCCGGCGCCGTCTTCCTCGGCCGCCGGGTCCAAGAATTCCAGCTGCACTTCGGCGGCGGGGAAGGTCACGCCATCGAGCTCGAAATCACCGGTCTCCTGCACCGCGCCATTGGTGATGGGCACGTGGCCGATGATGGTCTTGCCGATATTGGCCTGCCAGATGCGCACGGTGGCCACGCCGTTGTGCGGGATGCGGCTGGCGTCGACCAGCCCGGCACTGATGGCGAAGGGCCCCACGGCAGCGGAAAGATTGCCGCAGTTGCCGCTCCAGTCGACAAACGGCTGGTCGATGGATACCTGGCCGAACAGGTAGTCGACGTCATGGCCGGGCTTGCTGCTCTTGGACAGGATGACCGTCTTGCTGGTGCTCGAAGTCGCGGCGCCCATGCCGTCGATCTGCTTGCCGTAGGGGTCCGGGCTGCCGATCACGCGCATCAGCAGCGCATCGCGGGCCGGGCCCGGAACCTGCGCGGCTTCGGGCAGATCCTGCAGGCGGAAGAACACGCCTTTGCTGGTGCCGCCACGGATATAGGTGGCGGGAATCTTGATCTGGGGTACGTGGGCCATGGAAATATTGTCCTGGTGAAAGCGGGCGGTACGTCACCGTACCGCCCGAACACGATGCACGATACGCCTGTACGTGCTTACGCGGCGGCCTTCGACGATTCGAGGAAGTCCTGCGCGAAACGCTGCAGCACGCCGCCGGCTTCGTAGATCGACACTTCTTCCGCGGTATCGAGGCGGCAGGTCATGGGGACTTCCACACGCTCGCCGTTCTTGCGATGGATCACCAGGGTGAGGTCGGCCCTGGGCTTGCGCTCGCCGACCACATCGTAGGTCTCGGTGCCGTCGATGCCTAGCGTGGCGCGGTTCACGCCAGGCTTGAACTCCAGCGGCAACACGCCCATGCCGACCAGGTTGGTGCGGTGGATGCGCTCGAAGCCTTCGGCGGCAATCGCTTCCACGCCGGCCAGGCGCACGCCCTTGGCGGCCCAGTCGCGCGAGGAACCCTGGCCGTAGTCGGCGCCCGCGACGATGATCAGCGGCTGCTTGCGGTCCATATAGGTCTCGATCGCTTCCCACATGCGCACGACCTGGCCTTCCGGCTCGATGCGGGCCAGCGAGCCTTTCTTGACCTTCCCGTCGATCACCGCCATCTCGTTGAGGAGCGTCGGGTTGGCAAAGGTCGCGCGCTGCGCGGTGAGGTGATCGCCGCGGTGCGTGGCGTAGGAGTTGAAGTCCTCCTCCGGCAGGCCCATCTTCGCCAGGTACTCGCCCGCGGCGCTGTCCGGCAGGATGGCGTTCGACGGCGACAGGTGGTCGGTCGTGATGTTGTCGCCCAGCACGGCCAGCGGGCGCAGGCCCTGGAGCGTGCGCTCGCCGGCCAGCGCGCCTTCCCAGTAGGGCGGGCGGCGGATGTAGGTACTCTGCGCACGCCAGTCGTACAGCGGGCTGATCTGTTCGCCGTTGTCGACGGTGAAGCGGAACATCGGCTCGTAGACCTTGCGGAACTGCTCGGGCTTCACGCTCTGGGCCACGATCGCGTCGATCTCCTCGTCGCTCGGCCAGATGTCCTTGAGCCGGACCGGCTTGCCGTCCTGGTCCGTGCCCAGCACGTCGCGCTCGATGTCGAAACGGATGGTGCCGGCAATGGCGTACGCGACCACCAGCGGCGGCGAGGCGAGGAAGGCCTGCTTGGCGTAGGGGTGGATGCGGCCGTCGAAGTTGCGGTTACCCGAGAGCACGGCCGTCGCATACAGGTCGCGCTCGATGATCTCCTTCTGGATCGCCGGATCCAGCGCGCCCGACATGCCGTTGCAGGTCGTGCAGGCGAAGGCGACGATGCCAAAGCCGAGCTGTTCCAGCTCCGGCAGCAGCTTGGCATCTTCCAGGTACAGTTGCACGGCCTTGGAGCCCGGCGCCAGCGAGCTCTTCACCCACGGCTTGCGCGTCAGGCCGCGCGCGTTGGCATTGCGTGCCAGCAGGGCTGCGGCGATCACGTTGCGCGGGTTGCTGGTGTTGGTGCAGCTGGTGATCGCGGCGATGATCACGGCGCCGTCCGGCATCTGCCCGGGGACTTCCTCCCACTTGCCGGCGATGCCGCGTTCGGCCAGCTCGGATGTCGGCAGCCGCTTGTGCGGGTTGGACGGGCCCGCCATGTTGCGGCCCACCGACGACAGGTCGAACTGCAGCATGCGCCCGTATTCGGCGTGCTTCAGCGTATCGGCCCACAGGCCGGCCTCCTTGGCATATGTTTCCACCAGCCTGACCTGGGCGTCGTCGCGGCCGGTGAGACGCAGGTAATCGATGGTCTGTTCGTCGATGAAGAACATCGCCGCGGTGGCGCCATATTCGGGCGCCATATTGGAGATGGTCGCGCGGTCGCCGAGCGTCAGGCTCGAGGCGCCCTCGCCGCGGAACTCGAGATAGGCGCCGACCACCTTTTCCTTGCGCAGGAACTCGGTCAGCGCCAGCACGATGTCGGTGGCGGTGATGCCGGGCTGGCGCTTGCCGGAGAGCTCCACGCCCACGATGTCGGGCAGCCGCATCCACGAGGCGCGTCCGAGCATCACGTTCTCGGCCTCCAGTCCGCCCACGCCGATCGCGATCACGCCCAGGGCGTCGACGTGCGGCGTGTGGCTGTCGGTGCCGACCAGCGTGTCCGGGTAGGCCACGCCGTCCACCGCGTGGATCACCGGAGACATCCGCTCCAGGTTGATCTGGTGCATGATCCCGTTGCCTGGCGGGATCACCTCGACGTTCTTGAACGCTTTCTTGGTCCAGTTGATGAAGTCGAAGCGGTCTTCGTTGCGCCGGTCTTCGATGGCGCGGTTCTTGGCGAACGCGTCGGGATCGAAGCCGCCGCACTCCACGGCCAGCGAGTGATCGACGATCAGTTGCACCGGCACGACCGGATTGACCTTGGCCGGATCGCCGCCCTGGGCGGTGATCGCATCGCGCAGCCCGGCGAGGTCGACCAGCGCGGTCTGGCCAAGGATGTCATGGCAGACCACGCGTGCCGGGAACCAGGGGAAATCCAGCTCCTGCTTGCGTTCGATGATCTGCTTGAGGGAATCGGTCAGTGTTGCTGGGTCGCAGCGGCGCACGAGGTTCTCGGCCAGCACGCGCGAGGTGTACGGGAGCTTGTCATAGGCGCCCGGCCGGATCGCCTCGACCGCGGCGCGCGTGTCGAAGAAATCCAGCTGGGTGCCGGGCAGCGGTTTGCGGTTTGCAGTGTTCATTTTGTAGGGAAGAAAGAGAGTGACGATCAGGGGGTAGCGGCCGTGCTCCGCGGCCGGCTACCCCCTCTCCCACGGGCGGTACAGGGGAGCAAACCGGCAGCCGGGCGGATTACTTGCGATCCTTGATCGGCACGAACTTCAG
>NZ_JARJLM010000583.1 GCF_029335485.1 Cupriavidus basilensis
GGTGGAACTGGCCCGCGCCATCTCCGACCGCGGCCTGCACCAGATGCCGGTGGTGGATGCGCAGCACCGGCTGCTGGGCATCGTCACGCAGTCCGACCTGATCGCCGCACTGTTGCAGCAAGGTCCGCCGGTGCAGGCCGGGGCGACGGCCCAGCCTGCAAGCTGAGCCTGGCCGGCGCGGGCGTCAGTGCGCTGCAGCGCACGCTGCCGGGCGCCCTGCGCGACGATATGGCCTTCGTCGCCCTGGACGAGCCAGGGCCGGCGGCGGATCTGTGCGCCACCGTGCCCGCGGGCACCGGCCGGCACTGGACCGCTTTCTCGCGCTGCCGGGAGATGTCACCGAGCCATGGCATCCGGAGGCGTTCGGGGACGGCTCGCTGTCCGGCCAGGCCCCCTCGGGGGGCCGCAGTGCAGCATTTTGTCCATCGCCGCGGCCGCCCGCGTCCGGCACCCCTCGCGTTTTCCTATATATTGTCGCCGTTCATGTCACAGCGGCAGTCTAGGAGATGCGCCCGATGAATTCCGGCCAACTGATTGAAAAACTCGCTGCCATCTTCGCGCTGATCGTCCTGATCGGCGGTTCGCTGCTGGTTCTCGCACCCTTCACCACCGCGCTGCTGTGGGCCGCCATCCTGGCCTTCAGCTCCTGGTACCCCTATACGCTGCTGGCGCGCTGGCTGGGCAACCGGCGCAGCCTGGCCGCCATGATCTGCGTGCTGCTGGCGGCGGTGACCGTGCTGGGACCCTTCGTCTATGCCGGCACCAGCATCTCCGCCCATATCGACGAATTGTCCGGCCTGGTCGACCGCTTCGTCGAGCATGGCGCCCCGCAGCTGCCTGATTGGGTGGGCACCCTGCCCTATGCGGGCGCCTACCTGCAAAGCTCCTGGGACAAGGTCATCCATGCCGACTCGGAGATGGTGGCCAACCTGCGCAAGCTGATCGCGCCGGTGGGCCATGTGGTGCTGGGCGCCGGACTGTCGATCGGCGCCGGGCTGGGCCAGCTGGCGCTGTCGATCGTGCTGGCGTTCTTCTTCTATACCGGCGGCGAATTCGCGGTGGCCTGGCTGCGTGCCGGCATGCGCCGCATTGCCGGCGAGCGCGCCGACCACCTGCTGGCGCTGGCCGGCAATACCGTCAAAGGCGTGGTCTACGGCGTGCTCGGCACGGCATTCGTGCAGGCCGTGCTGGCCGGCCTCGGGTTCTGGATCGCCGGCGTGCCCGGGGCCGCCATCCTCGGCTTTGTCACCTTCTTCCTGTCCGTGATCCCGGTGGGACCGCCGCTGGTATGGATTCCCGCCGCACTGTGGCTGTACCACACCGGCTCGCTCGGCTGGGCCATCTTCATGGTGGTGTGGGGCGTAGGCGTGGTCAGCATGGCCGACAACGTCATCAAGCCCCTGCTGATCAGCAAGGGCACCGACATGCCGCTGATCTGGGTGATGCTGGGCGTGTTCGGCGGCGCGCTGGCCTTCGGCTTCCTCGGCGTGTTCATCGGCCCCACGCTGCTGGCGGTGGCCTATGCCCTGCTGCGCGACTGGACCATCGGCTCGCAGCATCCCTCCGATCCGCCTCGCGAGCTGGCCCAGGGCAGGCCCATCACCACCCCCGAGGACGTCGCGGGTTCCGGCCAGGCATGAGCGAAGCCAGCCGTCCCGAGCCGCTCCGGGCAGAGCCCGCCCCGCCCGCCGAACTCAGCCGGCTGGTGGCCTGCGAATACTGCGATGCGGTCTACCAGCGCACGGAACTGGCCGACGGCGAGCGCGCCCTGTGCCTGCGCTGCGGGGGCCAGCTCTACCGCGAGAGCACGCGGGCCTACACCCGCCTGCTGCCGCTGGTGGTGACCGCGCTGATCCTGTTCCTGGTGTCCAACGCCTATCCCATCGTCGAGATGGATCTCAAGGGCGTGCGCACCGAGACCACGCTGTGGGGCGCCGTGCAGGCGCTCAACGCCGACCACATGGCGCTGGTGGCCATGCTGGTGTTCGGCACCACCATCCTCTTTCCCCTGTGCGAGATGCTGATGATGCTTTACCTGCTGGTGCCGATGGCCCGGCGCCGCATGCCGCCGGGCTTCGAGCGCATCGTGCGCGGCATCCGGCAGACCCGGCCGTGGGGCATGATCGAGGTTTTCATGATCGGCGTGCTGGTCACGCTGGTCAAGCTCTCGACCATGGCCCAGGTGCTGCCGGGCATCGCGCTGTGGTCGTTCGGCGCGCTGGTGGTGGTGCTGGCCGCGATGCTGTCCTTCGACCCGCGCGACCTCTGGCAGTACCTGGAAAAGGAGCCGCCCCGATGAGCACGCCCGCGCCCAGGCCCACCGCGAAGCAGGCCGCCTCCGCGCTGGCGCGCTCGCGCCGGCTGGCCTCCGAAGTCGTGGCGGAGCTGACCGACGACGACGAGCGCGTGCCGCTGCCGCAGGTACCCACCGCCACCTCGATGGGGCTGCTGTCCTGCCATGCCTGCGACGCGCTCAGCCCGCGCGCGCTGGAGGGCGAGCCCTGCCCGCGCTGCGGCGCCACGCTGCACCACCGCAAGCCGCACAGCCTGACCCGCACCTGGGCCTTCCTGCTGGCGGCCTACATCCTGTATATCCCCGCCAACCTGCTGCCGGTGATGGTGACCCAGTCCATCCTGGGCACGCAGCGCGACACCATCCTGTCGGGCGTGATCTACCTGTGGCTCTCGGGCTCCAACCTGCTCGCCATCGTGGTGCTGGTCGCCAGCATCGTGGTGCCGCTGCTGAAGATGATGATCCTCACGCTGCTGCTGCTCTCCGTGCACTTCCGCTCACGCTGGCGGATACGCCAGCAAACCCGGCTGTATGGACTGGTGGAAGTGATCGGCCGCTGGTCGATGCTCGATATTTTCGTGGTCGCGCTGCTGGCTTCGCTGGTACGGGCCGGCGCGCTCGCCACCATCATCCCCGGTGCCGGGGCCATGGCTTTTGCTTCCGTGGTGGTGCTCACCATGATGGCTTCATTAAGTTTCGACCCGCGCCTGTTGTGGGATTCGCTGGATGCAAAAGATGCCCGACCTTGATCAGTCCCCCCCCTCGTCCCCGCCGCCGTCCTCGCTGCCGCCCGCGCCGGAGCGGCGCCGGCGCGCGAGCTGGCTGCCCTCCCTGGTGTGGCTGATCCCGATCGTGGCGGCGGTGGTCGGCCTGTCGCTGCTGATCCGCACGCTCACCGAGCGCGGCCCCGAGATCACGGTGTCCTTCCGCACCGCCGAGGGCCTTACACCGGGCAAGACAGCGGTGCGCTACAAGGACGTGGACATCGGCCTGGTCAAGTCCGTGCGCCTCGCGCCCGACCGTTCGCACGTGATCGCAAAAATCGACCTGACCCAGGACGCGGCCAGCTTCTCGGCCAAGGACACGCGCTTCTGGGTGGTACGCCCGCGCTTTGCCACCAGCGGCATCTCCGGCCTGGAAACGCTGCTGTCCGGCGCCTATATCGGCGTTGACGCCGGCAAGTCGGACGAGCGCGTGCGCAACTTCACCGGCCTCGAAGCACCGCCGGCGGTCACCACCGATGCGTCCGGCAAGCAGTTCTTGCTGCGCGCCGCCGATCTCGGCTCGCTCGACATCGGCTCTCCGGTGTACTACCGCCGCGTGCAGGTCGGCCGGGTGGTGGCCTACCAGCTGGAGCCGAACGGGCGCGATCTCTCGCTGCGCGTGTTCGTCAACAAGCCCTACGACGGGCTGGTCACCCCCGACACCCGCTTCTGGCATGCCAGCGGCGTGGACATCAAGCTCGACGCCGGCGGCTTCAAGCTCAATACCCAGTCGCTGGTGACGGTGCTGCTGGGTGGCGTCGCCTTCCAGGCGCCCGACGATTCCAAGGCGAGCGCCGCGGCTAACGAGAACACCCAGTTCCTGCTGGCCAGCGACCAGACCGAGGCGATGAAGGAACCCGAGGAACTGGCACCCTCGCTGGCCGTGCTCAACTTCGACCAGTCGGTGCGTGGGCTCTCGCCCGGCGCGCCGGTGGATTTCCGCGGCGTGGTGGTGGGCCAGGTCAGATCGATCGGCATCGAATACCTGAGCGAAAAGAAAGCGTTCCGTCTGCCGGTGGTGGTGGAACTGTATCCCTCGCGCATGGGCTTCCGCCAGCGTGACCTGGAGGACGCCAACCGCGCTCGCGGTATCGTGCAGACCCTGATCAAGCGCGGCATGCGCGCCCAGCTGCGCACCGGCAACCTGCTGACCGGCCAGCTCTATGTGGCGCTCGATTTCTTCCCCAAGGCGCCGCCGGCCAAGGTCAACCCGGAGGGCCCGATTCCGGAGCTGGCGACCACGCCCGCGGCCTTTGATGAACTCCAGGCCAAGCTCGGCGAGATTGTCAGCAAGATCGACAAGGTGCCGTTCGAGCAGATCGGCCAGGACCTGCGCACCTCGATGGCAACGCTCAACACCATGATGAGCAGCGCCGACAAGCTGGTCAGCCAGCTCAACGGCGACGTGGCGCCGCAGGTGACGGCGGCGCTGCAGGATGCGCGCAAGACGCTGAATGCCGCCAACGGCACGCTCGCCTCGGATGCGCCGCTGCAGCAGGACACGCGCCGCATGATGCAGGAACTCACGCGCACCGCGGTATCGCTGCGCACGCTGACCGACTACCTCGAACGCCATCCCGAAGCGCTGGTGCGCGGCAAGACGGAGAAACAATGATGAACCGCCAGATCCCTTCGCCTTCCTCCGCGCGCCCGCTGGCGCGCCTGGCCAGCCGGGCGCGGCCCGCGGCCCTGCCGGCCGTGCTCCTGGCCGTCCTGCTGGCCGGCTGCGCCTCGCCCGATCCGCGTTACTACACGCTGGCGCAAGGCCCCGATACCGCGGCGGGCCAGGCCGCGGCTCCCGCCCGTCCGCCGCAGGCGCAGCCGCTATGGATCGAGGTGGCACCGGTGCGCGTGCCCGAACGCCTCAACCGGCCGCAACTGGTGGTGCGCGACGGCAAGGACAGCGGCGAACTCAAGCTGATCGACCTGGCGCGCTGGTCCGCGCCCCTGCCGGACGAGCTGCGCGACGCACTCTCCCAGCAACTGCAGGCCAGGCTGGGCGCGGTCGATACCTACCAGCAAGGCTTGTCCGGCGTGGAACCCGTGTACCGCATCACCACCGAGGTGGTCCGGCTCGACGCCGACGTTGGCCAACGCGCCGGCGCCGTCATCAACTGGACCGTGCGCCGCCTGCCCGACGGCAAGGTCAGCGCCGGCCGCACGCAATCCGAACTGCCCGCGCCGGGCGCCATCGACGGCGTGGTGGCGGCCTACCGCCAGATCGTGGCAAGCGCGGCGGCCGACATCGCGGCCGGGGTGGAAGGGCTGCGCCGCTGAGACGCAATGCAGCGGAGCCTTTGCCCCGCCCTCACCGCCATCAATCCTCCGCCGGCGCGCAGGCGCCCCGGCAACTGCGCCGCCGCTCGGCCTCCGCCATCGCCGCCAGGCACGCCTGCGCGCCGCCCTCCACCAGCTTTACCGAACAGGCCAGCATCAGGTTCTTGCCCAGGCCGAAGTCCTCCACCACGAAGCCGCGCGCATCGAGCGCTTCGCCGTTTGCCCCCTGCGCCACCGCGACGCGCTCCAGCAAGGTGCCGGGATCGCTGGAATAGCCCCACACGGGCTTTTGCAGCGCAATCGCGAATCCCACTTCGAAGGCCGTCCCCGAATCCGGCTCGCCGGGCCCGCGGAAATCGTCGAGGTTGGCCATGACCATGTCGGCGCGGCGCAGCAGGTTGAGATTGGCTTCGTAGATCCAGCGGGCGGTATCGGGGCCCGGCAGGCCGGCCGGGGCGGCTTTGTCGAGGGGATAGAGGCCGTGGAAGCCGTGCCGGGCGCAGAGGGCCTTCAGTGTTTCGCCGTGGGCGATGGCATCCTTGCGAAATACGTCGAAGCCGGCCAGGTAGATGGTTTTCATGTTCGGTATCTTGGAACGGACGTTGGCGTGGTTGAGGATAGCCGATCTGTTTGAAGCCAAGACGACGGATTGGGCGCTGGACAAATCCGCTGCTTTCGCTTTCCCTGGCTCCTGGCCAGATCGCCCCTCTGCGCGCGAGGGCCATCCGGAAGACGGGCCCGACTGCGGCCGGGTTGTTTTATCGGCGGCCCGCCTGCCCCGCGCTGTCCACGGGAGGCGCTGCAACGCCCCGGCGCAAGCGCTATGATTGCCCTCTCGTTGAACGCCGTCCCGCGCAAGAACCGGTAGCGGCTGGCCGGCCCCGCTCCGTTGCGCGCGTTTTCCCCCACACTCTTTCCTTCGCCGCTTCCATGTCCCAAGTCTCGCTCGTCCAGATCGGCCCCCTCGCGCCGCAGATCAATTCCCGCCTGCGGGAGCAGTACCAGGCCGTTCCGCTGTGGGAGCAGGCCGACCGGCTGGCGTGGCTGCGCGAGCATGCGCAGCAGGCCCGCGTGGTGGTGACGTCCGCCCGCCACGGCATCACGGCCGAGGCCATCGCGGCAATGCCGAAGCTCGAAGCGGTTGTCAGCTTCGGGGTGGGCTATGACTCGATCGCGCTGGACGCGGCCGGTGCGCGCGGCATCCAGGTCAGCAACACCCCCGACGTGCTCAACGACTGCGTGGCCGACCTCGCATTCGGCCTGCTGCTCGACGCCGCGCGCGGCATCGCCCATGGCGACCGTTTCGTGCGCGCCGGCGAATGGGGCAAGGACAGCTTTCCGCTGACCACGCGCGTGTCCGGCAAGAAGCTGGGCATCCTGGGCCTTGGCCGCATCGGCGAGAAAGTGGCGCAGCGCGCCACCGGCTTCGGCATGGAGATCGCCTACCATAACCGCCGCCCGCGCGAAGCCGCGCCGTGGCGCCACGAGCCGGACCTGAAGGCGCTGGCCGGCTGGGCCGATTTCCTGGCCGTGACCTGCGTGGGCGGCCCCGAGACCGAGGGGCTGGTCTCTGCCGCCATCATCGAGGCGCTGGGCCCACGGGGCATCCTGGTCAATGTCTCGCGCGGCAGCGTGGTGGACGAGGCCGCGCTGGTGGCGGCATTGCGCGAAGGCCGCCTGGGCGGCGCCGGGCTGGATGTGTTCCGCGCCGAGCCGCAGGTGCCGGAGGCATTGTTCGCGCTGGACAATGTCGTCCTTGCGCCGCACATGGCCAGCGGCACGCATGAAACCCGCGCGGCCATGGCCGGGCTGGTGTTCGACAACCTGGATGCCTTCCTCTGCACCGGCAAGGTGATCACGCCAGTGGCCTGATGCGGCCGACAGCCGGCGAGCGCCGTGGATTCCGGCACGCCGGCGGACTCAGGCGCGCCCTATACTGGATCAGGCGCCCGCCACCGTGGCGGCGCCGTTCATCCCGATCCCCGATGACGGAGGACATCGCCGCGCACGGGCGCCGCATGGGGAAAGCGCCTGCCCGGGGTGCAAGTGGCACCCTGCCTGAAAAACCTTACGCGTCAGGAGGCAAGCATGGGACGCAAATATATCGATTGCCGCGAATTTCCGAGCGAGTCGAAGTGCAGTGTGGCCATCAGCGCCGACAGCGAAGACGAGCTGATCGAGGTCGCGGTCCAGCATGCGGTGCTGGTGCACAAGCATCAGGACAGTCCCGAGCTGCGCCAGATGCTCAAGGGCGCCTTCAAGGACGCCCCGCCGCCTGCGTGAGCGAGCGGACCAGCCCGGCAGGGAGACTTGAACGATGCCGGCAACCGCCGGCATCGCCTTGCCCGCTTCCAGAGCGCGCGATATCGGCCAACCGCCCCGGACGGGACGGCTGCCGGCTCAGGGACTCAGCGCGGGATGCTTCAGCGCGTGCGCGGTCTCCGCGAGATGCGCCCGGAAACTCCCTTCATCCCGCTTCAACCCCAATTCCCCATAGCGATACGCCATCGCCAGCGCCTGGATCGACTCCGGATGCTCGCGTTCGGCCGCTTCCTCGTACCAGGCCACGGCGCGCCCTTCGTCACGTGGCACGCCGGCGCCTTCGCGGTAGGCATTGGCCAGCATGAACATGGCCTGCGGCACGCCAGCCTCGGCGGCCACCCCGAACCAGCGCGCGGCAGCCGCCGGATCGGGTGCGCGGCCATAGCCACCGCGGTACAGCAAGCCGAGGTAATACGCGGCGCCGGTGTTGCCAGCCTCGGCGGCAAGCGTGAGATGGCGCCAGGCGGCTTCGGCGTCGGGTGCGCCTGCACTGCCCACGCCGCCCTGGAAAGCGGCCTTGCCCAGCAGGAAATGCGCGCGCGCATCCCCCGCCGCCGCGGCCTTGCGCAACCAGCCGGCGCCCTCCGCGCGCAGCGCCGCATCCGCGCTCGGCCACAGGGCCTCGCCCAGCGCGGCCTGCGCCGCGGCTTCACCGCCCTGTGCCGCCGCGCGCAGCGCG
>NZ_JARJLM010000584.1 GCF_029335485.1 Cupriavidus basilensis
GGTTGCCGCGATGGCCCATCGAGGCGGCCAGGTCGGCCGGCCCGATAAAGACGCCGTCGACACCGTCGACGGCGCAGATGGCTTCCAGGTTGCTCAGGGCCTTCACGGTCTCGGCCTGCACCAGCAGGCAGATCTCGTCATCCGCCACGGCCAGGTAGTCCGCGCGGGCGCTCCATTGCGAGGCCCGGCCCACGGCGCTGCCGACGCCGCGAATGCCCTGCGGCGGATAGCGCGTGGCGGCTACCAGCGCGGCAGCCTGTTCGGCGGTATCGACCATCGGCACCAGCAGGCTCTTCGCGCCGATATCCAGCAACTGCTTGATCAGCGCGACTTCGCCCGCCACGCAGCGCACCACCGGCTGCGAGCGATAGGGCGCGATGGCTTGCAGCGTATGCAGCATGTCGCGCAGTTCGTTGGGTGCGTGCTCGCCGTCGACCAGCAGCCAGTCGAAGCCGGCCGTGGCCGAGACTTCGGCCAGGTAGGGCGATGCCATCGAGAGCCACAGGCCGATCTGTGGCTGGCTGGCCGCCAGCGCGGCCTTGAATGCATTTTGTGCGGGCATGGTGTTCCGGGAGATGTCGTGGGTCGGGGGCAGCGGCTCAGCCGAGCTGGCCCTGGCAAATGTATTTGGTGTGCATGTAGTCGTCCAGCCCGTGGCGCGATCCCTCGCGGCCGTAGCCGGATTCCTTGACGCCGCCGAAAGGTGCCGCCTCGGAGGCGATGGCGCCTTCATTGACGCCGACGATGCCGGTCTCCAGCGCCTGCGCCACGCGCCAGATGCGGCGCACGTCGTTGGAGTAGAAGTAGGCGGCCAGGCCGAACGGCGTATCGTTGGCGTCGCGCACCACTTCCTCCTCGTCCGTGAAGCGGAAGATGGCCGCCACCGGGCCGAAGGTTTCCTCGCAGGACAGCGCCATCTGCGGCGTGGCGTGGGTCAGCACGGTGGGCGCGTAGTAGTGCGGCCCGTCGTCCAGGCGCACCCGCTCGCCGCCGGTGACTACGCGCGCGCCCTTGGCCACGGCGTCCTCCACGTGGCGGGCGATCTTGTCCACCGCGCGGGCATTGATCATGGGGCCGATCTGCGAAGCTTCCTCGGTGGCCGGTCCGACTTGCAAGGCGGCCACCCGCAGCGCCAGGCGCGCCACGAAATGGTCGTGTACGCCGGCCTGCACGTAGACGCGGTTGGGGCAGACGCAGGTCTGGCCGCCGTTGCGGAACTTGGACGCCATCAGGCCATCGACCGCGGCATCGATATCGGCGTCGTCGAACACGATAAAGGGCGCATTGCCGCCCAGCTCCAGCGACAGCTTTTTCAGCGTGCCGGCGGATTCGCGGGCGAGGTGCTTGCCTACCGGTGTGGAACCGGTGAAGGTGATCTTGCGCACGCGGCCGTCGGCCAGCCATGCGTCGACCACGGCCGGCGTGTTGGCGCGCGAGGCGGTGACGATGTTGAGCACGCCGGCGGGCAGGCCGGCTTTCTCGGCCAGGTAGACCAGGGCCAGGGCCGTCAGCGGCGTGTCTTCCGCCGGCTTGGCCACCACCGTGCAGCCGGCGGCCAGCGCCGGCGCGATCTTGCGGGCGATCATGGCGAGCGGGAAGTTCCACGGCGTGATGGCAGCCACCACGCCCACCGGCTCCTTGAGCACCAGCATCTTGCGCCCGGGCACAGCCTCGGCCACGATCTCGCCGCTGATGCGCGTGGCTTCCTCGGCAAACCATTCCACATAGGACGCGCCGTACAGCACCTCGCCGCGGCTTTCCTGGAGCGGCTTGCCTTGTTCGGTGGAGATGATGCGGGCGAGGTCTTCCCGATGTTCGAGGATCAGCGCGTGCCAGCGCTTGATCAACTGGGCCCGCTCGCGTGCGGTGCGGCGGCTCCAGGCGGGAAAGGCGGCATGGGCCGCGTCGGCGGCGCGGGCCGCATCCGCGGCGCCGCTGTCGGCCACGGATGCGAACACGGCGCCGGTGGCGGGATTGCTCACCTCAAGGTGCTGGCCGTCGAGGCCGTCGCACCATGCATGGCCGATGAAGTTGCGGGTGCGCAGCAGGGCGGGGTGATCGAGGGAAAGTGGCTGGATGGAGGGCATGGCGTCGCTGGGTGGGTTCGTGGGTTTGTCGTGGTCTTTGTGTTCGGTTCGCTGGCTGGCTGTTTACTCCCTCTCCTGCAAGCGGGATAGGGAATAAACAGCTTCGTCATGGCAGACGGTTTTGGCGCATCCTGGCAGCTTCGTTGCGGGCCTCGGGCCTGCTTGCTCTAGCTGACGATTCCCAGATGCCAGGGCACGAACTCGTTGTCTCCCAGTCCCAGTGCCTCGCTCTTGGTCGGCTGGCCTGAAGCGGCCTGCAGGATATGTTCGAAGATGCGCTGGCCCATTTCCTCCACGCTCAGTTCGCCGTCCAGCACCAGCCCGCAGTTGATGTCCATATCGCCTTCGAGCCGGGTGTACATCGGCGTATTGCTGGCCAGCTTGATGGTGGGCGCCGGCTTGGAGCCGAACATCGAGCCGCGCCCGGTGGTGAAGCAGATCAGGTTGGCGCCGCTGGCGATCTGGCCGGTGGCGGCCACCGGGTCGTAGCCCGGCGAATCCATGAAGACAAAGCCGGCCTGCTCTATCGGCTCCGCGTATTCGTAGACGGCTTGCAGCGGCGTGGTGCCGCCCTTCATCGCCGAGCCGAGCGACTTCTCGAAGATATTGGCAAGCCCGCCCTGCTGGTTGCCGTGGCCGACCACGCCGTTGAACTGTGCGTTCTGGCCAGCGGTGTAGCGCTCCCACCAGGCCAGGCGGTCCAGCAGTTTCTGGCCGACTTCCGGCGTCACGGCCCGGCGCGTGAGCATGTACTCCACGCCGTGGATCTCCGGGGTCTCCGACAGGATGGCGGTGCCGCCGTGGCGCACCAGGATGTCCATGGCGGCGCCCAGCGCCGGGTTGGCGCTGATGCCCGAGAAACCGTCCGAGCCGCCGCATTCCAGGCCGATCTTCAGGTGGCTGGCGGATACCGGCTGGCGCACCGCGGCATTGGCGCCGGGCAGCATCTCCTCGATGGCGCGGATGCCGGCCTGGATGGTGGCCAGCGTGCCGCCGGTGTCCTGCATCACCATGGTGCGCACGTGGCTGCCGGGCACCAGGCCTTGCGACTCCACCAGCGCCGCCACCTGGTTGCGCTCGCAGCCCAGGCCCACGATCAGCACGCCCGCCAGGTTGGGGTGGCGGGCGTAGCCGGCCAGCGTGCGCCGCAGCACGTCGAAATGCTCGCTGGGCGAGGACATGCCGCAGCCGCTGCTCTGCGCGAAGGCGGCAACGCCGTCCACGTTGGGATAGGCCGCCATGCGCTCGGGCGTGAAGTGGTCGGCGATATGCCGGATCACCGTGGCCGAGCAGTTCACCGACGACAGGATGCCGATGAAATTGCGCGTGCCGACGCGGCCGTCGGGCCGGATGAAGCCCATGAAGGTGGCGCGCTCGGCCTCGGGCACGTAGTCCACCGGCCGCACGTCCTCGCAGAAGCCAGGGTCGCGATAGAAGTCCACCAGTTCCAGATTGTGCGAGTGCACGTGATCGCCGGCCTCGATATCGCGACCGGCCACGCCGATCACGGTGTCGAACTTGCGCACCTGGGTGCCCTTGGCAATGGCGCAGGCGGCGATCTTGTGTCCGGCGGGCACCTGCGCGCGCACGCGCAGGCCTATTTCGGGGAGGCTCTGGCCGAGGCTCAGCGCATCCCGGGCGATCAGGACGTTGTCGTTGGCGTGCAGGCGGATCAGGGTAGCGGGGGCGGCGGAGTTCACGGTGCGGTCAACCTTGTTGCAGCAGTTCTTTGAGCTTGAGGCGCTGGATCAGGTGGGTTTCCTGGTCATACACGGTGCGGATGTAGCGCTTGTACTCCGGGCCGTCCAGGTACATCACGGGCGCGTCGATGCGGGCCGCGACCTGCTGGAATTCCTTGCTGGCCACGGCTTGCCGGAAGGCGTCGCGCAGCGTCTTCTCTACGGCGGGATCGAGCCCGGCCGGCGCGCCGATGCCATTGGGCGCTTCCACTACCACGTTGAAGCCCAGTTCCTTGAGCGTCGGCGTGTCCTTGAAGCGGGGCGTGCGCTGCTCGCCCCAGGTTGCCAGCAGCCGCAGCTTGCCGGCTTCCACATGGGGCGCCCAGGAACTGGAGTCGGCCAGCAGGTCGACCTGCCCGGCCAGCACGTCCTGCAAGGCCTGCGCGCCGCCCTTGTAGGCAATCGCATTGAAGCGGATGCCGGCGACCTGCGCGAACTCTTCCATGCCCACATGGGTGGCGCCGCCGATGCCGGCGTGCGCGTAGGTGAGCTTGCCGGGGTTGGCCTTGGCCTCGGCGATCACATCCTTCAGCGATTTGAAGCGCGAGCCCGCCGGGACGGCGATGCCGAAAGTCTGGCCGGAAGTGCGGGCCAGGTAGGTAAGGTCGGTGCGCGGATCCAGTTGCAGCATGCCCAGCTGCGAGAAGCGGGTCACCGAAATCGGGATCTGTCCGATAGTGTAGCCGTCGGGCTTGGCGCGGGAGAGCGCCTTGGCGCCGATCATGCCCGACGCGCCGGCGCGGTTGTCCACCACGATAGACTGCTTGAGCACGCCGGAGGCCACCTGGCAGAGGGTGCGCATCGACTGGTCCGCGGTGCCGCCGACCGGCCACGGGCAGATAAAGGTGATCGGGCGTGCCGGATACTCGGCGGCGCGGGCCAGGCCCGGCAGCAGCAGGCCGGCGCCGCCGGCGGTGGCGGCAGCGGCACCGCCGATGAGCAGGCGGCGGCGCCCGGGATTGAAACCGTGGGGTGCGGTCATGTGTCGTCCTCGCAGGGTCGTTGTTATCAGTGTCGTGGGCCGAAGCGCATGGCAGGCAATGTATCGGCGTCCAGCGCGCCTGCCGTGCCTCTCGTGCCCGTCGGTCAGGCTGGATTGTGCGGGCAGGCTTCATAACAATCCAATCAATGATCGGAATAGCTTCATAACCTGAAAGTTAAGTAAAATACGGTATGGCCCAGATCGACCGCGCGCTGCGCTCCAATATCAAGCTGCGTCACCTCCAACTGGTGGTGGCGCTGGACGAATTCCGCCATCTCGGCCATACCGCCGAGTTCCTCTCCGTCAGCCAGCCCGCCGTCTCCAAAATGCTGACCGAGGTGGAGAAAACGCTGGGCCTGACGCTCTTCACACGCTCCACGCGCGGTACCGAGCCCACCCCGGCGGGCGCGTCGCTGGTGCGCTTCGCCCGTTCCGTACTGGCGCAATACGAACGCACGCGCGACGAGATCGCGGCGGAGGCCAGCGGTGCTGCCGGGCGCACCCGGGTGGGATCGATGGGCGCGGCCCTGCCAGTGCTGCTGGCGCAGGCCGTGGGGTTGCTCAAGCAGCGCTCGGCGCAGGCCACGGTGCTGGTGGAGGAGGGCGATTTGCCGCACCTGCTGCCCAAGCTGAGGCTCAGCGAGCTGGATCTGATCGTAGCCAGGCTGGAGCCAGGCTACGCCGCGCCCGATCTGGTGACCGAGCCGCTCTATAACGAGCCCATGGTGGCGGTGGTGCGCAGCGGTCACCCGCTGGCGCGCAAGCGCAAGCCTGGCTGGCCGGATCTTGCCGGCCTGCCCTGCGTGGTGCCGCCGCCGTGGGCGTCGTTGCGGGTGAAGATCGAGCAGGAGTTCTACCGCCAAGGGCTGCAGCCGCCTGCCGACCTGATCGAGTCGTCGTCCTATCTTGCGATTGCCACCTTCGTCGGCCAGCTCGATGCCGTGGGCTTCCTGGCCAGGTCGGTGGCGCAGCAGTTCGAGCGGGAAGGGCGCGTCCATCGACTGCCCCTGGATTTGCCGCTGGAGCTGCCGCCGGTTGGCTTGATCACGCTGCGGGAGGGGCGGCCTACGCCCAGCAGCATGCAACTGGTCGAGTGCCTGCGCGTGGCCGCCGGCCAGTTTGCCGTGCAGCAGGAGACTGCGCCGCAAAAAGCCGCGGGCAAGATCGCGCGTCGGCAGCGCAAGCCAGCGGCCAACTAAGCGACTTCGAGTGCAAGCGGTTCGTAGCATGGCATGACGGTGGCGACTGGAACGAACGGGCGATTCTCTTCCGCCACCCCGCGGCGAGAGCATTCAAGACAAAAGAATCACGGACGCCCTTGCGTAAGGTACAGTCCCGCCTTTCCATAAAAACGGAGCCCATGGTGGACAACAAGCCCAGCGCCAGCTACAAAGGTTTTGACATTTACCCGCTGATCTACCCGCACGTCGGTGAACGGATCGGCACGCAACCCCGGCGCGACCGCAGCTTCAATGCTTCCGTGGTGATTTGCCGCGAAGGGGAGAAGCCGGGGACAGAGCAATCCCGTGTATTTCCTTCGTCGACCAAGCCTTGGGAAAACATCGGTGCCGCGCGTCGTGCCATGCTGTCGTTTGCCCAGGAAATCATCGACGGCACTGTGCCGGGCCAGGCTCTCGACCTGTAGTCGCAGTCGCTGGCCGCGCAAGACGGCCCGCAGCACCCGTGCCGGGCAAGCTGCGTCTCATGTGCTTCTGACGCCCCAAGATAATAATTTTCAAGAAGGGCTTGCCACGGCGGCGCAGGTCCTTTAGTATTCGCCCCCTCGCAACACGACACCGCTGCAAAGCAGACGGGGCAAGGGTTGCGGGGTTAGCAGAATAGGTAAGCGGAGCAAAAAGCAAAGCGAACCGAAGCAAAATGAAACTTGCGAAAAACTGTTGATTAAAACAAGATTAAGCTTCATAATCTCGTTTCTCTGCTGCAGACAACGCAGCGACGCGGTAAGCAAAGCGAGCCGCGGCCAGTTCTTTAACAAACAAACAACCGATAAGTGTGGGCGCTTGATAGCGGATGCGGAAGACTTCGGTCTTTTAGCTTACAAGTTATAAAGTGCTCGCACAGTAAAACATGTTGGTTATGTCTTCGGATGTA
>NZ_JARJLM010000585.1 GCF_029335485.1 Cupriavidus basilensis
GTCAACCGGACCACGTACCAGCTCGACCCCGAGGTCGACCCCGACACGCCGCTGCTCTATATCCTGCGCAACGACCTTGCCTGCAACGGGCCCAAGTACGGATGCGGCCTGGGCCAGTGCGGCGCGTGCACGGTGCTGGTGGACGGCGTGGCGGCGCGCTCCTGCGTGATCCCGGTCAAGGCCGTGGCGCATCATGCCGTCACCACGCTGGACGGACTGGGTACGCCGGCGCACCCCGACCCGGTGCAGCAGGCGTTCATCGATGAACAGGCGGCGCAGTGCGGCTACTGCCTGAACGGCATGATCATGACCGCCAAGGCGCTGCTGACAGAAACGCCCTCCCCTGACGAAGCGCAGATCCGCGAGGCGCTGCGCTTCAATCTTTGCCGCTGCGGCACGCATGTGGAGATCGTGCGCGCGGTGCGGCGCGCCGCCGTGCTGCTGCGCCAGGCTGCCGGCCAGGATGGTGCGGCATGAACGGACGCGACGATCTGGTGCTGGCGCAAGGCGGCGTGGCGGCGTGGCAGCCGCCGCCCGAGCGGCAGTGGCTTGCCGGGCATGTGGTACGCCCGCCGGTACTGGAGTGGCAGGCGGGCAGCCTGCGCAGCGCCCGGCTGCTCGCTTGCGATGAAGCCGCCGCGCGCACACTGC
>NZ_JARJLM010000586.1 GCF_029335485.1 Cupriavidus basilensis
GTCAAGCGCGTGGTGGATTACAACGTCAAGGTCCGGGTGAAGTCGGACGGCACGGGCGTGGATCTGGCCAACGTCAAGATGAGCATGAACCCGTTTGACGAAATCGCCGTGGAAGAAGCGGTGCGTCTGAAGGAAGCCGGGGTGGCCACCGAGGTGATCGCCGTCTCGTGCGGCGTTGCCCAGTGCCAGGAAACCCTGCGGACCGCGATGGCGATCGGCGCCGACCGCGGCATCCTGGTCGAGTCGAACGAAGACCTGCAACCGCTGGCGGTGGCCAAGCTGCTCAAGGCGCTGGTCGACAAGGAACAGCCGCAACTGGTGATCCTGGGCAAGCAGGCTATCGACGACGACTCCAACCAGACCGGCCAGATGCTGGCCGCGCTGGCAGGC
>NZ_JARJLM010000587.1 GCF_029335485.1 Cupriavidus basilensis
GTCACGCTGGCTCGGCTTCGTTGTCGGCGATCTGGAACTTGCGCATCTTCTCCCACAGCACCTTGCGGCTGATGCCGAGGCTGGCCGCCGTGTCCTGGCGCCGCCAGCTATTGGCGTCCAGCGCGGCCACGATGCGGCGGCGCTCCTCGGTCTCGCCGCGCCAGTCCGCGGTGCGCTCGTTGCCGTCGAATGCGCCCGGCCGCAGGCTGCGGAACAGCGGGCGGATACGCGGCTCCTCCCAATGCCCGGTCTGCTGCACGGTGATGCCGATGCGCTCGGCCAGGTTGCGCAGTTCGCGCACATTGCCCGTAAAAAATGCCGTGCCTACCGCGCCCTTGAGCCAGTCGGGCAGCGGCGGCAGCGCATCGAAGCCGGAGGCGCCGAGCATCTGCCTGAGAAACGACACCAGCAGCGCCACCTTGTCCGCCGCGCCGCGCTCTTCCAGGCTGGGCAGGCGCAGCTCGATCACCGCCAGGCGGAAATAGAGATCCGCGCGAAAGCGCCCCTGCGACACGGCCTCGCGCAGGTCCTTGTTGGTCGCGGCGACCAGGCGGAAGTCCAGCTTGACAGGCATGGTCGAACCCAGCCGGGTCAAGGCGTTCTCCTCCAGCACCCGCAGCAGCTTGACCTGCTGGAACAGCGGCAGGTCGCCAATCTCGTCGAGAAAGAGCGTGCCGCCATTGGCCTGCTCGAAAAAACCGCGGTGGGCAAACATCGCCCCGGTGAACGCACCCTTGGCATGGCCGAAGAATTGCGACTCGAACAAGCCATCGGGGATCGCGCCGCAATTGACGGCGACGAACGGCCCCTTGCCGTAGATGTTGTTGCGTTCGTGGAACAGCTGCGCGATGCGCTCCTTGCCGGCACCGGTCTCGCCATACAGCATCACATTGCTGCCGAAATCGGCAAATGTCTCCACCTGCGACAGGAACTGCTGCATGGCGGACGACTCGGCCACCAGGTCGGCCGCCGCATTGCCCGGCTCGGATGCCGCCAGCAATTGCGGCAGCAGCTTGGCAATCTGGTTGCGCAGGTCCGGCCCGGTGAAGTCGTCGGCCAGGATATGCGCGTACTCGGCGGGAAAGCGCCCCGGATCG
>NZ_JARJLM010000588.1 GCF_029335485.1 Cupriavidus basilensis
GTCAGCGCAAGCGTCTCTGCCACGATAAAGCTCCTTCTGTCTTTGCGTCTGGTAATGACGGACGGTGCCGGAAAAAGTTCGGCCCGGGCCGCCCGGATCCTTGTCTTGCCGCACCGGCCAACCGGATGCAGGCAGCGATGACGGCAAGCGTGGCGCAGTTGCACTCGCCCGTCCAATGATTTATCGTCAAACACAATATAAGCCACGCAAAATATTGCGGCGCGGCATTCGCGCTGCGCGCCGGCCAGCGCCCGCCTTCGCCTCGCCTATCCGCCCCCGCCTCATGGACCTTCATCACCTGCGCGCCTTCGTCACGGTCGCGCGCGAGGGCAACCTCACCCGCGCCGCGCAACGCCTGCACCTGACGCAGCCGGCCGTCAGCCTGCAGCTCAAAGCGCTGCAATCGTCATGGCGGATCGCGCTCTTCGCGCGTACCGCGAGCGGCCTGACACTGACCGCCGACGGCGCCGCGCTGCTGCCGCTGGCCGAGCGCATCCTCGCCGGCGTGGGCGATCTGCAGCATACGGTCAGCGCCATGCACCAGACCGTGCGCGGGAAGCTCGCCATCGGCACCATCCTCGACCCGGAATTCACGCGGCTTGGCGTCATGCTGCACCGGCTGGTCGAGCGCTATCCGCAGATCCGCACGGAACTGCGCCACGGCATGTCGGGATGGGTCCTGCAGCAAGTGCGCAGCGGGGCGCTGGATGTGGGCTTCTACCTGGGGCCCGCGCCCGACGCCTCGTACTGCGCGCTGACGCTGACGCCGTTCTCCTACTACGTGGTCGCGCCCAAGGGATGGAAGGATCGCGTGGCGTCGCGCTCCTGGGCCCAGCTTGCCGCCCTGCCGTGGATCTGGACCCCGCCCGAATCCGCGCACAACCGCCTGCTGTCGGCGCGCTTCGCCGCAGCGGGCGCGGTGCCGAACAAGGTCGCGCAAGTGGATCAGGAAGCGTCGATGCTCGACCTGGTGCGCTCGGGCGTGGGCCTGTCGCTGGTGCGCGACGCGATTGCGCTCAGCGAGTCGCACGCGCATGGACTGGTCGTGGTGGAAGGCATGTCGGTGCAGACCGAACTCACGCTGGTGGCCCTGGCCGCGCGGCGCGACGATCCGGTGATCGCCGCCGTGTTCGGCATCGCCGAGTCGGTGTTCCGCTCGTAATGCCCAGGCCAGCGCTTCAGCGCGCGTCCGGCACCGGCTGCAGATGACTGCGCAACCAGCCCGTCAAGGCCGCAAAGACTTCGCTGCGCAGCGGCTCCGCCTCGTTGAAGATCTCGTGGTAGCCATGGCCGAACCAGACCATTTCGCACAGGTCCTTCGGCGCATCCGCGGCAAATCGGCGGCTGCCGGCCGGGTCGACGATGCGATCGTCGCCGGCCACCAGCATCAGCGTGGGCGCTTCCAGCAGCGGCGCATCGGTTCGTGCCTGCGCCATGCCGCGCACGAAGCTCTCCAGCACGCCGGCGCTGATGGTGCCCTGCACCAGCGGATCGGCGCGATAGCGCGCCACCACGGCGGTATCGTGCGACAGATAGCGCGCATCGATCGGGTTGGGTACGCGCAGGCGCGGCGCCAGCGCCAGCAGCGTGCGGTGCAGTGCCAGCATCGGGCCGGACAGCCGCAAGGCCAGCGCCGGCGAAGACAGCACCAGCGCGCGGATCGGGCGCACCCGCGCGGTGGCGAAGCGCGCCGCCACCAGGCCGCCCATGCTGTGGCCCAGCAGGAACGGCAGCTCCTTCCACTGGCTCACGGCGGCATCATGGATCTCGGTGAGATCGTCGACAAAGATATCCGGATGTTCGGCCGCCATGCGCCGGCCGCCGCTGGCGCCGTGGCCGCGCTGGTCGTAGGCGCGCACGCGCAGGCCCAGGCCGCATAGCAGCTCGGCCACGTGCTGGTAGCGGCCGCAATGTTCCGCCAGGCCATGCACCAGCAGCAGCGAGCCGGTGGTTTCGGGAAAGGCTTCGGGATCGGGTTGCCAGGTACGCAGCAATAGCTCCGTGCCGTCGCGCATGCGCTGGCGGCTTTCGCTGGGAACGATGGGC
>NZ_JARJLM010000589.1 GCF_029335485.1 Cupriavidus basilensis
GTCCCGAACCCGATAGCGTCGATCAGCCTGCCAGGCCGGCGCCGTTCTCGCCAAGGCGTTTCGCCATCACCGCATCGGACCGCTACCTGGGCGTGTTCAAGGCCTTCATCCAGCGCGGCTGGGAGCCGGTAAAGCTCTTCTGCGCGCGCGTCGACGGCCGCATGCATCGCACCGAAGCCGTCCTCGGCCTCGCCGAGGAACGCAAGATCGACATCCAGCTATCCCCCATGAACGATGCATCGCTCGACGGCCTGCGCGATCTCGGGTGCGATCTCCTGGTGGTGGCCAGCTACCAATGGCGCATCGGCGACTGGGCTTCGCGGATCCCGAAGGCCATCAATTTCCACCCCTCGCCGCTGCCCGTGGGGCGCGGCCCCTATCCGCTGCCGCGGGCCATCCTCGACGGACATGTCAGCTGGGGCGCGAGCTGCCACAAGGTCAGCAAGCATTTCGACCGGGGCGACATCCTCGCCCAGCGCGTGTTCGAACTCTCTTCCGACGAAACGCATGAAAGCCTCGACCTGAAAACCCAGCGTGCCATGTCGCGGCTGGCGCACGAAGTGCGCCTCCGGCGTGGATACGCTCTGGGAATGCGCCCGGCCGCAGGGCGAAGGCAGCTACTATCCCTTCTGGACCGAGAATGAGCGCACGCTCGACTTCTCGCAGCCGCCCGAGCGCATCAACACAATGCTGCGCGCCTACGGCCGCCACGAGTGCCTGGCGCGCGTCAAGAACAACCTGCTGCACGTGATCCAGGCCCAGGCCTGGCGCGAGCCGCATGCCTTGCCGCCGGGCGAACTCGACCATGTCGACGGTGAACGCCTCGTCATCTCCTGCACGGGGGATTCGTCGCCCTGCTCGAATGGAACCTGCTGGCGCCGGGCAAGGCGCGCGGCACCGCGCCGCGCTGAACGGTCGGTGCCCGCCTGGGCTGCCATTCCGCTATTGCCTGGCTCTCTGCTTGTCCCGCAGCGCCTGGACATAGAGAAGCTCCTTCGACGCCGCGGTATCGTTCCGGTTTAGTTCAAGGCATTGCCGGTATATGCGCTCGGCGTCGTCGAGACGGCCTTGTTCCACGTACACGTACCCGATACCGCGCCAGGCGCGGGCCAGTTCCAGGTTCCGCGCATGTTCCGGTGAGGTTTCCCTGGCCGCGGATTCCGCGCGCTGGAATGCCTGCAGGGCGGATTGCCAGTTCTTCTCCCGCTGATACAGATTGCCAAGCTCGGAAAGAAACTGTGAATTCCTGGGCGACAGCTTCAATGCCCTGTCGAGCGATGCCTTGGCTTCGGGGATGCGGCCGAGTTCCGCGAGAGCGTAGGCCGTCAGATAATAGGAATAAGCCCAGTTCGGCGTGACAACGCTGGCATTCCCGGTCTTCTCACTGGCAGCCGTGGCCAGGTACAGCAGGGTCTCCACCTGGTTTCTGGCGCTGAAGTATCTCGTGTTTCCGTCGTTGAACCTGATTTCATAGTCAGCCGCAAGCTGACTGAAGATGGGGATGGCCTCATTGGGCTTTCCCGACCGCAGGAGCCGTACGCCGTCGGCGATCGATTGCGCGGCCTTCGCTTCCTGCACATCCTCCGTAGGCTGAGCGGGCTGAGCGGGCTGAGCAAGCTGAGCGGGCTGAGCGGATCTTGCCTCGCTCTTCTCCACCGGTTTGTCGGGCACCGTGGAGCAACCCGCAAGCAAGGCCGCGCTTGCCATCAGCGCTACGAAAGACTGCTTTGCCAGATATCCCATCCGATTTCCATCCTCTGTTGACGTTGCCAGAACCCGTGGCACCTCACTTCCATCCATTTCGCATCGCGCGGCTTTTCCCCAGCTCCTCCTGGCTCCTGGGCAGCGGCGCGACAACATGGAACCGGGAAAGCGCGGCATGATAAGAAGCCGCATGGCGCGATGCCATGCCGGCTAGTATGCCGCCACGGCCCGCGCAATTGACAGAGCAGGACTGCGCGGGTGTTGGATCTCCGCCATTGACAACGCAGGCGATAAATCAGCCCACCGCCACGCGCGTGCACGTCCCCAGCGGCTCGAACTCGATATCCACCGGCAGGAACTTGCGAATCACCTCGGCATTGCTGCGCAGGTGGCCGGTGACCTCATCGACGGTGAAGCTGCCGCCGCCGGCCAGGGCCATCGGCAGCAGCAGCTGATCGGCCAGGTGCGGCCCCACCGCCCCCGTACCGGCAAGGTAGGCGCGCGCCTGGCGGCAGGCCGCGCCAGCCACGCTCTCGGCCGAACGGCCCTTCTCGCCGTACTCGCAGAACACCTCAGTGACATGCTCGAACGGCAAGGTCAGCAACACCGCGTTGCCCGGCCCTTCCTCATGGCGCAGCCCGCCGACGTGCAGCTGGCCGGCCTCCCAGCCCATCCGCTCGCCCACCAGGTCCAGTTCGCGCCGCGCCACGTGGTGCGGCACGCCGGCAATCAGCGCGTGCGCTTCGGCCAGGCCGGGCGCGCCGCGCGCCTCCAGCGCCAAGGGCTGCCAGGCCGCGCCGGTGCGGCCGCTTAACGTCAGCTCGCCGCCACCCGCGGGATAGAAGCCGTGGCGGCGCAGCGCGAGGCCGGCCACCGCGCCCATGCGCGCCATCAGCGGCAGCCAGGCGTCGCGCAGGAAGGTCGCCGACGGCGCCATGGGATTATGGGTGCCGCCCGACAGCGCCAGGGTGAAGCCATGGTTGCCGGCCACGCTCCACAGTGCCGGCAACAGCGTCTGCAACACCAGCGTGCAACTGCCGGCGGTGCCGATGGCAAAGTCATAGTTGCCGGCGCGCACCGGGCCGGGCTCGAAGGTCAGCGTGGTCGAGCCGATCGCCGCGCCCTCGGTACGGGCGCCGCTGATCGCCTGCGCCGCGACCACGGCGGTCAGGTGCTGGCGCATCAGCCCGGGCTTGCTGCGCCGCGCGCGCACATTGGCGATGCGCACCGGCGTGCCGGTCACCATGGCCAGCGACAGCGCGGTGCGCAGGATCTGCCCGCCGCCCTCGCCGTAGGAGCCGTCGATTTCAATCATTGCCATGACTCGTCTTATTCGTTTTTATTCGTTTTATTCGATTTGTCCCTGCCGCCATCCCGGCGCGGCCTGGACGGAAGGGGTGCCACCGGGCGTACCCCGGGGCGCCCTTCCATCAGCCCTTCACGCACACCACCTGCTTGAGCGTGTGGACGATCTCGACCAGGTCGGACTGCGCAGCCATCACGGCATCGATGTCCTTGTAGGCCATCGGGATCTCATCGATCACCTCGGCATCCTTGCGGCATTCGACGCCCGCCGTGGCCCGCTGCTGGTCGTCGACCGAGAACCGGCGCCTGGCTTCGGTCCGGCTCATGGTACGGCCCGCGCCGTGGCTGCAGGAGCAGAAGGCCTCTTCATTGCCCTTGCCGCGCACGATGTAGGAGCGGGCCCCCATCGAGCCGGGAATGATGCCCAGCTCGCCGGCCTGGGCGCTTACCGCGCCCTTGCGCGTCACCAGCACGTCCTCGCCGAAGTGGCGCTCCTTCTGCACGTAGTTGTGGTGGCAGTTGACCGCCTCCATCTCCGTGCCGAACGGCTTGCCGATCACGGCGCGCGCGGCGTCCAGCACGTTGGCCATCATCAACTCGCGGTTGCGCCGTGCATATTGCTGCGCCCACTCCACCGCGAACACATAGTCCTCATAGTGCTCGCTGCCTTCCACCAGGTAGGCCAGATCGCGGTCGGGCAGGTTGATGAAATGGCGGCGCATATCCGCCTGCGCCAGCTCGATAAAGGTATTGCCGATGGCATTGCCCACCCCGCGCGAACCCGAGTGCAGCATGAACCAGACCGACTGGTTCTCGTCCAGGCAGACCTCGATGAAGTGGTTGCCGGTACCCAGCGTACCCAGGTGATTGCGGTTGTTGGTGCGCGTCAGCTTCGGGTACTTCCCGGTGATCCGCGCGAAACCGCCGGCCAGCGCCGCCCAGCCCGCATCCACCGTGGCCGGCACATCGCCCCAGGCGCCCTTGTCGCGCCCGCCGCGGTTATTCGAGCGGCCGTGCGGCACCGCGCGCTCGATCGCGCTGCGCAGCGGGCCCAGGTTGTCGGGCAGGTCGCTGGCACACAGCGTGGTCTTGACGGCAATCATGCCGCAGCCGATATCCACGCCCACCGCCGCCGGGATGATGGCGCCGCGCGTCGGGATCACCGAGCCGATGGTGGAACCCTTGCCCAGGTGCACGTCCGGCATCACAGCCAGGTGCCTGAAGATAAAGGGCATCTGCGCGGTGTTGGCGAGCTGCGCGCGCGCCTCGGCCTCGACCGGCACGCCATGGGTCCACATCTTGACCGGACGGCCCTTGCCGGATTGGAATACTTCGTAGTGCTCCTTGGTGTTCATCTCGTCTTCTCTCTATGCCCTGAGGGCGGAACAGCACCGGCAACCGCCGGCAAGATACCAATAAAGTGGGCGACAAGGATTTGTGGAACCGGTGCTCTACCGTTGAGCTACGCTGCCCCGGATCACCGGCACAGCGGCGGGAGTCGAACCCGCTGCCTCCTCATTAATAGTGATGTAGTTCCACAGGCATTCGCCCGTCAACATAAAAGAATGCGGCATCGCCACGACAAGGATCGCCCGGATAAACGCCGCCTTGCGGCAGCGGCCGGATTCGAACCGGCAATCACCAGATGTAATCCAGGCCGGCATTCGTGGCAAGTCCGCATACCGCAGGCGCCGTGGGGGACGCTTGGGGTATGCCGGCTCGGGTGGCGGCAACCGGCGACAAGGGTCAGGACAGACGTAACCTGGATGTAGTCTGTCCGGCATTCGCCAGCCACCGCCGAACTTCGCAAGCTGCGACTTCAGCTCAACGTCACTTCAGCCTTGCTTCAACGTCACTTCGACCTCGCTTCAACGTCACTTCGACCTCGCTTCGACCTCGCTTCGACACATCACAGCGTCACCGCCGAGATCTCTCCCACCCAGTGCCCGGCCTGCAGCTGCCCGGCGGCAAAGGCGGCGACGACCTGGAACACCGAGTCGGAGAAGCCCCCGATGTTCAGGATGTCGTCCCGCTCCGGCGCCTGGCTGCGGGCGTAAGGCTGCATATCCAGGCACACCAGCCGAGCCTTGGGATTGCGGCTCTTGAAACGCTCCCACTCGCGCAACGTTTGCGTGGCGCCGTGGCGGGCATCCATCCACGACTGGTTGTCCGACACCAGCATCACCAGCTCGGCGCTCACCCGGCGATGGTTCAGCCAGGCCAGCGGCGCGCTGCAGTCGGTGCCGCCGGCACCGATCGCCGCCATCTTCTGCGCATTGGTCATCACCGTGTCGCGCGGGTTCAGCTTCAGCGTCACCACGTCTTCCTTGAACGGCACCACCACGGTATCCGGCTGCTTGCGCAGGAAGGTGGCGGCCACCAGCGCCGCCGCATCCACGCAGCGCACCGCGCTGCTGGCGCCAGCCCGGTAACCGGTCACCGGCGAGTGCATGGAGCCCGAAACGTCCGGGCAGACCACCATGCGCCCCTCCACCTGCGGCACGTTGGCCAACGCCAGCTCCAGTGCGTCCTGCAAGGCGTCCCGCACCACTGCCGGCAGCTCGTCGCCGGCCGCCTGGCAGGCGGCCAGCAACTGGTACGGGAACACCCGGGCCCGTGCAATCGCGGCGGGATCGCGCAGCTTTGCCGCGATGTCCTCCGCCATGCCAGGCAAAGCGAACACGCCGTGACGCGCAAAGGTGTTCAGGTTCATGCGCACCATCTGCCAGCCGCCCTGCCGCGCCACTTCGGCCCAGGCCTGGGCATCCAGGTCCAGCGAGGCCAGCATCTGGAACGGCACCTCCGGCACCGGCGCCTGCCGGCCTTCGGCGCGCGCCTGCTTGTAAGCCTCGTAGGCCTGCGTGATCGGCGGCAGCGCGGCCGGATCATACGGCTTGCCGATCAGCCAGGCAAAAAAGGCGGCACGCCAGGCTTCGGCGGGCTTCGGGTGCACCATCTTCACCACATCGGCCAGCGACGGCCGCGTGCCCACCGATGCGGCCAGCAGCGCACGCTCGCCGGCGCCGTTGAGCCACTGCTGCACCAGCCTCTTCGGCCGCGTGCCCAGGGATTTCCGGCCCACCGCGCCGCTGCGCAGTATCTGCACCACATTGCGCAGCATCTTGCCGTTGTCGACGACGCGGCCAAACACCGCCGGCAGGTGCTCCGGGCCGCGCAGGGTCAGCGCCGCCACCAGCAGGGCCGGCATGTCCTTCATATAGCCGCGTTCGCGGCAATACACGGCGGTCCGGGCGATAAAGGCCGGGTCCACGTCTTCGCACAGCGCCAGCACGGCGTCGAGCTGCACTTCGGCGCTGGCGTAGAAGGTGCCGTTCAGGCAGCCGGTCGCCGCGTATTGGGCCAGGCTGTGCTCGCGCCCCAGGGCATAGGCCGGGCCGCCCGCTTCGTTGATCGTGTCCGCCGGTGGCAGGAAGCGGCCGCGCAGGCCTTGGAACAGATTGGTATTCGCCATTTGCATTCTCCGTGGAGACCAGTTCGTTGACCGGTGCGCGCCGTATTGCCTTCTGCTTCTTGCTTCCGGCCCGGCGCGGCACCGTGTTTGATGGTCTCTATTTCGCAAGCCGTGTGCCAGGCCGGCGCCCAATGCCTGAAATAAAACACAAGCCATTGATTTTTAATGATTTTGTTGAAAATCGACGTGATGCAGCCAGATTTCTCGGCTTGCGCGATTGGC
>NZ_JARJLM010000058.1 GCF_029335485.1 Cupriavidus basilensis
AGCGATGCCGCCCTTCCTGGCGCGCTATGGCAGCCGCAGCACGCAGATCGCGCCCTTGCTGGCGGGCTTCGATCCGCAGGCACTGCGCGACTGGGTGCACGGGCTGGGCATCGACACCTTCGTCGGCAGCTCGGGCCGCGTCTTCCCCACCGACATGAAGGCCGCGCCGATGCTGCGCGCATGGCTGCACCGCCTGCGCGAAGCCGGCGTGCAGTTCCATATGCGGCATCGCTGGCTGGGTTGGGAGGACGCGCAGGGAAGTGCTTCAGGCAAGCTACGCTTCGCCACGCCCGACGGCGAGCGGCTGGTGCAGGCCGGCGCGGTGGTGCTGGCGCTGGGCGGCGGCAGCTGGGCGCGGCTCGGTTCGACGGGCGCCTGGGTGCCGCTGCTGGCCGCGCGCGGTGTGGGCGTAGCCCCCTTGCGCCCCGCCAACTGCGGTTTCGACGTGGCCTGGAGCGAGCACTTCAGCACGCGCTTCGCCGGCCAGCCGTTGAAGGCGGTCGCCATCGGCCTGCGCGATCGCGATGGTGGCGAGCACTACCGCCCGGGCGAGTTCGTCATCACCGCGGGCGGCATCGAGGGCAGCCTGGTCTATGCGCTGAGCGCGCCCATGCGCGACCTGCTGGAAACCACCGGCGAGGCCGTGATCCAGCTCGACCTGGCACCCGGCCTCACAGCGGAGCGCGTGGCCGAGGCGGTGCAGCGCCCGCGCGGCGCGCGCTCGCTGTCGAGCCATCTGCAAAGCAAGCTGGGTATCACCGGCGTGAAGGCCGGGCTGCTGCGCGAATGCCTGTCCAAGGAAGAATTCGCCGACCCGGCGCGGCTGGCCGCGGCGCTGAAGGCGCTGCCCGTGCGCCTGCTGCGCGCCCGCCCGCTCGATGAAGTGATCAGCAGCGCGGGCGGGGTCGAGTTCGAGGCCCTGGATGCGCAGCTGATGCTGCGCGCGATACCGGGCGTATTCTGCGCCGGGGAAATGCTGGACTGGGAAGCGCCCACCGGCGGCTACCTGCTGACCGCCTGCTTTGCCAGCGGGCGCGCGGCCGGGCTGGGCGCCGCGG
>NZ_JARJLM010000590.1 GCF_029335485.1 Cupriavidus basilensis
GTCCGCGGGGCTCATCGCGCAGCTCGCGCATCCAGTTGACGAACACGCGCGCCTCGGCCGCGCCGCGCGAGAAGCCGAACACGGAAATGCGGATGCGCGCCAGCCGGGGCAGCTTGCCTGTCAGCACCGGTTTGAGCTTGTCGAGCAGCTCGGCGCGGCGCTTGGCCAGCACGGTGCGGCGGCCGTCGATCTCGGTGTCGCGCCACTGGGTGCTGGCGATGGCTTGAAGGGCCTGCGCAGGTGACACATCCTTGCGCAACTTCACGTCGTCAGGCGTCTTGGGTGTGGGCGGCCCCTTGCCATCAGGAAAGCGCATGCGCATGCGCTTGAAGTTGATGTCGGCGCTCATTTGTTTGACGAGGGCGAGGTCTTCGGCTTCTTCGGTCAGTCGCTTCTGGAAGGCATAACGGTGCAGGTTGTTCTGTAATTGCAGCAATGCCCAGTTGATGCGGGCCTCGCCGCCCCAGCCGGCGGCGGCACCAGCGGCAGCATGCAGGCCGACGCCGGCATCGCCGATGCCCTTCCAGAATTCGGTGCCGACGCCGGGGACGTAGGTTCGAAAGCGGTACTGGCGGTCTTCGCCGGATTTGATGTCTTCGTCGAAGACGTCGAACAACCGTGCGACATTGCTATGCGACTTGGGCTCTGTGTCGTACTGGCGCTTGTTGCGCGTGCCGTCGAAGAAGAATCCGAGATACAAAGTACGCTGGCACGACATGGCGTCGTTGGGCGACTCGGTGCAAGTAACGCCCCTGCGGTCGTTCGCCGTGAGAGCCCACGGGTTCTCGCTTACATTGTCAGGCAGTTGGGAAATCGTCATGGCGTCTTGTCCTCCGTGTGGGCGGCCCCTTGCCCTTTCTCATGAGATCCCAGAGTTCGGTAGGGCCTTCACAGTGGGCACTACCGGGGTGCTCCTTGCGGCATTGCAGTGTTGGCTCGAGCAGTCCCCCTGGGAAATCGAGATGACCCGGACCCACCAAAGTGGGGAAGAGCTTGACTTCGCCGCCTGGAAAAAAGGCCACCCAGAGAAAGGTCATGCGCCCGCGCTCATCCATTTGATAGGGTTGGGTGGTCAGCTCGCGCTCAAAGAACGCGTTGGGGTTCTTGAGGTAGAGCGGCTTGGTGCGCCAACGGATGGTGAGTTTGTAGTTCGGGTCCCATTGACGGGGTACTGACGCGTGGCCAGCGAAGCTACCCCCTCCGGCATGCTTGACCATGCCACCGGACCAGGAGCCGTTGACGTACACCTCGTCGATATAGTCGTCGGTGTAGTTGAGGACGCTGACCTGCAACGGCACCATGGTGTCTTGGCGTGTTGTTGCGGCGGCAGGCGCATCGGATGGCTTGCGGGCCGTCAGCGCGAGCAGCAGGGTGAGTTGTAGAAAGCGTGTCAGAGCGTTACGCATCGTGTTCCCCCGTCAGTGGATGTGCGGGGCGATGCGCGGCCGATGTGGATCAGCTTCGCGTCGTCGGTCGCGCGGCAGCGCCCAGCCGCCGTGGCTGTTGGCCAGCTCTGACATCAACCCTTGACGCGCTTCGTCGAAGACGTCGTACAGCCGCGCGACATCGCTATGCGATTTGGGCTTCGTGTCGTACTTACGGTTGTTGCGTGTGCCGTCGAAGAAGAAGCCGAGGTAGAGGGTGCGCTGGCACGACATGGCGTCATCGGGCGACTCGGTGCATGTAGTGCCTCGGCGCTCGTTCTGTGTGAGTGCCCACGGGTTCTCGCTCACGTTGTCGGGTAGCCGCGAAACGGTCATGGTTTGACTTCCTCCTTGCCTTGGCTCGGGTTCTCCACCCATGAAGAAGTGGGTGGAAAGCACTTGGGATCGCCTGGGAACTGTCGGCGACACTCGAAGGCGGGTTCCAGCAGTCCCTCCGGGAAATCCTCATGACCTGGATCGACACGGGTTGGAAAGAGTCGCAAGACCCCGTTTGGAAAGAAGGCGACCCACAGCATCGTCACGCCGCCAGGTCTGTACTGTTGATACGGCTCCGTGGCCACCTCGCGCTTGTATAGGGCATGGTGGTCTTTGTTGTAGAGCGACTCGTCGCGCCAGCGGATGGTCAACTTGTAGTTTGGATCCCATTTGTGAGGTACTTCGGCAGAACCCGCAACCTTGCCGCCCCCTGCGTGGGCACTCATGCTGCCGGCCCACGATTCATTGACGTACACCGCATCCAGATAGTCGTCGGAGTAGTTAAGGATGCTGACCCGGAGCGGCACCTTGGTGTCTTCGTGTGGTGTTGCGGCGGCGGGCGCATCGGATGACTTGCAAGCCGTCAGCGCGAGCAGCAGGGCAATATGCAGGAAGCGTGTCAGAGCGTTACGCATCGCGTTCTCCCGTCAGTGGATGTGCGGGGCGACGGGCCGCCGATGCGCATCAGCTTCGCGTCGTCGGGCGACTCGGTGCAAGTGATGCCCTTGCGCTCGTTTTGCGTGAGTGCCCACGGGTTGTCGCCCATATTGTCGGGCAGTCGGGAAATCGTCATGGCGTCTTGTCCTCCGTGTGGGCGGCCTTGCCCTTTCTCATGAGGTCCCAGAGTTGGGGTGGACCTTCACAATGCGCACTACCGGGGTGCTCCTTGCGGCATT
>NZ_JARJLM010000591.1 GCF_029335485.1 Cupriavidus basilensis
GTCCGTCGGGCAACCGGTAGCTGACGGTCTGGCCGGCGCGCGCGCCCAGCAGGGCGCGGCCGATCGGCGACAGCACCGACAACCTGCCCTCGTCGAAATCCGCGGTATCGGGGTAGACCAGCGTCCACCGGCGCGGCACGGCCTCGCCTTCCAGCGCGCACAGCAGGCTGGAATTCATGGTCACGACATCCTTCGGGATGGCCTCGGCGGGCACGATGGCGGCGCGCTCGAGGATGCTGTCGAGCATTTCGGCCAGGGGCGCGGCGCGCCCGGCGATGCGCTCGAGGCGGGTCACGTCGAGCTCGGTAAGGTAAAGGGTCGATTGCTGCTTGGACGAAGCCGTCATGGTAGATCCTCGCTAGGTGGCGATGCGGCGACCGGCAAAGGTTGGGGCGATCCCTTGGGGATCGGCCCCGGCGCTGCCAGGTCATCGAATTAGGTGGGCCGTCGGGAACGGCGGGAAAACCGCGAACAGGGTGTGACTCGGCCCGGTTCGGCGCTTGCCTGCGTCTGGGGGAGCGTCAGGCTGGGAACCGGGCGGGATCAAGCGGTGCGCTGATCCGGCGGCAGGCCGTGGCCTGTTTGGCTTGCGTGCGCTGCGCCAGTGCCGCGCGCGCGGACGCGCCGGCCTGCCCGGTACGGGCAAGCTCGACAGCGATCGGCGACAGGCGGCAAAGCGTCATTTACGTGCGGCGGTAATGAATGGGAATTCGGGAAAGCGCGCCACGCGGCGGAATCGACGAGAGCGATGGCTTACTCAAGCGTTCTGCCGCAGGGCCTGGCCCGCCGTATCCGCACCAGTTTGGTGTGCGGCGGGTAAAGGAATCGTAGCATAGCCGGCACTTTTAATGCACTGGCATCGCCCCTTAGCCGTGGCCAGCGGCATGCGGATGGCACTCGCAGGCGGCGCCTGCCGCGGCTTGCTGCAGGTTCTGCAGGATGCCGCACTCGCTGGCGGGATGCGGCTGGTTGCAGGTGTGGCGCAAGGCCCGCAACTGCCCTTCCAGTGCCTCGAGCGCCACGCGCTGGGCGTGGATCTGCTCGATCTGGCGGTCCAGCAGCGCGTTGATATCGTCGCAGGCAAGGGTGGGATCGCGCTCGAAGTCGCGCAGCCGGCGCACGTCGGACAGGCTCATGCCCAGGGAGCGGCAGTGGCGCACGAAGTTGAGCTGCAGCAGGTGGCCATCGCCATAGCGGCGATAGCCGTTTTCCTCGCGCTGGGGCGCGTCGAGCAGGCCCTCGCGCTCGTAATAGCGGATGGTTTCCACGTCGCAGCCACTTTGGCGGGCCAGTTCACCGATACGCATGACGACTCCAAATCACTTCAATATCAGGCAGGACCCTGAAGTAATTACAGGGTATCAGGCTAGTGTAGACCATGGCGGGGCTGCCATGCCGCCTCCGCCATCATTTATGGCCGCCGCCCGATGACCATCCGCTGGAGCCGGATGAGCCCCCGCTCCAGCCACGCGCGCTGCCATAGCCCGATGAGGAGCCCGAGGACGTGGAGTCGCCCAGGTTGAAGAAGGTCGTGCCGAATAGCACGATGATGCCGTAGACGAGATAAAGCAGGCGCACGCTGTCTCAATCCTTTCCGGCCCAGCGCTGGACCAGCCAGATCGGCGCCCACAACAGCAGGAAGCCGACCACGATGGTGATCCATCCCCGGTCGGTGATCAATGCCACCGGCACGTTGAGGATGGCGAGGAGGATGGCGTAGACCTTGGCGCTCTTGCGGCAAAAGGCGAGATCCGTGCCGCTGGCCGCCGCCTGCGGGGCGCGGGCCGCCTCGGCCAGGCCCGGGCTGCCCTTGAACCATTGCGCCACCTGCGCGCGCGCCACGGTGGTGGACAAGGTCCAGACGATCTCCGTGCCGGAGGTCTCGCGCGTGAGCCGGCGCGCGGGCTTGCCGAACTCGGTCAGCCGGGTGCGGTCTCCCACCCGGACCCGCCAGTTGAAGGTGCCCGCCGCGTACAGTACCTCGCTCCCGTAGTCGTAGCCCTGCTGGAAGGTCTGGCCCTGGTAGCTTGCGGTAGTGCCGGAAACCATGCGCGGCCAGGTATCGAGCACCTCGACCCGGTCCCAGCCGCTATCCTGCTCGACCAGCCACATCAGCCCGCGCTGTTCGTTGAACAGCAGGTACTCGACCCAGGTCGAGGCCTCTTCCTCGTCGTGGTCGGTGCACTGCATCAGGCCCAGCACCGTGTAGGGCTTGCCGTCGATGGTACCGGTGTCGCCCGGCGACAGGCTGGTCTTGAGCGCATCCAGCTCGCGCTGCTTCTCCAGCACCAGCGCGGTGGAGGTGGTGCAATCGATCTGGCTGTGGCAGCTGGGGCAGACCACGAAGCTGGCTACGCCGGCGCGGTAGGCGATCGGGCCGCCGCAGTCCGGGCAGGCCAGCGGCACGGCCTTGCCCCGGTAGCGATCGGCGGTGCCGGCGATCTGTTCGGCTTCGCGCAGCAGCTGGCACTTGAGCTGGCCGAGCGTGACCGCCTGGCCGGTATAGATGGCCGGCGGATCGCCGTCGGCGTAGTCGAGCGTGAGGAAGCGGCCTTCGTCGCGGAAATCCGCCACCTGCGCCGTCCAGCCCGCGCCGACCGCGAACGGCAGCTCGCCCTGGCCGCCGGTGCAGCGCGCGCTGCGCACATCGCTGGCCAGATAGCGGTGCTTGTCGAAGTACAGCGGGGTGCCGGGCGTGAGCTGGCCGAAGCGCGGCAGCGCTTCGCCGTCGAGCTGGGCGGCCGACTGCGCCGGCGTGACACGCCGGGTCAGCATGTACTGGCCGGAGGCATCGGCCAGCCAGCCGTCGCTGCCGTCGTCGAACAACACGTACCACTCGTTCCACAGGCCGGCGTCGTAGCGCAGCTGGATGCGGCCGACCAGGGTGAAGCCCTGGCCGCCCCATTGCCCGGCGGTGTGGATCTGCAGCGGCGTGTAGTCCTCCAGCACGGCGGACATCTTGCCGATGTCCTTGACCGTGTCGGCATCCTTGAGCAGTGTGCTGTGGCAGTACTCGCACACCACCATCACCGCGGCCGACGAGCGGAAGGCCGCCGGCGCGCCGCAGCTTGGGCAGTTGATCTCTTGCATGCGTGAGGGCGCGCTCAGCCGACCAGTTTCTTCAGGATCTCGGCCTTGGCGGTGTCGAAGTCGGCCTGCGAAATCAGGCTTTTGTCGAGCAGTTCCTTGAGCTTCTGCAGGCGCGCGGCGGGATCGTCGGCTGGCGCCGCTGCCGCAGCCGCCGCTGCGGCGGGCGTGGCGGGTTGCGCGCCCGCGGCGGCGGCACCCAGCCCGCCGGCCATCGCCTGTCCCATCACCGCGCCGGCCGCCAGGCTGGCGCCCAGGCCGGCCACGCCGCCCTCGTTCTGCGCGGCGAGCGGGATCGAGGTGGCGACCTGGTACTGCGTGTACTTCGCCATATCCCCCATCATGCCCATCGAGATACGGGTGTCGATGGCCTTCTGCAACTCTTCCGGCAGCGACACATTGGTCACCGCGAAATTGTCCAGCGCCACGCCGTAGCGCTCGAATTCCGGCGCCAGCCGGTCGCGGATGGCCTGCGACATCAGCGCCTGGTTGGCGGCCATGTCGAGGAAGGGCACCGAGGCGCCCCCCAGCGTGGCGGTCATGGTGGCGACCAGCAGGTTGCGCAGCTGCTCTTCCACCTCGTCGCGGGTGTACTCGGCGCGCGTGCCGCTGATCTCGGTATAGAACTTGCCGACATCGGCGATCTTGTACGAGTACAGGCCAAAGGCGCGCAGCCGCACCATGCCGAAATCGGCGTCGCGGATGGTGATGGGCTGGGCGGTGCCCCACTTGCGGCCGATCTGCAGGCGCGTGCTGAAGAAGTAGACGTCCGACTTGAAGGGCGACTCGAACAGCTTGTCCCAGTTCTTCAGGTAGGTCAGCACCGGCAGCGTCTGCGTGGTGAGCTTGTACATGCCGGGCCCGAACACGTCGGCGATCTTGCCTTCGTTGACGAACACCGCCATCTGCGACTCGCGCACGGTCAGGCTGCCGCCGTACTGGATTTCCATATCCTCCATCGGGTGGCGCCAGGCCAGCACGCCGTCGCTGTCCTCCGTCCACTGGAGGATGTCGATAAACTGCTTCTTGATGAACGATCCGATGCTCATGGCTAACCTCTGGTTCTCAGCAATGTTCCGGCAGGTGGGGAAGGTCCGGCAAATCAGGTCAGGCAGGCGGCGTTGATGGCGCCGACCGTCACCGAGATGGCGCCCATCAGCCCGCCCATGCCGACATTGTTCGACTCGATCGCGGCGTCCATATCGGGCAGCGCGCGCGCCAGGCCCGCGTAAGCCAGCGCCTGCACCAGCATCGCGCCGACCGACCACACCAGGAACATCAGGAAGGTGTCGTTGTGCTGGATGCTGGAGGACAGCGTAAAGCAAAAACCGATCATCGCCCCGGACAGCGACAGCGCCGCCGCGAGGTTGCCCTGGCGGATCAGCGCGAACTCGCGGAAGGGCGTGATCCTGGTGTAGACTCCGACGAACACCGCCAGCAGGGCGAGGCCGGCCAGCAGGTGCAGCACGTAGGCGTAGATGGCTAGCATCGTGGTAATTCTCCGGCTGGTTCTACGACGGTGTTCCGGGCGGCAACGATTGCGGCAGTGGTGACAGCGGCGACGGCAACGATGGTGGCTGCATGTTGTTGGCGATATCGGCATTGTTGGCAGTTGGCGCCCAAGTATATCCGTTGTCCATTTCGGTTCATCACAACTTTCTCAGCGCTTTTTCCTGTTTGCCAGGCGTGCGCGCGTCGCGCGGC
>NZ_JARJLM010000592.1 GCF_029335485.1 Cupriavidus basilensis
GTCGACCATCGTGGCCAGCGCCAGACTGGGCTGGCCCGGATGCCGCGCGGCCTGCTCCGGCAGATAGGGAATATGGATGAAGCCGCCGCGCACGCCCGCCGGCACGCTCTGCGTCGCCAGCAAGTGCATCAGCCCGTAAAACACGTGATTGCAGACGAAGGTGCCGGCGGTCTGCGACACCGAGGCCGGCACGCCGGCCGTGCGCATGCGGCGCACGATGGCCTTGATCGGCAGGCTGGAAAAATACGCCGCGGGTCCGTCCTCGGCAATACGGGTATCGATGGGCTGGGCGCCGGCGTTGTCGGCAATGCGCGCGTCGTCGACATTGATTGCCACGCGCTCGACCGACATGTCCGGGCGCCCGCCCGCCTGCCCCACCGCGATCACCAGCACGGGCTGCAGCGCATCGAGCAGGTCCGCCATGGCGTCGTTGGCCGCGCCGAACACGCAAGGCAACTGGCGCGCGACGATCACGGCCGCATCGGCGCCATCGGGCGTGCCGCCGATGCGCTCGCCGTCGAGCGCGCGCACGACCTCCCAGGAAGGATTGATGGGTTCGCTCTCGAACGGCTCGAAGCCGGTCAGCAGCACGGTACGCATGACAGGGACTCCTGGCCGGAAGCCCGGTTGCCCGGGCCCCTGGCCAAACTTTCGCGGCGGGACCGCGTTCTTACATGAGGAAATACAGCAGTGCGATATTGGCCACCAGGATCATCAGCGCGGTTGGCACCTGCGCCCGGATCACGGCGTTCTTGTCGTCCAGCTCCAGCAGCGCGGCGGGCACGATGTTGAAGTTGGCCGCCATCGGCGTCATCAGCGTGCCGCAGTAGCCCGAGAACATGCCGATGGCCGCCATCACCGCCGGATTGCCGTGGAACATGTTCACCAGGATGGGCACGCCGATGCCGCCGGTCATCACCGGGAAGGCGGCAAAGCCATTGCCCATGATCACGGTGAACAGCGCCATGCCCACGCAGTACACCACCACGGCCACCAGCCTGTAGTCCATATTGATATAAGCCGTGGTCAGGTGCGCCACCGCCTTGCCCACGCCGGCGTCCGCGAACACCAGGCCGAGCATGGCGAGCATCTGCGGCAGCACCAGCGCCCAGCCGAGCGACTCGGTCAGCCGGCGCGATTCGCGCACGCCCTGCACCACCGTGTCTCGGGTGAGCCAGCATGCCACGCCAAGCGCCACCAGGCAGCCGATGCCAAGCGAGACGAAGGTGACGTTCTTGGGATCGAGCAGCGCCAGGCCGGCGAGCTTCACGTCCTTGAACAGCAGCGTGCCGATCACGGTCACCAGCGGAATCAGCAGGGCCGGGATGAACAGCCTGTTGCCAAGGCGCTTGGCCGAAGTACGGCGCTCGGCTTCCGGCAGCGTGCTGTGCTTGCCGTGGCCAACGCCGCCAAAGCCGGCGATCAGCGCCATCACCACGGCGCCGATGCCGACGATGGCCGGCGGCAGCTTGTCGCCGATCAGGAAGACCAGCGCATACAGTGCCCAGAACAAACCCGTGCTGAGGCGGCGCGGATGCTCGCGGTCGGCGAAGGTCATCAGCGCGGTGATGGCCAGCACCAGGCCGGCGAGCCAGTAGAGATAGTCGATCGAGATAATCATGGCTTACTCCCCGCTCTTGGCCGTGGCGGCAGCGCCGGCCGTGGTGGCAGCCTTGCCGCCGCCCACCTCGCGTTCCAGCCACATGTCCAGGCGCTTGAGGCGCACGGCGTGGATCAGGAAGGCGCAGATCGCGGTGGGGATGCCCCACACGGCGATATGCAGCGGTTCCACGTCGATATTCGAGGACAGCAGGAAGGTGTGCATCAGCGCGATGGCGCCGAAGGCCACGAAGATGTCCTCGCCGAAGAACAGGCCAACGTTGTCGGTGGCCGCGCAGAAGGCCAGCACGCGCTGGCGCACCGGCTCGGGCAGCTTGCCGAAGCGGGTCTCGGCCGCGCCTTCGGCCATCGGCGCCAGCAGCGGACGCACCATCTGCGGATGGCCGCCGAGGCTGGTCAGGCCCACCGCGGCGGTCAGTTCGCGCACGCCGAGATAGACGATCAGCAAGCGCCCGACCGTGGCCGAGGCAATGCGCGAGATCCACGCCTGCGCATGTTCGCGCAGCCCGTGCCGCTCGAGCAGGCCGATCACCGCCAGCGGCAGCAGGATGATGAGCGGCAGGTTGCGCGTCTTGACAAAGGCGGTACCGATCGCCGTGAAAATCTGCATGACCGGCATGGGCGCCGCCAGCCCCGTGGCGATGGCGGCAAGCGCCACCACCATCATGGGATTGAAGCGCAGCACGAAGCCGAGGATGATGATGCCGACCCCGACTAGGGGCCAGAGATTGACTGCCTGTTCCATGAGAGACACCAATAGAGTGTGATGGAGGCGAGTGCCACGCGCCGCGTCATGCCGCTCGACGTCGCGCGGGTCACAGTGAATGCCGGAAGCCTGGGGGCGCGTCCGTTGCGATTAACGCGTGGTACGCCCCTTCAGCCGCCGGCGCGGATTGCAATGCCTTCGGCGCCGAGCCGCTCGCGGATGCGGCGCGCAAAGGCAAGCGCGTGTGCGCCGTCGCCGTGCAGACACACGGTTTCGGCGCGAATCGGTACATAGCTGCCGTCGATGGCGCGCACGCGCTGCTCGCGCACCATCTCCAGCGTCTGGCCCAGGGCCACGTCCTCGTCTTCGTGCAGCGCGCCGGGCGTGCCGCGCTTGACCAGCGAGCCGTCCGGGTTGTAGCCGCGGTCGGCGAAGACCTCTTCCTTCACCTTGAGGCCGGCTTCGCGCGCCACCTTCACCATCACGCTGCCGGCCAGGCCAAAGAAGACCAGGTCCGAATCGAAGTCGCGCACGGCGCGCACGATCGCATCGGCCAGCCTGGCATCCTTCGCGGCCTGGTTGTAGAGCGCGCCGTGCGGCTTGACGTGCGCCAGCTGCCCGCCCTGCGCGCGCACCATCGCCGCCAGCGCGCCGATCTGGTACAGCACGTCCGCGTACACCACCTCCGGATCCCGCTGCATCTCGGTCCGGCCGAAGTTCTCGCGGTCCGGATAGCTCGGATGCGCACCGATGGCCACGCCCTGCTCCAGCGCCCACTTCACGGTCTGCAGCATGGTGGCGGCGTCGCCGGCATGCCAGCCGCAGGCCACGTTGGCCGAGCTGATCAGTGCCAGCAGTTCGCGGTCGTTGCCGCAGCCCTCGCCGAGGTCGGCGTTCAGGTCGATATGCATTGCGTTACTCCTCTTCGGTCTTGCGGCCTGTGTTGATCTTGAATCCGGGGGAAGGGCGTCGTCTTGCGGCTCAGGCCACCGCCGCGCGGCTGCGCGTGCGCCGCCGCGATGCGATCACCATGCCGTCGCCCTGCCACCGCAGCGCCTGGTCCACCTGCTGCAGGTAGCGGTCCAGCCCGGCCTGCGCGGCGGCGGCCTCATCCAGCGAGACACGCACGAAGCGCACCGGCGCGCCCAGCGGCACCTGCGCCAGCCGCCACAGGTCGGCGCCGATCACCACGCCGATCTTGGGATAGCCACCGGTGGTCTGGGCATCGGCCATCAGCACGATGGGCTGGCCGGCCGGCGGCACCTGCACCACGCCCGGCAGCACGCCGTGCGAGAGCAGGTCGGCGCCCTGCCCGGGCTGGCGCGCCAGCGCCGGGCCTTGCAGGCGCAGGCCCATGCGGTTGCTGTTGGGCGTGACGATCCAGTCGGACTGCCACAGCGCCTCGCGCGCGGCGGCATCGAAGTCTTCGTATTCGATGCCGGGCAGCATGCGGACCGGCATCGCGTCGCCCAGCTTCTTCACCGGCAGCGCCCAGGCCGGGGCCTGCACGCCCAGCCAGTCGCTGTCGTCGGCCACGCCGGGACGGCCGGCGTCGAGCCGGTCGCCCTCGCGCAGGCCGCGGCCGTCCAGGCCGCCGAAGCCGGCCTTCAGGTCGGTGCTGCGCGAGCCCATCACGGGCGCCACCGCAATCCCGCCCGCCACGCACAGATAGGTGCGGGTGCCGCCCTGCGCGGCCGACAGCGTCAGCGTCTCGCCGCGGCGCACGTCGAAGGCATGCCATGACCACACCGGCACGCCGTCGAGGTTGGCCCGGCATTCGGCGCCGGTCAGCGCAACCCGCATGTCGGCGTGGAAGCGCACGGCGGCGCGGCCCAGCGTGAATTCGATGGCGGCGTCTGCCGCGGGGTTGCCGAGCAGCCGGTTGCCGATGGTGAGCGCGACCGTATCGAGTGCACCGGCGGTGCCGACGCCAAAGCGGCGAAAGCCGGGACGGCCGAGATCCTGGACCGAGGCCAGCGCGCCGGGACGAATGATCTCGATCACGCGAAGGCCCTCCGCGCCGCCCCGGCAAGACGGCAAGGCTGGCGACCGGGCGCGGGCGTGCAAGCGGCGCAGGGAACGGCGCAGGAGACGGCGGAAAGATGGCTCACGGCAGCACTTCCTCTACAACAAATCGCACGGTATCGCCCGGCGCGAACAAGGACGGCGGATCTCGGTCGGCCAGGAACAGTTCGCTGGCGGTGTGCCCGATCAGCTGCCAGCCGCCGGGCGCGGCGGCCGGGTAGATGCCGGTCTGCTCGCCGCCGATACCGACCGAGCCGGCCGGCACCGACAGCCGCGGCTCGCGCCGGCGCGGCGTGGCCAGCGACGGGGACATGCCGCCCAGATAGGCGAAGCCAGGCTGGAAGCCGAGGAAGTACACGACATACTCGCCCTCGCTGTGGCGGCGCACCACTTCCTGCACCGAGAGGCCGGTATGCGCGGCGACTTCGGCCAGGTCGGGCCCGTATTCGCCGCCATATCGCACGGGAATCTCAACCAGCTTGCCCGTGGCCGCGCGTGCCTCGCCCGAAGCCCAGGCGAGCTTCAGGTTGCGCTCCAGCGCCTCGGGATCGGCGTCGGGGCCGAACACCACGGTGAGGTTGTTCATGCCCGGCACCGCATCGACCACGCCCCGCCATTCCGCGGCACGCTGCGCCATGGCCCAGATACGTCGCTGCACATCGAGCGAGGCCGGCGGCGGCACGCTGCACAGCAGCGCGCGCTCGGCCAGGCGGTGAACGGAACATGGGGTCATGGAAGGCACGGGCAGGGGGACCTGTCTTGCAGTGTAGGCGGGCGCACTGGACTAGTCAGGCGCGATGCCGGCTGCGACCCGGTCCGTGAGCAGAATCTTTTTTCATCGACAATTTGTCGATAAATTCATGATAACCAAACAATAAGATGCTGGGACTAGGTGTAGACCCTAGGGTTTCCCGCCCTCGTGTTTGCGGGCGGCCAATGCTGCGCCCTGTCCTGGTGCGGCTCGAAGGACGTGCGAATTCAACCGGTGCAAGGGTGCCCGGCGCGGCTCCCGCGACGAACCAGTCCGGTGCGATTCCGGCGCGCGCGGGCTCGCCGGCGCGGACTTGCGCAGGAGAAAAAAAATCGGGGGAAACAGGTCTGGCCGTGGCGCGCATGCAACGCCAGGTAGGTCTGCAGCGGGTGCCGCAGACAAAAAAACGGCCGGGTGGATACCGGCCGGTCTGCTGACAACGTTGGATCTGCGCTGGTGGCCTCCCCTCTCTCCGTGAGGAGGGGGAGTGACAGCCATCGTCATTGCCGATGGTTCTGGCGCATCCTGGCGGCTTCGCTTAGCGCCAGCGGTTCACACCGTCGTCATTGCGGACGGCTTTGGCTCGTCAGGCGAAGCCAGCCTTGTGCGCCTGCTCGTCGGCGTGGTAGGAACTGCGCACCATGGCGCCCACGGCGGCATGGGTGAAGCCCATCTTGTAGGCTTCGGCCTCGAACATCTTGAAGGTGTCCGGATGCACGTAGCGCATCACCGGCAGGTGGTGGCCCGACGGCGCCAGGTACTGGCCGATGGTCAGCATGTCGATGTCGTGGGCGCGCATGTCGCGCATGACTTCGAGGATCTCCTCATCGGTCTCGCCCAGGCCCACCATCAGGCCGGACTTGGTGGCCACGGTGGGATTGCGGCGCTTGAACTCCTGCAGCAGCTTGAGCGAGTGCGCGTAATCGGCGCCCGGGCGCGCCTGCTTGTACAGGCGGGGCACGGTTTCCATATTGTGGTTCATCACGTCCGGCGGGCCGGATTGCAGGATGTCCAGCGCCTTGTCCAGGCGGCCGCGGAAGTCCGGCACCAGGACTTCGATGCGGGTGGCCGGCGACAGCTCGCGGGTCAGCGTGATGCAATCGACGAAATGCTGGGCGCCGCCGTCGCGCAGGTCGTCGCGGTCGACGCTGGTGATCACCACGTAGTTCAGCTTGAGCTGGGCGATGGTGCGGGCCAGGTTGCCCGGCTCATTGGCGTCGAGCGGATCGGGGCGGCCGTGGCCGACGTCGCAGAACGGGCAGCGGCGCGTGCACTTGTCGCCCATGATCATGAAGGTCGCGGTGCCCTTGCCGAAGCATTCGCCGATGTTCGGGCAGCTGGCTTCCTCGCATACCGTCACCAGGTTGTTGGCGCGCAGGATGTCCTTGATCTCGTAGAAGCGGGAGCTGCCGGTGGCCGCCTTGACGCGGATCCACTCGGGCTTCTTGAGCTTCTCGGCCGGCACGATCTTGATGGGAATGCGCGCGGTCTTGTCCGCCGACTTCTGCTTGCGGGTCGGGTCGTACTGCTCCGCCTGGGGTTGCGGGGCTTCGCTGGAAGTGGCGATCAGGGCGTCGCTCATAGTGTTCTCCGCACGCGCGGTGCGTGCATATTCGGCTGGATGACTAATTGGCCAGGGCCGCGGCGGTATTCCGGTCGGCTGCCAGGGCGCGTTCCTGCGCCACTGCCAGCACCTCGCACAGCGCCGCCGCAAGGCGCCGCGCGATATCGGCTTGTTGTGCCGCGGTCACGGGCAGGCGGGACGCGCCAGCCGCATCGGCCACCGCCAAGGTGGCGCCCGCCGTTGCCATGTCGACCGTTTCCAGGCCGGCATAGCCGCAGGGGTTGATGCGCAGGAAGGGCGCGAGGTCCATCTGCACGTTGAGGCTGACGCCGTGATAGCTGCAGCCGTTGCGGATCTTCAGGCCGAGCGCGGCGATCTTGGCGCCCTGGTGCGGACCTTCGCAAAGGTAGATACCAGGCGCGCCGGGCTTGCGTTCGGCTGCGAGATTATACGCTGCGAGCGTGTCCAGCACGGCCTGCTCGATCGCGTGGACCAGCTCGCGGACCATCAGGCGGCGCCGGCGCAGATCGAGCAGCAGGTAGGCCACCACCTGGCCAGGACCGTGATATGTGATCTGGCCGCCACGATCGATCCGCACTACGGGAATCGCCTCGTCGGGCGCCAGCAGGTGCGCGGGATCTCCCGCCTGGCCAAGGGTGTAGACCGGAGGGTGTTCGACCAGCCAGATCTGGTCGGGGGTATCGGCAGTGCGTGCGGCGGTATAGGCGCGCATCGCGTCGAAACAGGGTTCGTAGTCTTGCCGGCCCTGCTCGATGACTTCGATGGCTTGTATCGATTGCATCCCGGCAGTTTAACGAAAATAAGGAAAAGGGGCGGATCGCACTGGATGCCGCCCCTCTCCCGCTCTTTCACTCCGCGCTTGCCCGGCTGGCATCGGGGGTGTCCCGCGAATGCACCAGCCGCAGATGGCCGCGTGCGCCGCCACCCGCCTCAGGAGGCAGTGACCCGGTCCTGGCCAGGCGTCCACTCGGTGCCTCGAACCAGACGCCGCGCCATGCGCCCCAACAGGTGCGGCAGGCTGACGGCAGGCCGGCGGGCCTCGGCGATCAGGGCCAGGCGTACCGGTTGTTTGGCGCGGGGATCGATGCTCAGCGTGATCTCATCGCCGCTTTCGAGCAACTGGCTGCCGCCGCAGCGCAGCCAGTAATCCTCCGCATCGCCGGCGCGGGTCAGCCAGACGTCGGTTCCGGTAGCCTCTTCCACGCGCAGGCGCTGGGCAGCATGGATGGAAAGCGAGGTGACTTCGCCCGGGCTCAGGGTGAACAGGGTTGTTGTGAGCAATGTTTTCATTTTGGGCATCCTTCACTGGCATCGCCGCTCGCGCGCCCGCTTGCCCGGAATGGGCTGCAGCCGGTCGCGCCAGCCGGGGCGGGCTACGCTATTACTTGACCGGAACCGGTGCGGGCAGAGCGCCGATGCATTGCATTCTAGTGATTGCCCGGCCCCTTCCAAAACGATATATTTTCCGTGTTCTTGTTAGAGAAACTCACATAAGACGAGGTCGGGGATGGCGCTGAAGGGAGTATGGGAGAGAGATTTGCCACGTGGCTGGCACCGCGAGCTGCCGCGCCTGCCGCCACTGACCGCGCTGCGCGCTTTCGAGGCGGCCGCCCGGCACGAAAGCTTTTCGCGCGCCGCCGCGGAGTTGTTCGTCACCCACGGCGCGGTCAGCCACCAGATCCGCGCACTGGAGGAGGAACTTGGCCAGCTGTTGTTCGAACGCAACGGCAAGCGCGTCAGCCTGACGCCCGGCGGCCGGGCCTACGCCGCGCGCGTACGCGAAGCGCTGCTGGAGATCGCCGACGCCACCCGTGTGCTGCAGGCAGGCAACCGCGACAAGCGCCTCACCATCAGCACCATGCCCTCCTTCGCCGCGCGCTGGCTCACACCGCGCATCGGCAGCTTTATCGAACGGCATCCCGAACTCGACGTGGAGTTGCTGTCATCCAACACCCTGGTGGATTTCGGACGCGAGGAAGTCGACATCGCACTGCGCATGGGCAGCGGCGACTATCCCGGCCTGTATGTGGAAAAACTGCTGGACGATGTGTTCTTCCCGGTCTGCAGCCCAGCCTTCAACGGCGGCAAGCTGCCGGCACGGCCGCAGGACATGAAGGGCATGCCGCTGCTGCGCGGCGAGGGCGACCCGTGGAAGCCATGGTTCGAGGCCGCCGGGCTCGACTGGCCGGAGCCGCGCAAGGGCCTGCTGCTGGAAGACTCCTCGCTGTTGCTGCAAGCGGCGGCGGCCGGCCAGGGCATCGCCCTGATCCGTTCCTCCCTGGCCTATAACGACCTGCTCTCCGGACGCGTGGTGCGGCTGTTCGACGTCGGCATCGCCTGCCCGTGGCTGCTCTACTTTGTCTGCTCGCCCGGCATGCTGGAAGCGCCCAAGGTCAAGGCCTTCCGCGCCTGGCTGCTGCCCGAGATGGAAGGCTTCCGCAGCATCCTGGCGCAGTGGGAGAGTTAGGCGTCTTCGCCGGGGACGGGAGCGGAAGGACCGGCAGCCTCGTCCGCAGCCGGCTCGCCGGCCTTGGGCTCAGCCATCGGCGCCGGCACCGAGCGCACCCGCCCGGCGCGCGGATGGGCCTTGTCGTAGACCTTGGCCAGATGCTGGAAGTCCAGCGCCGTATAGATCTGGGTGGTGGCAACGCTGGCATGGCCGAGCATTTCCTGCACCGCCCGCAAATCGCCCGAGGACTGCAGCACGTGGGTGGCAAAGGAATGCCGCAGCATGTGCGGGTGCACGTCGGCGGGCACGCCCGCACGGATCGCCTGCTGCTTGATGCGCAGCTGCACGGTGCGCATCGGCAGGCGCCGGCCACGCGCGTTCAGGAACAGCGCATGCGCGTCTTGCGGCAACGCGCCGGGGCGCAACAACTGCGCGCGCGCGCCGAGCCAGGCGCGCAGGGCGTCCATGGCCTTGCTGCCGACCGGCACGGTGCGGCGGCGCGCGCCCTTGCCGATCACCGTGACCTCGGCGCCGTCCATATCGATCCAGCCGGCGGAGCGGTAATCCCCGTCCTCGGTATAGCGATGGTCGAGCTGCACCAGCTCGGACAGGCGCAGGCCGCTGGAGTAGAACAACTCGTACACGGCCTGGTCGCGCAAGCCTTCGGCACCCTCGCCCGCGCTGTGCGAGACCAGCGCCACCGCATGCTCCACCGACAAGGCCTTGGGCAGCCGGTGCCCGGACCTGGGCGCGCGCACGCCGTCCACTGGATTGGCCTCGACACCCAGGCCATGGCGCGCGGCCCACAGGTAGAAGCCGCGCCACGCCGACAGCGTGCGGGCGATGCTGGTGCCGGCCAGGCCGCCGCCATGCAGCCGCGCGGCAAAGCCGCGGATATGCTGGGTCTGCAGCGAGAGCAGGGCGCAACCGGGCGCGTACCGGGCAGCGTGCGCCTGCAGCACCGACAGGTCGCGGCCGTAGCTGGAAAGGGTATGGTCGGCAAGCTTGCGGCTACTGGCCAGCCAGTCGAGGTAGCGCAGCACCAGGGGATCGGGCGTGGGCTTGGCGAGCGGCCCGGAAGAGACCGCCTCGCGCGCCGCGGGCTTCCGCGGCTTGGCTGCGGTCTTGCGCGCAGCGGGCTGCTTCGCGCCGGCCTTGCGTGGCCGCGCGGCCGGGCCGCCGGAGCCGGGCGGACGGGCGGCCGTCATGGCCGGGTCCGGATAGCGCGGTCGCGGCGCATGATCCGGCTTGCGTCCACTAGTCGCGCAGCCGGTTGAGCGCGGCGCCGGCCACTTCGCCGATCTGCGCCAGGTAGGCCGTGCCCATGCCCTCATGGAAACGCCGCACCTCGGGCGACCCCAGCACCAGCAGCCCGAAGGCCGCTCCGAGCGTGCCGGCGTCGCGCACAGGCACGCGCAGCGTCACCATGGCCAGCGAGGCAATATCGTCGCGCTCCAGCCAGGCTGCCGCCTCGAAGCCGCTGTTGACACCGCAGTACGGCGCGCGCAAGCCTTCGGCGAACAGGCGGACATCCTCGCTGACGCCCTGCGTGACTTCCATATGCGCGTAGCCCTCGGCCACATTCCACAGCTTGAGGGCCACGCCCGGCACGTCGAATACCTGCTGCAGCCCGTCCTGCACCGCGTAGGGCAACGCGTGCGAATCCACCTCGGCCAGCAGGCGCAGCTGCCAGGCATGCATGCGCTGCTGGGTGCGGTCGTTATCGTGCCCATGGCGGACCAGATCCGCCAGCTTCAGCTCCAGGCCCTTGTTCTTCTCGCGCAGGATTTCCATCTGACGCTCCTGCAGCGACACCGCGCGGTGGCTGTGCGGGCTGGTGAGCTGCACCGCCGCCAGCAACTCGGCGTGGTCTTCGAAGAACTGGGGATTGGACTGCAGGTAGGAGGCAACTTCTTGGGGGTTCATTGGCTTC
>NZ_JARJLM010000593.1 GCF_029335485.1 Cupriavidus basilensis
GTCGAGGCGAGGGATGCCATCGGCGCCCGCGTCGCCAATGCCAGCGGCCTGCGCATCGATCCATGGGGCCGTGCGGTGGTCCCCAGCCTGACGCCATTCGCCAGCAACGCCGTCGAGATCGACCCCAAGGGCTTGCCACTGCATGTGGAACTCAAATCGACCGAGCAGCACGTCGCACCGACAGCAGGTGCCGTCGTGAGGCTGCGGTTCGAAACCGAGAACACGGGGCGCACAGCGATCCTCCAGGCCAGGACCAGCGACGGCAAGCCCTTGCCCTTCGGCGCAGAGGTTTTCGATGTCAGCGGGCAAAGCGTTGGCACGGTGGCGCAAGCCAGCCGCATCATCGCGCGCAGATTGCACAAGGACGCTGGCGAGCTGACCGTCAAGTGGGGCGGCGCCCCATCGGAGCAGTGTTCGGTGGCCTACAGCTTGCCTGCGGGGGCCACTAGCAGCGTCGCGCCCTATTCGGCGACGGGAATGGTCTGCAAATGATATCCACGAATGCAATGGTCGTTCTTGCCCGCAAGCCGCCCGATTTCGGCCGGGACCGACGGAGGGGCGCTGCCAGCTTGTCGATAGCGGGCCGACACAGAGACAAGAAGGTGCATCGCCCGGAAAGCCGTCGATGGAGCTTGGGTTATCTCTGCGAATTCTCGCCACGCAGCGAAGCGTCGGTGCGATCAGCCAGGACAGCCGGATCTTCGTGCGGGGTGTCGCCGATCAGGGGATGTCGCCGGAAAGAGGGTCGATGCGGCCGACGCAATACGCGCTCGCCTATCGCTTGCCGCCCAGGGACGAAGATCGCGGTTCCGATGCGCGCATCGATGCGGTGTGCGGCGCGATACTGCACGTTGAACGAGGCAACGGAGGTTTCACCAGCCGGAGGTCATTCACAATGATCCATTCTCTGTCACGCGCGGTCCTGCGCAAGTGGTTCCGTTTCGTCACGCTGTGGGCGGCAGGATGCGCCGGACTCGCCGCCAGCTTGCCCGCAGAAGCGGCCCTGCAATGCACGATCACCGGCTCGGCAGCGATCAGCTTCGGCACGGTCACCGTACCGCGCGACACGCCGGTCGGCACCGCGATCGGCCCGCTTCAATCGTCGACGGTATCCGCCTCCTGTCCGTCGAATCCGGGGTCGCCCAACAGCGGCTGGTATCTCCAGTACTACCCGAAATTGACCGGCAGCCCGGTGACGGGCGTCTGGAATACCGGGGTCGCAGGCATCGGCATCCGGGTGATCGACGTGACCTACAACAACAGGAGGTTGTCTAACTTAAATATAGGCAGTTGGGATGATTTCGGCGCGCCGATCACGACCGGCGCTTCGTTCACCGGCAACTTCACGTTCTCCTATCAACTGATCAAAACCGCGGCACAGGTGGGGAGTGGCGGCCCAGTCAACATTCCGCAGCTGTTCACACTGGTCAGCCACAATATCCCGGCGAACGTGACTTCGCCGGTGCAGGTGACGATTTCGGTCAACAACACGTTGATCGTCGCAGCCACCTGCACGGTGACGACGCCATCGGTCGGCGTCGCACTGCCGACCGTCAGGGCCAGCGCGCTGAGCCCCTTCGGCACGACAACCGGCAACACCCCCTTCAACATCGGACTGTCGTGCCAAGCCGGCGCCAGCGTCTATGTGACTCTTACCGATGCAACCAATACCGGCAACACGAGCAGCAACCTGACACTTGCCACAGGTTCGACCGCGTCGGGGGTGAAGCTGCGCGTACTGAATAGCAGCGGATCGGCAGTCAGCTATGGCCCCGATTCGGCAGCGGCCGGAAATCCGAATCAGTGGAAGGTGGGTGGGTCCGCCAGCACGACTCACATTCCATTGACCGCACAGTATATTTCGACTGGCCCAGCAACACCCGGGACAGTAAAGGGGCTGGCGACTTTCACGATGAGTTACCAATAGCCGCGACCGTCAGACGGCGTTACGTCATCGCCTGCCTGAACAGTGCGCGGTGGCCTACAGCCTGCCCGAGACGGCCACCCGGCAACGCTACACCCTATTCCGCAACGGCATTGATCTGCAAATGATGTACGCCATGACCGCACCTTCGCTTGCCCGAGAGCCACGCGCTTCCAGCCCGAACATCCGGCGCTTTGTCATCTGCGTGAAGACCGCCATCCTGCTATGCCTGGCGACCTCCTGCGCCCCTGCCCTCGCCTTCTTGACGTGCGTGACTAGCTACAGCGCCCTCACCTTCACTCTGCCAACCGGAGCCTATGCGATTCCGCGGGATAAGCCGACAGGCACCCGGATCACCCCCTTCACGAGCTTCCAGACAAACTATCCAAACGTCTGGAGCTGCACCGAAACGATGGGCAACACCTTCGTCGGCCCGGTGTATCAGTCACTGCTTTCCTCCTCCGGTCAAACGTACTCGGAGAACGGAGTTACCTACCAAGTATTCAATACTAACCTCGCTGGCGTTGGATTGATCATGCAGATCGGCTCCAATCTTCCAAGCGGCTGGTACGGGCAATCGGGACTCAATTCCACCGGTTGGCAAAGCTACGGCAGCATCGCGTCCAGCTCCGCATTCTTCAACTACGTCTTCGGACCCGGCATGGCATTCGCCTTCGTGAAGACGGGGCCCATCACGCCGGGCACAGTATCCCTGGGTGCCATTGCCCACATCGGGATGTCCGAACGCCCGATTGCCAATGTCAGCAATATCCTTCCAGTGACGGTAACCGGCAATCCGGTATTCACCGTGCTGGCGTGCACCACGCCGAACATCACGGTCAACCTGGGCACGCACCGGGCCTCCGAATTCAGCGGCCCAAATACGTTTACGTCCTCGGTCAACTTCAACCTTGCGTTGAACAATTGCCCGACGGGAATGAACACCATCCGCTACCAGGTCGACGCGGTCACCCCGATTGTCAACGCGCAGAATTCCGTTGTAGCGCTGGATGCCTCGTCCACCGCGAGCGGCGTCGGACTGCAGTTGCTGAACGGCTCCGGCACCCCCTTTCCCCTGGGCAGCGCCCAGACCTTCAGCGGCTACAACAGCGGCACCGGCGGCAGCTACACCATCCCCTTCAGGGCCCGCTACTACCAGACGGGATCTGCGGTGGGACCTGGCAGGGCCAACAGCGTTATGACATTCACCATGACCTATCAGTAGCATCTGCCTACCGTCTTGGCCGCGCTTTGCCTGAGTTGCGGGCGCTCTATCGTTCGGGAAACAGTGGTCAGCACATCGACAGAAAGCGGGCGGACAGGCAGCGCGCCCATTGGAGGTTTAGGGATGACACAGACTCGAATCTCCGCACCGGGCCGTGCGGAACTCGACCTCGCTTTTACGTCGTTCATTGGAATGGATGGCGGCAATCCCAATGCGGCCCTCTGGGTGTGCGATGTGGCTCCGTTGTTCAGCTGCATGCCATCGCTGAGAGCACTGCGCCCGGAGAAGCAGCCCGGCTCCTGGAACGCCGCCTTTCGTCGAGCCAATGCTCACTTCTTCCAGCAATGGCAAACGCACTACCGAATTGCGCGCGTAATCGCATCGGCCTACGCATCGACCCTGGCGCCAGCGCATAGCCCAATCGACGCGACGGAGTATTTCTACCACTATCTCTATGCGCCGCATGGCTGGGAGTTCAAGTTGAATCTATTTCCATTTCCAGAAAATCCACGTCCCAACCGGCCATGGAACGAGGCGTTCGAAGAAGATTCCGTTCTGCGCTCCAAATCGGCCTACTTGCACTTGTGCCGCGATGGCGGCCGATTCCGCTTCATCTCCAAGCTGCGCCATCTGCATCAACCGCGCATCATCCTGTGCTTGGGCCAACGGCACAGGTACGATTATCTGCGTGCGTTCGGCTTCGAAGGTATCGATGGAATTGAGGAAATTCTGCAGCCAGCAGATATGCCTCAATCGCTATATGTCTTTGAACATGAACGAACTGCGCTGGTGCTTAGCCCTTCACTCGGCGGCCCCAAAGGGCTGAGTTCCAATGTGCTTCTTGACGCGCTGGGAGCCTACTTGGCGCGGCGGCTGGATGCATCGGATTTCCCTCCTCATCCGGGCGCACGGCTGACCGCCTTTTCCCTTTCCGCATCACAGTGAGCCTCCATCGCATTGACCCGGACCCCGAACCAAGCCGAGTCCAAAGCAGGAATTCCGGGCCACTAGATCCATGACTTGGAGTCGGGCTGACCGGCAAACAATTCGGGAAGACCTGAAACTCCTTGAAGCGGAACACTTCATCCGCGCCCATGTCTCGTTTGGTATCCGGCGAGACGCCGCCAGCGGCGGGTTAGGTGGCAGATCAGCACGTTGGAGCGCTGAGTTAGCGGGGCGCATTAAGCTGTAAGGGGAGCAGTATGAAAAATGCCGTGTTTACTAGGTCGGAATTGGACGGCTATTTTGCTTCGTATGTCGGGATGGAAGGGGGGAATCCGGGGGCGTCGGTGTGGTTCTGCGACGGAAGCCCACATCCGTGGTTCGAACATCTGACCGCGCCGCTGAGGCCGCGCATGTCCCCTCCGGCATGGGATACAGCGTTTCGCACAACGTATCGCGAGAGCCTCGGAAGATGGCTGGGCCATCAGCATATTGCCCGCATCATGGCGGCGGCTCGCGCCGAAGTGTTGGGCCTCCCCCTGGGTGCCGCGGACTGCCAGCAGTATTACGAACAGCAGCTGTATGGGCCCTGGGGCGCCGAGTTCAAGCTGAGCCTGTTTCCATTGCCATTGCATCTCGATGGCCTAACGCCTTGGTCCAAGGTGTTCCGCGGACAAAGGGAGTTGGTACCCAAGCAGCGCTACCTGGACCTTTGCCGCCATGGCGGGCGTTTTCGCTTTCTGTCCGAGATCTGCACGCGTTGGCAGCCAAAGCTCGTGGTGTGCTTGGGCCATCGGCATACGGAAGACTTTATTCGAGCCTTCGCGCTCGGCGATATGGTCGCCGAAGAACTGCTGTTGCAGCCAGCCGATCAGGCGAAACACCTGCGCATGTTCAAACGGTGTGGAACCGGCTGGATCATCTGTCCCGCTCTGGCAGGCACATCGGGCATGAACTCAGATGTACTGCTGAATGCATTTGGCAGGTTGCTTGCCACTCACCTCAATCCGTCTGACTTTCATATTCCGAAGGGCACAGGCTGATTGATACGGGTCCAATTGACTCATCCAGGGCAGGGTATTCATTCGGATATGAACGTCTGATACTCGCCCTGCGGAACTGATCTCCCGCAGCTAACCAACGGACGCCCCATGTCTCCATGTGGCGGGTCGCCTTCCTTTTTCATGTCAGCCAACGCGCGGGTGTAGCTCAGTGGTAGAGCAGAAGCCATCCAAGCTCTTAAGGTTTCCATGTGCGGCGCGGGTTTCATGTGGACTTCTGCTCCGCAATCCCCTCCTTGTGATCACCCGAAAACCCGCATCACGCCTAGACCCACTTCGGTTTTGCGGAGCGGATTGCCGGTGATTTCTCCCTCTTCCTGCGCCCCCGCTGAACTGCTAATCGACCGGTTCGAGCTTTTGAATATTTCGTCAAACATGTCGCTAGTGTTGCGCACGACAACGAATCTTACCCAACGATTGGCGGATCGCTAACCCCGGTCGAGTCTGGTACAAGAGCACGAGAAATTACATCAGGGAGGGGGAGATCATGCAGCCCATTTCGCCAGCCCTCCTAACACGCCGCGTAGCCATATCAGCCAGACCGCCATGACGCTTGACGAAGCACTCGCCGCAATCGAACAACTGCCTGCCAAGGAACGTCTGCTGGTCGGCCTCCTAGAGCATCACGCCTTAACCTGGACATCAGGTCACATTGATGATCTCGATGCCGCTGACGATCTGGATCCAGCGGTTTTCTGGGCAGTCGATGAATTTCGGTGCGGCACATCTCGGCAACTCGTGTTGGTCGCCAATTTGTGCGACGGGGGGCAACTCATCATCGCGGTCGGCATCGAATCCGCCAGTGAGGTGTCGCATGCCATTTCGAAGGCCAAGAAAGAGTTCATTCGACGGTACAGCCACTGACCGTCGAAACCCTCCCAAAAGGCGGTACCGTCGAGACCTGCGCAACGTAAAAATACTCGGCCCGTTCGGCCTTTGACCCCGAACTGGATTTCCTGGACCGCAGCCCGCTACCGCGGCCCTATTTTTTCGCACTGGCGCGCTATCTCAGCGATGCGGCTACTTCCGGTACCGCCCTATCGCAAAGCCGGCACTATCAGCGTGTCATAGGCGCGCACGCAGGCCTGCCCGGCGATTCGGGCAGCGTCGGCGTATCAGCCAGCATCCCGGGCGCCACAAGCACTGAGCGCCGCACCAAGCTTCTGGCACGGAGCCACCGCCTCCCTCAGCCTGATCCCATACGGCGCGCTGCTGACTGGCACGAAGGGGCTATTCTGCATACCATCGCCAGCATGCATATGCCACGGCAAGCCATATTGCTACCACCAGGCATGCACCCCAGTAGCTCGTTGGCTTCTCCCTCTTCTGGGCAATCCACTCCTCTGCCTGCTTACGACATTCCGATACGACGGAGGACGGAAGAAGCCGAATGGCAAGCAAGATTAGCCCTGGCAGCAGCAGAACATCATCCACGTAGCCAAGGACGGGAATAAAGTCAGGAATAAGATCGATAGGGCTCAGGGCATATCCAACCACGAAAACACAGAGAGCCTTGACTGCCAACGGTGTGCCTGGATGTCTGTATGCAAACCATAGCGCGACAGCATCACGCTTGATCCTACGTGCTGCCGAGCGCATGCGCACCCAAACCGACTCTCTGTCCACTGTTTCCCCTCAATAGAATTCCGCTGCGCCCAGTCTCCTGTGATAGGCCTAGTCAAACCAACTATGCCATTCACTAGGAAGTGCCTGATCGAATCCGGTCAATTTTTGTGGAGCTCTTTGACTATGCCTTGACGGCTCCACGATCCGCGCGGAAGCACGTCGACAAAGTAAGCGTTATCGGTATCAAAAGCGTGCAAATAGTACCGGTCCGGTGCGACTTACGAATCCATCGGATTCGACATACGTTCCGAGGTGAATATGATGAATGCCCCAGTCATTCAACAATGGATCATTATATGAAGAACTCCGAGGCAACTTGCTTACGTGCGGCGGCAAATCCTCATCGGCCGGTCCATCGTTGAGGTGGCCCCGCCGGGGATGTCCGCCCCCCTGCGCCAATCCCTGAACGCCGCGATGTCGCGGGCCGTACTGGCGCTCAAGACGGACTACCAGACTGCGGGATCCTAGCAGCGGCGAGGCCATGGCCGATGCCATCCGAAGCGAAACACCTGTGTGGCGCGCTCTGGTTCGGCGCGCCGCTATCACCCTCGACTGAGGGCTGCACCTTGACACCCCGCCAGAAACCGCCGTCGCGCGCGTGGTCGCGGTGGAACTCGTCGGGGCCGGTCGGGTCGAGTGCCCGCGTGCGCTTACGGACTCGCATTGTCCGCCTGCACAGCGATTCTCGAACAACCCGTTGCGTGTTCTGGATCGGCACCTAAATATCTCAATAACGCATAAATCAACCTATGGACGCAGATATTTCAATTACCCCATCCAGGGCAGGGTATTCGTTCGGATATGGCCACCTAATACTCGCCCTGCAGAACTGATCTCCCGCGGTTGACGGAAAGGCGACCCGCCATACCCATGTCTCCTTGTGGTGGGTCGCCTTCTTTTTCGCCTAAATATCAAAATAACGCACGACACGCTCAATATACGCAGGCATTTCGATTGCCCGATCGATGGCAGGGTAGTCAGCCAGATATGGCACATCTAATATCCGCGCTGCGTTTAGAGGTTCCCGCTATTGACGCCCAGACGATCCGCGCGCGGGGAGCAACGGATCGTCTGGTTTTTTTCCCTTTCCGAGCACGAATGTCCCGCGACGGCGAAACAGGAGTCTCCCTATCTCCTCGCAATCCGCCGTGTCTGCGATGGCAGCTCGCCGAACGCATCGCGATACACCTTGGCGAACATGCCGAGCTGCTTGAACCCCCAGCGCATCGCGACTTCAGCAACCGACGCATCATCGCTGTGCAGGAGTTCATTGCGCACGCCCTCCAGCCTAACTCGCTTTAAGTACGCCATTGGCGTGGTGCTCTTGAACGTGGCGAATCCCACCTGCAGGGCGCGCACGCTGACGCCGGCGGCCTTGGCAATATCCTCGACGAGAATGCTGTCCCGCGCATAGGCATGGATAAACTCGATCGCGGATCTTACATGCCTTGGTGACGGTCCCGGTGCCTTGCCTAGCAGCCTGTCGGCATAATTGTGCGGCAAGCCCTCTAGGAAGGCCCCCACGGCAACGTCACGTATGCTGGCCGCCGTGGCCATCGCCGTCACCCTGGATCCGTCATCGCCGAAACACGACTGCATCAGTTGCATCACCGCACCACCCAGTCTCACCCCGTCCGACTTCGGGGAAACCTCAGCCTGGAACATCAAAGGGCGCGTCACGGGTGCTTCCAGCAGGGTCGAAAGCCGCTGCGTGATATCGCTCGCCGAGACTAGCAGCATGTCGTAGCTGCCCGCCTGCCATTGCCATTGGCTGACCTGCGCCGCATCCAGAATTGCGCAAGCGCCTGCCGACCAGGCGCGCTCCTGTTGCCCAATCCGCGCCCGCAGACCGCCCTCGTGGAGCAAAACGAGCGCGTAGCCGTCGAACTGCCTGTCAAATCGGAACTGAACACCCGTCGTCGTCTGGATTTGATGCGTCACCGCACCGCCGGCGAGACTCGACGCCAGCCGCACATCAAAATGATCTCCCCTCCCCGAGTCGATCGCGACATTGCCCCAGATCGGTCGCAGGCGCGCCGCAAATTCGTCGGCATCGCTCGCGATAAGCTTCTGGGCATAGATCTCTGGTCTCTCAGTCATATTTTTTCGCCAATCACCCACACTGCTGGGGCGGTTCGCAAAGACGGTGCGCATACTTGAGCGATGCGCTTTATTCTCATCATTCCCCCCCTCACTTCCTGAAACGATCAAATTCTGCCAGAAGTTGTAAATTAAAGACATTCACACGCTATCTTGATTGACCCAAAAAATGGGGTAGAAACCCCGGCCAACGGCGTGTCGAGACTTCCGCTATAGGCCGCAAGAAGCTCAATAATCCTTGTTCAGGAGGCTATTTGCGCACTCCACTCGAAAAATGAGAAGCAATAAAACTCCATCAAATGCGGCGATCTGCATCCGACTATGTCCAGCCGATCACAAACGTTTTGACGTAATTCATGCAGGCCATCGTCTCGATTCTTCTCTAGGGAGAAACCCGCGTGTAGACTCGCGGCGACGCCAATGCCGACGCAAATTCGCGGCGAAGATCGCGATGCGACATTGGCGCTCCAAGTCGCGCTTTGTGGAAAATCCAGTGCGGAAGTCGCATGCCGGGATAAAAAACGGGGGGGAGGAACTGTGAACGGGCAGCTTAGGGACATTCTTACTACACTACCGAAACTTTCGGTTTCTCAGGTCCAGGAGATTCAGGCGACGATCATTGTGATGCACGCCGAAGGCATCTCAGCGAATCACGTTCCAATCACTCCCACTAGACAAGGCCTGACTGAACGTCAACTGGTCGTACTCGCCCTGGTGCTGGAGGGACTGCCCGATAAGCTCATCGCGCGCCGCTTGGGCTTGGCGGTGAATACCGTCAAGCAACATGTCTCCGCCATCCTGAAGCGCCTTGGCGCTCGCAAGCGCATAGAGCTTATATCGAGGATGAAGCCGCTCCTTGAAGACAATAGCGGCCCATCTGTTTGCCCAACGAGCGATGTACCTAATCAACCTGTCGGCGCGACATTGAGCTGCACTTTCGAGACAAAAGCCCTCGGCCTCACGAACCGCCAAGGTACTGTGCTACGCCATTTGCTCGATGGATTGTCCAACAAGGCCATCGCACGGCATCTCGGTTTAACGGAAAACACCGTCAAAGAACATGTTTCGGCCATTCTGCTCCAGCTTGGTGCACGCTCGCGACTACAAGTCATATCCAAAATGCGACAGATCAGCTTAGCTTCGCCGGCCTCGACCGATTAATTTAGTATCTTTATCGCGCACTAAATATCCACTCTGCGCAATGTCTTATACCATGCCCCTCCGGTGCGGGGTAGAAACTCATTGTGCTCGCTGATCTGCCCGGTGCATGCTATTGCTTGGTAAATCACTTCTTCCCAATTGCGGCTTTCGGCAGCGTACGCTCTGGTCGGCTGACCTATGCGCATCACTATTGATCTCGCCACGACCCTCCTGCTTCACGATACCTCGACATTGGCGGGCGCCATTGGCATCCTGAACACTCGCCGGAAATCCACCAAACCAGGCGGGTTGGCGATGCTGGCCACGGGATTCAGCGCATTGGCTGTTGGCGCCACCCTGTCCTCCCTGGGTGAGCGGGCCGCGCTGCCTCCGTGGCTATGGGCGCACCTTGGTCTCCTGCTCGGCATCACGGGCTACGTACTGGTCTGGGGCGGCATGCGCAGCGTGAGCGGTCGGCGCAGAATCCATCGCTGGCTGATGCTCTCCGTCCCCACGGGATGGTTCCTTGTCGGGATCATCACTCGGTTTCCACTCGTCGACACCCTGCGAGCCAGCGCATACCATCTCACTGCCGTATGCTTCCTCACCGCCGCGGCCATCGAACTCTGGAGAGATCGCCTCAGTGACCCGCTCACTTCGCGGCTGCCCCTGATTGCCTGTCTGGCAACCAGTGCGGCAATCGACGCGGCTCGCCTCATCTTCCTTGCTGGCGGCATCGCCACATTCTTTGACCCGGCCACGGCCCTCTTCCTGCAGATCTTCGCCAATTTCCTGATCGCATTCCTCGTGATGGCCCTGGTCAATGAACGCACCGAGACAGCACTCCTGCTCGCTGCGCAGACCGACAGCCTGACCGGTGTCGGCAATCGGCGGTGGTTCCTCTCCCGCCTGCCGGCCAAGGCGGCCCCGGGTAGTGCCATCGCTGTCCTCGACCTCGATCACTTCAAGGCGATCAACGACCGTTTCGGCCATCCCGCGGGGGACCAGGTGTTGGCCGCCTTCGCCAGAACAGTACAAGGCAGTCTGCGCGCAAGTGATGCCTTTGCCCGCTTCGGGGGCGAGGAGTTTGCGCTCTATCTGCCCAAAGTCAGCGCGGACAAGGCCGTGGAAATTGCAGAGCGGTTGCGAAAGCGCGTCGAAGCCATGGTCATCGACGCAGCTGGAACACAGGTCCGGGTCACGGTAAGCATCGGCATCGCATGGGTCGACGCCAACGACAAGCACTGGGACCAGTGGCTCCAAGCTGCGGATCGTGCCTGCTACGTCGCCAAGCTGGCGGGCCGGAATCGCGTCGCGCGGCATCATGGCGCCGTTGCTCCCGGCTTATGCCTTGAGGCGGCAAACCGGGCTCTGGACTAGGCCACGCAGCCGTCGCCTTCCGGAGATCTGGAAACCGTCCCGTCCAGCCCGGCGTTGTATGCGCGATAGGCTCGCTTCCGCGGCACGCTGTTCGCCGTGATCGCCTCGATCTCGACAACCGTGCAGACATGACGAATACAACCTGCCGTTACTACTTCGCTAGCGCCGCTAGCGAGTTCAGATCGCCGCACTGCGTCGCCCTTCCGGCTCGCGAGCGCCATGAGCGCAACGGGGCTGTCTGCCGACCGGCAGGTTCCGGAGAGGTTGGTGCATAGTTGCCCTTTATGCACGCGCCATGTCGTCGGGGTTCGCCACCGAAGCGAGCCGTTCCCGTCGCTCTGGGCCCAACCCAAGCCCATACTTCAGCGGCGATTTCCCGGCGAGTCACGAGATTAAGACAAGGTGTTGTCGAGCAACGTTGGGGCGCTCATTCCCGACGCACCGCTGGCGGCCAAGACGACATACTCCGCCAAGCTGGTTGGCACGAACAACGGCCAGCCGGTGAACAAGACTTGGAGCTTCACGACGCAGTGAACGACGGTTCTGCGTTTTGGAAGGCCCGCCTCGGCGGGCCTCTTCAAATCGCCGCAGAAACAAACACGGCCCGCCAAAGCGGGCCGTGGTACTGCTAGGAGATACAGGCGGCGTCGGGTACCACCAGCGGGAGGCTCCTGGCTACCGACTCCACCCCTACGCCACGATGAACGTAGAAGGTGCCGCATTGCACAGCGGCACTTTTAGATTAGGCCACCTTTCCTACTTGCGGTGCTGATCATTGTGACGAAGATGTAAAAGGCTGCGCCGTTACGACAGCCGGTGCGCGTAATAGATCATCGGAGGTCAATGTTGTGTCGTGACGGTCTCAGATCCCGCCTAAGCTAGGAATACCGCACGGCTTTCGCGGCGGGCTTAGCGTCCTTCGTGGCGCTTGATTGCGTAGCAGGTTACAACTGGGCGGTTGGTTGCTTGCGACGCAGTGAATCCCTTCGTCATGTAGGTCCCAGGCCCGCTTCGGCGGGCCTTTTCTTTGCGAGGGGAGACACGGCAAAGTGCTGCTCCCCTCCGATCGGTGCCCGCCACTTAGTAGGGGTATTGAAATTTCCGCAATGCGGCAAACTTCGGTGCGTCAATTTGACTGACCCTCGGTTGCCGTTTTCGAGGGGTGTAGGTCAACTCCCTGCACCTACACCCGTCCTTTTTGCATATCAACAAGAGGCGGGAAATGCAGCTGTGACGATTTACCTTTTAGGATTACTTCTTTTCGAAGCATCGTGGTTCCTCCCGTTTAGGAAAGTCCTCAAGGCCGCTCGCTTTAGCGGGTACTACGCCTTGGTAGCGTTGCTCCCCCTATCGAGTCGTTCGACAACTTTGTTGTACTTCTGAACACGCCGGACGGCATACACGCGATCTACAAGCACGCCATCACGTCCGCCCAATTGGAAGGCCGTGTCCGGCCGGCGGGCGCGGGTTCCGAGAGCGATTCCAAAGCACCGTCCGTAGTCGTGCGAAAGCGCCGTCCCATACGAAGCTGACGACGGCGAGCCAGGATCAACCCATCTCGATTACGCGGATTTTGAGGGATTTACGCACCATTTAGGCTACAACGCTTGCAAGGCCTTGCGTTGCGGACAATAGTTCCTCTTCGCCCCCCAACAAAATCGACATGCAGCCGGATAACCAGCTGGACCGAATTTCGCTCGACGAGTTGAGGTCGTTCGCCTCAATGCTTACCGATGGCTCTCTGTTTAAGCAGGCTACCTTGCGCGTGATCGCCGAGCAAGAGGATCATCAGCGCCGACAGAAGGCCAAGGCACACGAGATGCACATGCAGGCAAACTAGCTCCGCAGTCTCAAAGATCCCCTCTCACGGGCAATAGTGTCCCAGCCTGTCGTTCCTTACAATTTGTTGCTAGCGAGGCTCAAGATACAATTCGCAGCTGCAGCAGGATACGTCGCCGTTCTCCTCGCCGCCCTCGTTACCTCGGTCCGTTGGGTCATTGAGAATGATCCTAGTCATCGCGACGACTGAGCGGCCGCGCAATAGGCGATAGCTGAACACGCGAAGCGGGGTCTCGAGCCCTCTAGTCATCTCATGCAAACCGGATACCGATTCCGCTGTTACCCGACGCCAGCGCAGCAAGCCATTCTGCTGCGCTGGATTGGGTGCCAGCGCTTCGTCTACAACGCAAAAGTTGGTGAGGATCGATACTACCGGGCATTCCAGCGCAAGGCGCTGGTCTTGGTGGGGCAAGATTCTCCGATTGACCAGGAATACGCGCGTTACAAGAACGCGGAGCTAACGCCCTGGCTGTTCGAAATCCCATCACAGGTGCTGCGCAATGGCGCGGTACGCTGGAAGCAGGCATACAGCCGGTTCTTCCAGAAACTGGGTGGACGCCCGACAATTCAGCGCAGGAGCGGCCCACTATCGATCTGGCTCACGAGCGAGCTGTTCTGGTTCCAACCGATTCTGCGCAGGCATCGGGGCGCAACTCCTTCCTCGACAAGCTAAGGCGCTCTTGATCGGTCGCAGCTCAGTCGGCCGCTGGACGCCCTTCAGCGATCCATTGCTGGACCTCTCTCATCCGCAGGCGATAGCGAGAGAAGTTGTGTTCTCCAAGCCTAGAGAGATCACTCATGACGATCTCGTGAAGCTGAGTGGCAGCGCCCGGGTCCACGCCGAGACCCGCGATCGCTTTGGTCAGAGATTCTCGGTCCCGCACGACCTGCGCAACCACTTCGTAAATCGCCTCTCGATACTTTGCCCGGAATGGATCGGGCTGCCCGGCCGCTGCGATCTGGGCGGCGTACTTTGCGATCGATCGGCGATAAGTCCAAGCAAACAGATCGGCGGCGATGCTTGTATCGAGCAGTTCATAGACGCCGATCATAGCCCTACCGTAGTCGTCGTCGCTGACATCGAGGAAACTGAGCGGGGCACAGTTGTAAAGCAGAAGTGGGATGTTTGCGCTGAGACGACTGGTACGCTTGTTCCCATCCTCGAACGGTTGGAGATATGCAATGTTCGCCCAAAGGAAGAACGCCGCTTCCATTGGATTCTTGACCAACTTTGCCTTCTCGATGATCTGCGTCAGCATCTCATCTAGCAGTTGCGGGGCGTGGGAGGGCACGTACACGGTATTGCTGATATTCACCACCTTATTGCGGATGGTCCCGAGTGCATCCTCGTCCTTAAGCAACCCTTGCATCAACAGCGTATGCAGGTTGCGAACGATTGGCACGCTCATTCCGTATAGCGGTACCTCATCTATCAGAAACTCGATCGCCTGCTTGTGGTTCAGGAGCATCGTCGCATCCAGATCGCCAGGATCTGCCCGCCCTGATTCGAACAATACCTCCGTATCGAGCCTGGAGTACCTGTTCCCCTCAAGACGGGAGGATGAGAACGAAAGATCGATCAGCAACGGAGCGATGACATTGCGCGCGTATGTACCTGCCGGCTGCTGGCCTTGCATCCGCCCTTCCCTGTATAACTCGTTGGCAAGGGATTCAGGAAGCAGGAAGGTCTGGTTCGGCTGGTAGTCGTCGACTATCTTCCGTTGGTAGCTCACGGGGATGCGTACGCCCAATGGAGCATCGAGTTGGACCGTCAGATTCTTGGCCGCGGCGGACCAGCTCAGAGCGGCTGTCCCTACCGGTGCCGGCGCTGGTGCATCCGCCGCCGGCGTGCTCGATACTTGGGCGACTGCGACAGGCTGCGCCAGCCCCTGGAGCCGGTATCGCGTGCTGGAAGACCTCCCCAGCCGCTCGATCATCCCGACGGCCTCAAGTCTTTCCAGATAGCGGAGCACAGTGGCTGGAGGCGCATCCACAGCGCCTTCTACGTCTCTGCGACGCAATTCGACCTGGCCTGCGGCGGCGCGGTCCCTAAAGTACTTTAGGATGCCTTCGAACAGTTCGATTCTCGCCATCTCGGTGCCTCAAGAGTGATTCGAGATTGATCTCAAATCAATCTTACATCAAAATTGATCAGAGAATGTCAGCTCGAATCATTCTCACTGGATTCCTCAAATCAAATTTGATTCGAGCACATTGACGGAGCCCCAGGGATCGCTAGGCTGTTGGCATCGATGCAAACGGACCGCACAGGCGCAAAGCACCCGGCCGCTGCACCGAGGTTGCCCCTCCAGCGGCCGCCAAGGCGGCGACTATGCAAGCCAAGGAGCTTGTCCGCGCCGTTTCTCATTTGAGCTATACTAATTGCTCAAATGGAGATCGATATGACTACCGCCGTTGGCGTTAGAGCCAAAGTGGCCGCTCGTAAGCCGCACGCTGGTTTCCGCGTCAGCGATTTTTCTGCGGTCCATGAGGCCAGCCTGACGACTCAAGGTGTCTTATACGTCATCCAAATCATCAGAGCAGGGATTCCGGCTACCGACGTCTCACGTCTTGCGCAGCTCATGGGCACGACAAAGGAGCACCTGATCAAGACCCTGAATCTGCCAAGGGCGACGGTCGACAGAAAAGCGAAGGCGCATCAGAACCTATCTAGCGAGCAAAGTGAACGCGTTGTAGGCATGGCGAAGCTGGTTGGCCAGGTGCAGGCCATGGTCGAACGGTCAGGTGATGGGACAAACTTCAACGCTGCCCAGTGGGTGGCACAGTGGCTCGAGCAGCCCTCTCAAGCATTGGGCGGCCAACGCCCGGCAGAGTTGATGGATACCGTGGCCGGGCAGGAAGTCGTCTCCGACCTGGTCGCGAAGATGCAGAGCGGAGCCTACGCTTGAGGACCGTCTGGCGAATCGCGACGGACACGCCTGACTACACGGCCGACGACCGCAGTGGCGCTGGAGCCAAAGCAACTGGTGGGCGCTGGAACCGACAAGGCACCTCGTTGGTGTACTGCGCATCCAGTATTGCCTTAGCGTGCCTCGAGACACTAGCGCATCTGGGCGCCGCGAGTCTTCCCCTGAACCGGTATCTGGTTCGGATCGAAATCCCCGACGACGTCTGGGCCGCTGCGTTGCGGATGACGGCCGCGACTGCACCCGTCGGCTGGGACGCGATCCCTGCGGGGAAAACGAGTTTGGACGCTGGCGAGGCGTGGGTGGCATCGAAAGGATCGGTGGTGCTCGTCGTGCCGTCGATCGTAGTCCCGGAGGAACTCAACGTCCTCATCAATCCGGAGCATCCGCAAGCCGCGCTGATTTCCTATGCAAAGCAGCGGCGTTGGCTCTACGACGCGCGGCTCTCTTAAAAAAAAGCCCGCACATGCGGACATTTTTTCGATCTCCTTGCATGCAGGCGCCGAGGAGCACCTCGATCGGGACGCCGCTGTCAGAAGCCGTATGGCGCGCGGCTCCAGTCCTTCAGTACCCGGTAGTCGTGCTCGGGCAACTCGATAGTACCGGCCTCGGCCGCTGCCAGGATCTGCTCCCCCACCCAGGGCCCGAGCCGATTGCCGTGCAACATAAAGAAGAACCAGGCAAAAGCGTGGCCCGCACGCACGTCGAATCGGAGCAGCTCGTCCCATAGCGCCAATACGGATGCGCGACGCTTCTCCTTGATTTCTGGCAGCCTGCGCGGTGTGGTCCAGGCGGGAAGCACTGTGAGGTGGCGAGACTGGTCTCGCGGGTTCGTATAATCGCTGACCTCGAAGACCCAGTGGTCGGTGAGCGGGGCGCCGTTCCGGCCCGCGCTCGAGCGATCCCAGTCAGCAAAGAAACGTGCCAGCCGCGGCTTGCGGTCGCGCAACTCAGGATACGTATCGAAGTACCGAGTTGAGCGTACTTCGCCCGTCCGCATATTGCGTGTCAGGACGATGACGCGCGCTTGTTCGGCCTTCTCTGCGTCATCCAACTCGCTCTCAAGGCGCAACACCTCCGCGAGATCCTCGATCCTCCACAGATGGTAGGACGGGGCGCCGAAAGGCATTCGCGCCTCCAGTGCCATGCCCCTGCAGCTGGTTTGTTCCAGCAGGCAGTCAAGTGACCTGGGTTCAGCGCAGATATCCGCGCGAAACAGCGCCCGCTCGATCCAATATTGGTATCGGCGTACGATGATCTGGTAGAACTCCGCGGTGCCCGTGCCGTAAGGAGCCACAAAACAGATTCGCTCGATTTCGGCATCCGCGAACCGCAGCTCACCGCCCTTGTGCTTGCGCCACACAGCCACAGGATCGCCACCGACGTCGCCGAGTACCGCCTGAACCCATTCCCGGTAAACCCCGAGAGAGTTCCCGTCTGGCGCGATGACAAGACAATCAGGCGTCCTGAGCGAAAATCCGTCTCGCACATTGCCGAGCCGGACGGTGCCCAAACCTGTCCGACGAAGCGCTTCAATCAGCTGCTTGTGGCCACGAGAATCCGTCGCAGTCGCAACAACAGTGTCAATCACATCGTGTGAGAGCGGTGGTCGGGAGATGGTCAACGCATCACCTTGCAAAGGGTACCTTCGGAGTTATTCGGATGTGCTGCCAGCAGGCAATCTTGCCATCCCCGAGCTTTTCAATCGAGTGGATCAGTTCGGTATGGCTTCGCCCGTGAGGGGGGATCAAGCAGCGCCGAAACGCTGCTATCCTGAGGTCAGATTCGACCGGCCATGATTTGCGCGAGATGCAGATGATAAAAGCCCCCTTTAATCTTCCAAGCGGAGCCCGTTGGGCAGTTGCAAGCGCAGCAATTCTGTCGGTGATCGCCGTTCATAACATAGCCACCGACGGCCAGCGAGACCAGCCGGTGGACGACCACGAGGCCACTGGCGCCGGCAACTGGTATTTTGCCGTCGCCTCTACTGAACCCGACGCACTCCCGAAGCCTGATTATTTTTTCTTTAGCAGTCAGAGTGAATGCGAGAAGCGCTGGCGAGAACTAAAGCAAAAGAAGACGGTCCTAGTTACATCGGCCTGCAGGATCACGACTATGAGGCAGATTTAATAGCAGCTTCAACCCGGTCGCGCGAATGTTAAAAATACTGTAGGCTTAATCCTTTCCAGCGGAGAAGCCAACATGGCGACATACAAGCAACTATTGGCCGAGAAAGAGAAAATCGAAGCTCAGCTGGTCGAAGTCCGTGCCGCTGAGGTCGCTGACGTGATCGAGAAAATCCGCGTCCTCATGGCGGAATACGAACTCACGGCCGAAGACATTGCGCCGAAACGCCGCCGCGGCAGACCGGCGGGAACGAGCGCAACGACCGCTGCCACCCCAAAGACAGAATTGCCCCCGAAATATCAGGACCCCAAGACAGGTGCAACCTGGTCAGGCCGTGGCCGCGCTCCGGGCTGGCTCGGGAAGAATCGGGACAAGTTCCTGATCGCCGAGGCCTGAGCCGGCACCCTCCCCCGCTCCCGCCTGGGTTGGCGGCATCCATCGACGGGGCGCCTAGACTGTTAACGGAAGCGCGAATGCAGCAATTCGCGCTCCTGTCCCATGGCCGCCAGACAACCTCCCCCGCCGCTCCAAGACCTCACGCCAATGCTCTTGAGCGAGAGCAAGCACGTCCCGGAGGGCAAGGCTTGGCGCTACGAGCTGAAGTTCAAATGCGTACCCCGGTCCGTTGCTTTTCTTCCAACGTTGCCGCCACGGGACGGCCGTTGCGTTTGGACAACAGGGGTGTTGCGATCGACTCAGGGCAACTTGGGCTCAGCATCTGGTTCATGCGCTTGGACGACCAGGATTCCGCCGGTCTGTTTCTCAAGGCCTTCAAGCTCTATCCGGACGACGAGCGGATGGCCGCGGCCCAAGTACGAGGCCCCATGCTTCAGAAGAGGCGACGGGGGGGCGCGCAGCCGGGGAATCCGCCCTTGAGCGGTTCCCGGACTCTCAGCAGGTCTGGTTAGCGCTGGCCAACGTCCGGCTCCTGCAAGGTCAACCCGTGCAGATGAAGGATGTGCCTGAGGCATTGAAGCAGGAGCCAGACACTCTTCAGTTCGTTGCAGTTACTCAGGCGAGCGAGCTCATTTCTGGGCGTCTTTCGGCGAGTCAACGGCGAGCCAATCGGGGAGCACGGCCCACAACTGGATGTTAACGCTGAAATAAAGGTCGACCGCATCGTAGGTGTCCCCGCCAGATACCTCGCTAAGGATGCCCTCCTCGACGAGGATACGGACAGCCGGATCCCAGGGGGGCAGCCGTCGCGTGTGGGAAGCCTTCATATGGAAGCCGTGGAGGACAGTCTTGCACTCCGGAGGCAATCGGACAAGGCGATCAATCTTCTGTCGGCGAGCACGTTCCATGTTGTCAGCGGCCTGCTGCCACGCGCGCTCCCTCCTCCAGCGGAGCCAAGCGGTTGCCACCCAGCCCGCGAGGGGCACGCCCACGGCCGTATAAATCCATTTATCCGCTTCCCAAGAAAAGTTCAGCACCCCATTCCTCGCTTGAAATTGTTGCGCCATATCCGTTGCCGCCTACCAACTGGGACTCGCTTGGCCATGGCCAAGCGCCTGGAAAGTCATGGCCATGGCCGCCCACCGACACGCTGCAAATGGGCCAAAGACGCAGCCTGACATTGTACTCATCGCCCACCGCAATCCACGTTAGCCAGCGTGGCGAGTCTGGGTCGCACCCCCTCGCATTCCCGTATGGCGGCGATTGCTCACTTGTAATCCATTTTGAGCATGTAGCGACCCAACGACGACAGGGCTCCTGTGAGAGCACGGCAGCACGAAGTCATGAACATCAGCGGCCAGCGACGTGAGCGATGCAACAAACACCCCTTCTCCATCACCCTGAACAGGGACAATACCGAGACGATCCTATTCCATGACGCCACACAGAGGCCAAAAAATTGCCCCTCGCAAAAGAGGGGCCGAAGAGACTTGCGGGCTACTGACAGCCACAACCCAACTTGCGGCAACCCGGAAATCTTCGACGATACTATCAAAACCTCGGAATGCGAAAACGTGAAATAAAGCCAATCCGTCGCTAATTGAATAAATGATGCGCAATTGCGATAACTTCGCCACTCCCCAGACCGCTACAACCAGGCCGGCATCTCGCCCTGCCCGTATTTCTGCCTTCGTCGCAGTAGCTCGCGTCGGCTCGCGCACCACTATGATGTGGATCCGTGTGCAGATGGCTGACTGGGACAAAGCCGCAATGAAAGCAGGTAAGAAGATGCGTTTGGATCGGGAACGCTGGTTATGAACGGGGCGAACTTCGATGTCAAATCCTGCACGAAGCTAACCCTAGTTTGGGGTAACCGAACGGTGGGGCAATGCGTAAAGTTTCGGGCCACGGAGTTGCCTCAGACTCGACGCCTGCAATTTGCGCAGGGGAGAATCGCTCCTTCCGTTGGGCGCGTGGAAGCGGCCCTATGGAGCCTATGTAGTTCTTCGAAGCTCTATTTCACACCTTCATTCGATTCGCTGTCGGGGCGACGAATCGAGCATGCAAGCCGTTCCCTTATAAAACGCCGGCCGTGAGTCGGCTTGATGTCGTTCGAGCCTCCGACAACGAAGAGACATGGGGGTCAGCGTGCATCGGATCGTTCGGCACTACCAGCGTGGGAAAAAGCGGGTCCTGAAGAACGGCGTCTCGCTGGAGGAAGCCGAGGCACACTGCCACAGCTCAGAGTCTTCATGGAAGACCGCGACTCGCTGCGAGGCCCATGTGCGGACGGAGCGTAAGGGCCCGTGGTTCGATGACTATGAAGAGGCCAAATGAGCAATAGCTCCCCTAGACCAGTCACTATCGCCGCCATCCCACACCGCCTGCATCGCCTCCATCCGCCGCGCGGCCTGGGTCGTCACGTAGCGCGCGGTGTATCGAGGGAGGCGTGCCGTGGCGTGGCACTCAGAATACGAATTCCTCGCCAGATTTCTGCTTCACGACGTGACGGAGAACGTCAATAAAACTGCGTCGCATGTCATTGGACTCGCCGTCGTCCCACACTAGGCCGATTACGCCGAAATTTCGGGGTGTGTGCAGCCTCAGGCGGTGTACCAATCCCTGGTGATGCAGTCTGCGGGCGACCTGACCGGCCAATGCCGCAACGTCGTTGCTCTCTTCCAAGAGCGCCTGAATCAGAGGAATCGAGGAGGTCTCGATATGCGCGCGAAGCATGAGCCCTGCGTCCAATAGCGCCTTTTCCAGGCGTCTGCGCATCAGTGTATTCGCTGGTGGCGCGATCCAGGGATAAGGCTCCAGGGATTTCCAGCTCACGTCGGTCTGCATGGCTAAGGGATGCATGCGTCCGACCACCACTTCCATGGTGTCTTCGATCAAAACCTCGCTTTGGAAATTGACGCCATGCATACGCTCGTCTAAGGGCAAGATCGCCAGGTCGATATCGCGCCGTTGGAGGGCATCGAGCAGTTGCATGAATGGAGCGTCGGTGACCCGGATTGAGACATTGGGCGCCATGCCACGGAATTGGTGTATGGCATCGGGTAACAAGGTCATCAGGCCAGAGTGGATGCTGCCCACACGCAGTTGCCTGGCAGCGCCGATGGCGGCGGACTGCAGATCGGCCTGTGTGCGGCGAAGATCTCCGAGGATCCGCAGCGCGTGATCCTTCAGGATTTCTCCAGCAGGAGTGAGTTGCAGCTTGCGCCCGCGCGTCAGCAGGGTCACGCCTATGGCCTCTTCCAGGTCCGACAGCCAGTGCGAAACCGCAGACTGGGTCATGTGCATGCTGACTGCCGCCTGCGTTAGCGAACCGGATTCCGTGAGCACCAGGAAGGTCTCCAGATGCCGAAACTTGAGGCGGCGAGCCCAGGCGATGTCGTGGCTAGGTGTTTGCATGAGTAAATACTAATGGATTCCTCGGGATATTTCATTCGCGTATCTGTCACCAACAGACCATACTTTTCTAGCCGTATAGGTTGTTCCATGCGCTCCCAACCATTTTTTTGACAGGATGCACTATGAAGATTCTCTCATTCCGGTTACATGCGATCCGGGCGCTAGCGGCTCTATTGGCTGGCTCGGCCATTGCTCTGATGGCGCCCGCTACGGCACACGGGACTGGCGCGTGGCCCGCGCGAGGGCTGACCTTGGTACTGCCTCAAGCGGCGGGCGGTGGGGTGGATACGGTATCCCGCCTCTGGGCTGAATTCGCCACCAAGCAACTCGGCCAGCCCGTGGTGGTGGACAACAGGCCCGGCGCCGGTGGCGCCATTGCCGTGCAGTATGTGGTGCGCCAACCCGCCGACGGCTATACGTTGTATGCGGCCAGCGTGGCTCAAATGGTACTCAACAAGTTCACCTATAAGACTTTGCCTTACAACCCCGACCAGGATTTCCGGGGGGTGGCCATGCTCACCACCAACTCCTTTCTTCTGGTGGCATCCCCGCAGTCAGGTATCAAGAACTGGGGGGATTTGACCCGCTTGGCGAAGGCACAGCCGGCCAAGCTGAACTTCGCATCGGCTGGCAAAGGCAATTCAACCCATTTGGTCATAGAGATGCTCGCGCAACAACTCGGCATCAAGCTGACCCACGTGCCCTATCAGGGTGAAGCCCCAGGGTTGATGGGTGTCATGAGCGGCCAGATTGACATAATGGCTCCTGTGCTGGGTACCGGCGTGCCCAACGCCGTCGCAGGGCGTGTGGTGCCACTGTTGATATTGGGCTCCCACCGAGTGCCGCAGTTGCCTAACGTGCCCACGGCCAAGGAGGTTGGCCTTGCTGGGTTCGAGGACATCGGCTGGCTGGGCCTCGCGGTGCGCACAGGCACGCCAGAGCCCGTAGTGGCGCGTCTGCACCAGATCACACAGCAGTTTCTGGCCGATCCTGTTGTCGTGGATCAACTGAGCAAGTTGCAGGTGGATCTGATGCCCGGCCCTGCCGGAGCCCTGCATACCTATATCGCTAAGGACACCCAGCGCTGGGGACGCGTGGCCAAGGATCTGGGCCTGGCCAACGATTGAGCAAACGGTTGCAGGGCCATCACTGGGGAAGCGCTCCGGTGATACCACGATTCACGGGGAAAAAATGATGAGAAAAACGTATCGTGCCATGGTTTGCGCGCCACAGCCTGAAGCCACCGAAGCAGGCCTTGACATCTTGATGGCGGGCGGCAACGCCGTGGACGCGGCCGTGGCGACGGGGCTGGTCCAAAGCGTGGTCGATCCACTCATGTGCGGCATCGCGGGCTTTGGCTCCATGGCAGTCTACCTGCCGGAACGCCAGACTCACCTCTACTTGGACTTCCACGCGCGCGCACCAAATAGCGCCCGGGCCGACATGTGGGTATCCCACCTGCGCGGAGAGGCGCGCGATGGCTTCGGCTTCATCCTCAAGGACTATGTGAACGAACTAGGCTACGAGTCCATCGCGGTGCCCGGCACGCTCAAGGCGTTTCATGAAGCACAGCGCGAGTATGGCGTATTGCCTTGGGCCGCAGTGGTACAGCCAGCTATAGATTGGGCACGCCGGGGCTGGACGGTGCGGCCACACGTGCGCGACTTCTGGAGCATGGGGGGCGAGATGGGTCACGCACCTCACTCAGAACGTCTCGTTTGGTCCAAGAGCGGTAGAGCCCTCTATTGCCGCGACGATGGCACGCCCAAAGAAGTCAATGAGCGTGTTGTCAACCCCGACTATGCCGACACACTCGAATTGATAGCACGCGAAGGTGCCGATGTGTTCTACATTGGCGAACTGGCGCAGCGCATGGTGGAGGATATCCGCAGACATGGTGGCCGTATCAGTCTCACGGACCTGGCTAACTACCGGGTCCTGCGCCACAAGCCATTGCGCGGCACGTATCGGGATTATGAAGTGACCACCAATCATCCACCGGGCGGCGGCGTGATGTTGTTGCAGATGCTTAATGTCCTCGAGAATTTCGATCTTCGGGCGATTGGCCACAATACGGCGGAGTACTTACGGGTGATGTCCGAGACGATGAAGCGTTCATCGGCAGATAAAGACCGATACCTGGGCGACCCGGCATTCTTCAACGTCCCGTATGAACGGTTGGTCGATAAAGCGCAGGCCGCCCGTTATGCCGATGCCATCAAGCGTGGTGAGGTCGCACATGTGCCGCGCGTCAATGCCGGCACGCCGACCAAGGATACCACCCAAGTGAGTGTCGTCGACAGGTCCGGCAATTGTGTATCCATGACCCATTCATTAGGTTTGCCTTCAGGCGCCATTACAGACCACCTTGGCTTCATGTACAACGGCTGCATGGCGCAGTTTGACCCAAGACCTGGTAGTGCGGCGTCGATTGCGCCGGGCAAGGCACGGTTTTCATCCATGTGTCCGAGTATTCTGTTCCAAGAAGGCAAGCCGGTCATGGTCATCGGCGCACCAGGCGCGACGCAGATCGTCATGGGCGTGCTCCAGGCCATCCTGAATGTGCTGGAGTTCGGTATGAACATGACCGAGGCCGTAAGCGCGCCCCGATTTTCGTCTACCAGTGATGTCATCGACATCGCCAACCGCATTCCCCATCGGGTTTCACAGGCACTCGGGGCCATGGGTTACGAGGTATTGCGTGATGCGCGCACATATGGCTTCGCATCGATCCATGGCATCCGCGTCACGTCAGAAGGACTGGAAGGCGGCGCCGATCCGAATCATGACGGTTGTTGGATGGGGTTGTAGGCTGAAGGCTTGGTCAACACGAGCCGTCGCTGGTCATCGGCACAGAGATACAACCAAATGATCGCAAGAGACATTGCGACGATAGGTATCAGATTTTGAAAAACGGAAAGGTAGTGGGATTTGAGGGCGGGCAATCAGTCGCCCTTGCAAGGCGCCCCCGCCCGGGACCCGGTTGGCGCCCGGGTCGGCCGGATGGCCGCGCGATCACCGCCGGCGGCACCGGCAACCGGCGCAGCTTGTTGCCCTCACCTAGTAATTCCAGCCACCAGCCTTCGATTCGTGCCCGGGTACCTGGCCGTGGCAGGCTGACCCACTCCAGGTGGGCGGCAGCGCGTCGAGTTGGGCCAGCACAAACGCCAATTGGCCTGGGTCAGGCTGTGGGCCCCAAATCCAGTGCCGATTGGGCCTCGCGCGGCACGTGGATGCCGGCTAGGACGGTCGCCCTCCGCCACTTCGGCGAGCCTGACCAGCGCATCGAGCCCGGCTTCGCGAACGGATCTCGGCCGCGCGCTGCCTGGACGTCTAGCGCCGCGCGTTTGGGCAAAGAACTCGTCCGCCGTCTGCAAGAAAGGCCTCGACCAGCTGCCCGGGCACCTGATGGGTAAGCGGCTGCGTCTTCGGTCGGGGTGGGATGCTCAATATGTCGCCTCACTGGTCAGGGGTTCGATGATGAAATGCGCCGCGGCATAGCTGGCGTTGCACTCCCACACGGCGGTGCCATTGTGGAAGAAAGTGCACCAGCGGCCGTCGCTGACGCAACGTGCCCGAGGAAAGACTTCCTCATGGCCATTCAACATGGCCTGCATGTGGCTGGTCTCCCGGCATTTGGCCAAATACTCGCCGGCAGCCAATGGCTCGGGCATCGCCCTTCTTACCACGTGATTTTCCTCCTTAGAGCCGATCGGTCTGGTTCTGGAACGCCAGCCTGAAAGCC
>NZ_JARJLM010000594.1 GCF_029335485.1 Cupriavidus basilensis
GTCGGCGGTCGACGGGTTGAGCATGATGAAGCCCAGCTCGGGGCGGGTGCGATCCCACTCGCGCCACAGGCGGTAGCAGTGTTGCTCGCAGTCGGAGAGGATGGCGCCTGCCTCGCCGTTGAGGGTCCGAGCGCCAGGTGCTTCATGCTACGATTCCTCCAAGTTCTAGCGGGAGGGCGCGATGGGCAGTCCGAGATCTATCGACGATGGAAGTGCCGGTCGATCCCATTCTGAACAGATTGCGGCTGAAGCCCATATGCAGCAGGTGCTTACAGAGAGTGCCAAGGGCCTTGCGGTGCTGAATGGTGGTGGCGCGCTTGCAATGCTTGGCCTACTCCAGGCGCTGGTTCAGAAGGTCCTGCAGTTCGGCCTGTTCAAGCCCTATGGCCTATCTGCGCTTGCGGCCTTTGTTGTTGGTGCGCTCATGGCTGCGCTGACGTTCTATTGTCGATGGATACGCTCGACGTGGATGCTGGTTGATGACACCACTCGACAGCGTAGCTTCTGGCTGGGCGCAACCGTGGGATTGGTTTGGGCAACGATTGCGGCATTCGTTGTCGGATGCGTTCTTGGTCATGCTACGATTCCTCGAAACGATAGGAGGAGACTATGGGCCGTGCCGCTGAATGGCTTGAAGGTGCCGTCGAAGGATCGGATGTCTTCCCGTACGATGCGGAGTTTGATGAGTCGGGGGATGACGGACACGTTAGGGTTATCTGGACCGTCCGCGATTCCCGCGAGCAGCGAAGGCGGAATGCACCGCTCGTTATCCTCATCGATTCAGCGCTCATCGATCGATGGGACGGTGCCAGCACTAGCGAGCAGAATCGCATTTTCGATAGAGCCGTAGAGATACTTGACGCCAACCTTGCAAGCTACGATCCAAACGGTAGAGTTGAGGTGCCTGCTGCATTTCAGATTCGTTTGGAGGAGGACGGATTCTAGTTCACCGCCATCAAGGAAAGCGTGCACCAGCTTCTATAGCTCTCTGGTGAGTTGGGGCAAGCTAACCGCAAGCGAAAATCGGGTTCGATGCCGGACAGTTGCGGTCGGCGCGGCATGGTTTTCCGAATCCGGCGGGCGCGCTGGCCGACTGTAGCTGCCAAATCGGCAGAAACTGTCACCACGCTTCGCTAGAACGAACGACCGCTATGGGGCAACGCATCGGTCTCTTAAGGGTCGCGTCGCGTCCTGCCGATTGCTGCATTGCGAGGCCCGGGGCTGCGTATACGGATTGCATTGGGCTGTACCCGGCCATGAACCGTCACTCGGCATCAGCCCCAAGGATCGTTGACAATCGAATACATTGCTTGCGGCTACCCTCAGGAGGCGGGAGAGCTACGCCAAGGCACGGACCTATTTCGAGGCGAACGGGCGGTTGGCCAGTTACTCACTTTATGGTGATGGCGAGGCATCGGAAAATGCTTATCTGGACAGTCTGGGAGGCGAGATCTGCTTTGGCTACGGCCGGTTGGGAACGGTCGAATCCGATATCCGATTTACGCATCCATTGTGAAACTCACGCCGGATAATGAATCGGACCATGCGGTACCCTACTGTCAGGCGGTACCGTCCGGCTTCCCGCCGCGCCAGACTGATCGCACTCGATCGTAAATTGACCCCGAACGAGCTTTATATGGCCGCAGCCGACACAGCGGCCTTTTTTTCGAATATCCGTTCAGGATGGTCTAAAAGCCCCTGCCAATCGCCCGAGCGTAACGTGCATGGCGGCTCAATTGTGCCAACCGACGTCAGACCGTCATCTTTTGTCATCCGATCCCTTAGCAGGAAGTCAGCTTTGTTCCTGTCTGCAGGAATAGGCAAGACTGACGGAACGGCAGCCGGTGTGGCGCGTTTCGCGCATAACTGGGCGCCGGCGGTCGCGACGCTCCGCTTAGCCGGCCCCCCTTGATTGCCGGCACCAGCCGTGTCGGAGCCGCAAGCACGTCCGCGGGGGAGCCATGTCCGTTTGGTTCCCCTCAGGCGGAAAGCCAATCGTCTGCTGCGTTGCCAGTGCACGCCCACCGCGTTCGTCCGCGGCCGCCTCACCTAGTCCCTACGCTCCGGCGACCCCTCTCACGTGGGATTCGAATTCCTGGTTGATCAGGCATTCTCGTGTCCATCTGTAGTCCACACCTCGAGGGACGACAATGAAGCGGAAGGCGACGACGTATGTGGAGGGCGACGGCGAACCAGGTGTCAAAGCCATCTGGCAGGGCGTGCAACGCGTTATGGACTTTGCTGCTGGCTTGGAGAATTGCTTGCTTAAAGATGGAATATAAATGCCCACGCCAAGAATTATAACAAGATTAAATAATCCGTCAGTCGAAAAAGGATATTCAAAAACCATTTCGACGAAGGGGGTGGCAATTATTTTGGCGATAATGCCAGCAATAGCAACATACGCCGTTTCATTCGTCGATAAGATTCGAGAGTCAGAGCTGACATATGTAAACCAGCAGATCAAGCAGCTATATGGCCCGCTCTATTCGCTAAACGTCGCATCTTCTGCCGCTTGGGCTCAATTTAAACGAATGCACTGGCCATCCGGTGGGAGACGCTATTTTTTCGACCCATCTCATCCTCCAACAGTTGAACAAACCGATCAATGGCGTAATTGGATGGCGATGGTGTTCCAGCCGATTAATATCAAGATCGAGACGGTGATTGTTGAGAATTCTCAGCTTGTCCTGGGCAATGAAATCCCTGTTGTTTTCAAAGAGGCCATGACCCAGACTGAAGCCTATAGGGCCGTCATGGCAAAGTGGAAAGACACCGATCGCCTGAATGTGAGCGCATACACCAATGCAGTCGGAAATACGGTTACCGGCCTCAACTATCCGGAAGGTATTGGAGAATGTGTCCGGAATGGCTATCTCGCTCTAAAGAAGAGGCAGGAAGAATTGCAGAATAATGTTTTCAGCGTCTTCTTCTCCGAAAAAATTAAGCCGGATACCTCCTGTCTTAGTTCATCTCAGAAATAATGACGGGGTGGTATTGAAGAGAAAAAATTCCGAGAGCCGGGCTGTCCGACTTGTGCGCCCGCCAAGGTTAGCGATTCACCTACCGTACGCCACATACTCAACTACCAATAACCAACATAGCCAACTTGGCCCCGAGGCCACTACACGAGGAGACCACCATGCCTGCAATCCTGCAACTGGGAGATTCCGGCGCCGCCGTTACGCAACTGCAGAATGCGCTGAAGGAGCGCGGATTCAGCCCAGGCGCCATCGACGGGAAATTCGGTCAGGGCACGATCGCGGCGGTGATGGCCTTCCAGCAAAGCGAGAACCTGCTGGCCGACGGCAAGGCCGGTCCGCGAACACTCGCCGAACTGGGACTGGTGACCGACGACACCCTGCCCGACGCCACCGACGCTTTTACTGTGCAGGTGGTCAGCCGGATGTTTCCGCAAACGCCGCTGGGCAATATCAAGGCCAACCTGCCCGTGGTGCTGCAGGCCTTGGTCGACCACAAGCTGCAGGACAAGCGAATGGTGCTGACGGCACTGGCCACGATCCGCGCCGAGACCGCGAGCTTCCGGCCGATCAGCGAAGGCGTTTCTCGCTTCAACACCTCTCCAAACGGCCACGACTTTGACCTCTACGATCGCCGCGCCGATCTTGGGAACCAGGGCCCGCCCGATGGAGCGCGCTACTGCGGGCGGGGCTTCGTGCAGCTCACCGGGCGCACCAACTACGCAACCTATGGTCCCCAGCTGGACCCAGCGCAGGACCTGGTGAGACAACCCGAGCTCGCCAACGATCCAAGCATCGCGGCCAATCTGCTGGCGCTGTTCATTGGCGACCGCGAACTCGCCATCAAGGATGCGCTGCTCCACGGAGACTTCCAGGCCGCGCGCCGGCTCGTCAATGGCGGCACAAATGGGCTGTACGATTTCACGAACGCCTACCAGACCGGCGACCAACTTGTGCCTGATTGACCCGCTGTTGCCCGCGTACCGGTTCACCTTCATTGAGCCCGTTCTTCGTCCCTTTGCTCCTTTCGTCGATCGCTACCCACAAGGAGGGCCGGCGCAACACGCGGCCGGCTCTCACGGTCGCAGATCTGTGATGTCGCAGACCTGCGATCGTGATGACCGGGCTGCCGCCCACTCCGGTTTGACGGCGATCGGGCTCGCCTACGTTACAAGGATTGTGAATTGGCCCGAGGCCGTCGCATTTGCCTTGTCGACAACTTGCACGACAACGGTGTATTGGCCTGCGAGCGTGGGAGCGCCTATCAACTGACCCGTACCTATCAAGGTAATGCCGGGAGGCAGACTCCCTCCCGCCTGTGTCCACACATAAGGCTCCTGACCGCCCATAGCGGTCAAGGTAACGCCGTAAGCGCCCCCTACCGTGCCGGGCTGGAGCGCCGCAGCCCCTCCCACTATGCGAGGCACACGGAACGGCGGCCGCAGATTCCACGCTTTAGGCAAAAGTTGTCCGAGTGTGCTCTCAAACATCGTGCGCGTTGTTCCCCAACTCTCTAAGTAGGTGCGGTATGCCGCTTTTGCGGCCTTGATGTCGTCACTCTCGCTCAGCAGTACGACCGTATTCGCCAGCAGGTGGGCATTCGACTTTTCCACATTGTCCTGCAGGGAGGCCTCGGCCGCCCGCAGATCGGTGACTTTCTTGTTGAGATCGCTGATCGAGGGCGGCGCCACCAGCTTTCCCGCGACATACACCACTTGGCTCAGGCCGAGGATGCCGAGCAGCCCCTCGGGGATTTCGAATGTGCTGAGATCCGTCAGTTGCGCGCCGGCCGAGAGGAGAGCGAGGCCGACCATGACGCTGAAGGTCACCATCTGGAAGCGGGTGACGTCGAACTCGCCATCCGTCGCGAAGATGTCTTTCCATCGTGCGAGATTGACCTCGGCGATGCCGCCCTTGGGCAGCCAGCCGTGATTGATCAGCCAGGCCCAGTTGTCAAAGTCCAGCCGGTTCTTCGTCACCTCAGCTCCCGCCGCCGCAGTGGCGCCGATTCCGGAAATGCCCATCAGCAGGAGAACGGTGGTGGAGAGTCCGGTGAGTTGTCCAGTCAGCATCCAGATATAGAAGACCAGACCCAGTACGACCAGCGAGAAGAAGAGGATCTGCAACTTGGCGGGGCTGCCACGCCCATTGGGCCCGGCCGTCAGCACCACGGGATCGAAGTGACGCCAGACCGTTGCGTAGTTCGTGCCCTGATTCGGTGGTGGCACGAGATCCTTTGGCCCGTTTGCAGCCTTTGCCTTGCGCGCCGATTTGCGAATGTAGTAAGTCGCAAGCACGGCCGCCAGGTAGAACAAGACGCAGAGAAACAGAGCACAACTGGACGAAGCAGCCCTGCTCGATAGGCGAGTATCGAACGATCCGACGACCGCCGGAGTGCCGTCATCCGTTCTCTTGCACCCGAGTACATATACCGTCACGCTCTTGCGGAACAGGGTGAGAGAATCGATCTCGGGATAGAAGCGGATGAGCGTCTTCGGAACCGGCGTCTCCTTCCACAAGAAGTCCGTGCCACCCGGGCCGTTGGTGGCCAGCTCAGCGGAAACACGCCCGATAGGCATGACCTGCGCAACGGTAGGCGTGACTAGTACCGGATTGGCGGGATCGGCTCTGAACAGGGCATCGGTGGATTTCGTGTCCATCACGATAACTCTATAGTTTATTGCTTCGGCAGGGTCGAATGGACGAAAGAGCAAGACATCGACTGCGCCTGAGTTGGGCAGGTGGGCGAGACGGCTGGCGATCCGCGCCCGCTGCTCCTGTTTCGGCAAGCTGCCGTGTGCCACGCGGGCGATCGCGGATACCGCTTCTTGCGCAGACAATGCCGTACACGCGTCTGAGGCAGTCGGGGCAGCAGGGATCGCAGTTCGAGGGGGGGCAGGCGCGGCGGGTGTGGTGCCGGAAGCCCCGGGCGGGTTGGCAGGAGCCGGCGCCGCCGGAGACGCCTCCGCCGTGGCACCCGCGAACTGAAGCGCCGCGACGAGCAGGAGCAGGAGCAGGAGCAGGGGATAGATACGTGGCATGCGCTTTCTCCCGGGGATGGGTTGAAAGCTGCGACGAGCCCAAAATTGGTCGCCTCTCGCAGTTCAACCAACCAAACCAATTTCCATAAGGCGACAGCTATTCTGACGGCTTTATCAATACAGCAGATCCCTACGAACGGGCGGCTGGCATCTTCGCACTCGGATAGGTGCTCCCCCGAAAGACGGGATGCGCCGCTCACTCGAATCTATCTTCGGCCCGCTGAGTCGTTGCAAAAGCTGCCCCCCGTTATTGGGGGAAACCCGGTCCTTGAGTTGCATACATTCACAACGCAAAGTAGGTAAGTCGATGTACTGATTCCATTTCCAGACGGGGAATAGAACCCGGTACGCCGATCGAGCCACAACGGGAATCCTCGTTTTTACTTCCGTCGTGAATCATATTTTGCACATCACAAGGGACCAAACCATGGAAAATTCAGAAGCTTTCATCAATGTGGCGATCCACCTAAATGAGAAGGGGGAGAGAGTTTCCGTGGGTGACGGCGAAGTATTTGCTGCCCCCATTGGTGCAGTTGTTGTCATTGAGACCGAAGTATTTGTGAACAAGCAACGCGCGCAAATCCTGCGAAGCGTGTTTAATGTGCCAGGTGAGCAAATACTGAACAACAATATTCAGACTGCACAACGAGGTACTGCGTATATCGCCAACGGACAGACGGTCCAGGGTGGGGCAGAGACAGGCGTCCCTTCGCAGCTGGCCACGGCGTGGAGTAAAACCGGACGCTATTTGGTCACCGTGAAATCCGATTTCATATACAACGGGAAAGTGGATCAATATGAAAGCTATTTTACGGTGGAAGTCATGGCGCCTTCGTTTCGCCATACATCAAGAAAAATCGAAATGTATAGCGGCCCGAAATTGAGTAACGAGACAGAGCCGCCTTTATTGACCTGTGCCGTTCAAAGCCAAGAAAGCATTCATTACTCTGACAACCCGGCTCTTCTCGGTGGAAGAATTGGTTTTCTACAGACGATCACTGGATTCCGGTCAAGGACGCCCGTAGACGGACCGGTGCAATACGCTGGATCCGAGCGGCCATTTCTGGACCCGACAGACTATAGTGAGATATTCTACACTCTAGCCGACACTTCGTCGGATCAGTTCTGGTACGAAGACCAACCTGGTCTCCCATGCCGCGATGGTGGGTTATTCAATCATTATGAGGTTGGGTACGTTCATGGGAACTCTGCAAATGAAGAGTTTACAGCTTACCTTGCATATAAGGCTCCCGCCGGGGTGCCTGGTATCATCCGAAGCTATTGTGTATGCAAGGACTATGTGAAATGGTCATGGCATATATCAGCGAGTGATCATTCCGGGTGGGAGCTTGATGGCGCTGTCCGATCTAGGACTGACCCGTGGATAATAACCGGCAATTGGTCGCTGATCGAGTGGGAGCATTGCGCTATGGATTACGCTGCTCATTTCGAACCTGCTGAGGCCGTTGATCCGAACTGACGATCGTGGCACAACATGCAAGACGGGCCATCCTTGACCCAGAGTCGCGTGTTAGACTGTTCTGATACCGCCCTTGGCAGTAGGCCGTCTGATATTTGCAGACTGGCCGAGCCCAAGGGCGTTTTGCATATCGAGGCAATCGCTATGGTGCCTTTGGTTTCTCCGGTTCGCCCCAACTACCCCATCCTCATTTTCTGAACCTTGCGTTCTCCCTGTTTCGAGCCCGTGGGTCGGCGCCGGCGTAGCCGGCATGACAGCGTCACACCTGGTTGGTGAGATCCTGCGCCTTGGCCTTCCTGTCTCCGGAAATCCTCTGCATCGTGGCCATCCGGATACCTCACCGAGTCTGAAATGAACAACCCGCTCGCTTTGGTGGATAGTAGTAAATGAACAGCCACACCTGCCGGGTCGTCGCAAAGGTACGGCTCCCATCAATTTAGCTGGACACCATCATGCGGCCTCTGGGGCATCATTGCCGGACGTCGATTTTTCATGTCTTACCCTTTCTTTGATGTAATCGATGATACTCTGGACAGTCGTGAAGTAGCGCTCGACCTGTTCTTCCGGAATCTCGATTTCGAACTCCTCTTCCATGACCATCCCTATCTCGACAACGTCCAGCGAGTCAGCGCCAAGGTCTCCGACCAGTGACATGTCATTTTTCACAATCTCGACTGGATATTGGAGTTGCTCTGCGATTATCCTCTTTACACGCTCTTCAATTGAAGCGTATTTCACCTCTGATTGAGTTTGTGGCGTAGCCTCATTCCTATCGTCATCCATGATTCAATCTATATTCCGGTAAGTTGGTGAGTATTAATCACGGGCAGTGTGATATTACTGTCGGTGATAGTTCGGGAGATTGCAATGAAATAGAAACCCCGCAGAGGAAGGGGGAGGTTTCGGATTTCGATGAGCTCGTCTTCCTTGGCGGCGTCTGCCTGGAAGACTACGACCTGCCTGATGAAGGCACGAAGAAAGAGATCTTGCGGCAAGCCAACCGGCTCAAGCGCGGACCGCGGGGAGAGACGGTTCCGTTACGCTCGAGGCGAGCCGGGAACGCGGTCACGATGACCGTAATGCGAGATCCGATCTCAGACCAGGAAGACGCGTACGCGCGCGCGAAGTTCTTGGAAACCATTGGCCCTAGACTTTGAGGAAATAGCTCGTCCCTCCGCCCATGGCAGTAGGCCGTCTGATGTTCGCCGGACAGGCCGAGCCCAAGGGCGTTTTGCAACTCGCGGCAATCGCTATAGCGACCTTTGGCATCTCCGGTTCGCCCACACTGTCACATCTTCATTTTCTGAACCCTGCGTTCTCCCTTAGTCTCCTCTGCACCCATGCGACGAATGCCAATCCAGTAGCGCATCTCAGAGAGGAGAAGCGGGGCCGGGGCGACGAACACCGTCGCGCGCTATCCCACGCGGCACAGCACGTGCCGTGATTTCCCGCGGAGAATGATGAAGTATGCACGGCAGCTACTTGCTAACGGAGAGTCGCGGATTGTCGACCGCAATGGAAAGCCGCTTGGTGCCGGCGATGCCGACCGGCCGCTCTTGCATGTCCTACCGCGGCTTTTCGTGCCGATCAAGGCACTCTCAGGAAGTCAGTCGTTCACCTCCCATTCCCATTTGTCGTGTGAGTGCATCGATCTCACCGTCACCAGCACACTACCTTGCGTGGTTGCCCCAGAGGGTGGGGTAATCGTGAGACAACCTTACCCAAACCGACGGTACTTTGTCGGTGGGTCGCGATCGATCCGCAATGGTTGGCTAGTACCGCTAACGCTGGACATCACCGAGTTCGATATCACGTTCGAATGGGAAATCGACGGTGGCTGGAAGGTGTTTCGCCAAGACCACTGGCTGATCCGCCATGTCCTGCACGTCAAACTGCTGCCAGGAAGCGGCTTGACCTATACGATGGACAGCGCGTGTTGGCAACGGGCAGGTAAGGACGCCGGGCCAGGTTCTCCGACTAGTGTGCACCACGCTCCCGTGAGCGCTGGAGCCCGGTGTGGCGGCCGTTCGAGGGGCCGCTCGATCCCCGCGCGCAGTCCTATGCCATCGGGGTGCTGGCCAATCTGTACCGCTACCTCAAAGACAAGAACTACCTGGCCGGTAATCCCTGGCAGGGCATCCATGTGCCAAAGAGCGCCAAGCCAGAGATGGACACCGGCCGCAGCCTGAGCGAGGCGCAATGGGCCTTCGTCGCCGGCCGGCTGGCCGAGCAGCCGCCCACGTCCGCCAGCCAGCGCCTGCAGGTGGCGCTGCCGCTGCTGTACCGCACCGACCTGCGCCTGTCCGAGGTCGTGTCGTTGGCCACGGCGGATCTCGACCGGGTGAGCCTGCCGCGCCCGGGCACGCACGAGCGTGAGGAGGGGTGGTGGCTGACGGTGCTGGGCAAGCGCAGCAAGGTGCGGCGGGTGCCGGTGCCGGACGGGGTGGTGGTGGCGCTGGGCCGGTACCTGGTCGCGCGGGGCTTCGCGGCCGATCCGCGCGACCAGCGCGAGCCGGTGGCCCTGCTCGGCCACGCGACCGACACGGCGGCGCGTGCGCCCTGGTTGAAAGCCGACGGCGCCGGCGCGGCCGCACCGCTGCAGCCGGGCACGCTCTATCGCCAGGTCAAGCGCTTCTTCCAGGCCTGCGCGTGCGAGTTGGCGCTGGTGGACGCGCGCTGTGCCGAGCGGCGCGCCGCGGCTAGCATGCACATCTCACACGGGCTGGCGGCCAGCGTCCTGTCCATCCCCCGTACCTGCAGAACGGGGCTGCGAGGGGCGAGAGCCAGGGTCACGGATACTTTCACGAACGTGAATATTTCCCGGGCGTGCCGACACCGGGGGCCAATGGCACCGTCTCCGGCTGCGCGCGGGCTGGTGCCGCGGTGGCAGACGCCCAGCCGATCCGGGGCACTCCTGCGTGGCCTCATGCCGCGCATCGTCCTCCGTATGCAGGTAGGCGCTGGTGGTCGAGATGGACGCGTGCCCGAAATTGTCCCGCACGAACCGCAGGTCCACCTGCTGGTCCGTCATGTGCGAGCCAGCGGTATGGCGCAGCCAGTGCGCCGACGCGCTGGCCAGCACCTCGGCCCGGCTTTCCCAATCTGGTCCGCGCGCGCAGCCGCTCGGCCGCCAGCGCGAACACCTCCTTCATGATCAGGTGGAGGGCGCCGCGCGACAAGGGCCGGGGCGCCCGGGTTTGGCCAATGACTGGCAGCACCAGGGGGCGATCTTCGCCGGGCATCGGGCTGGGCGGCAGGCCGTGGGCGCGGCGGTAGCGCGCCAGTTCTGCCACCAGCTCGTCGGTGGCCGGCACCAGCCGCGTCTTATTGCCCTTGCCGGTTACCTCCAGCCACCAGCGCTCCACCCCGTGGACATCGCGCCGGCAAAAAAATGCCCCCATGCGCGTCTCGGCCACCTCCGCCGCCCGTAGCCCACCGAGATAGAGCACGGAAAAGAGCCAGCGGCAGCGCGCCGCGTGCAGGCGCTCGCGCTCGGTGGCGGTGTCGCTCGCACCCGGCATGGCCTCGATGGTGTCCTTGACCGCCTGCCACAGTTCGTGACTGAGGTAGCGCGTGATGCGGGGCTTGGCCTGCCCGCGGCGGCGGCGCGCCAGCGACAACGGGTTGCCGGCCAGGTAGCCGGCCTCGACCAGCCAGGCGAACAGGGCATTGAGGATCACCATGGCGTGCCGCGTGCTGAGTGAGGACAGGGCGCCGGCGAAGGGGCGCCAGTCCGGATGGCTGCGCGCGAGTTTCTTGCGCGATGCCATGACCCAGCGCCAGGCCGGCTGCGGGTCAGCCAGAAAGCGCTCGTACAACAGAAGATCCTCATGGGTCAGCGACGACAGCGGCTTGCCGTGCTGGAGCACGGCCCACAGCAGCAGCCGCTCGGTCTCGCGCCGGTAGGTCTGCAGGGTCGCCGGAGTATCGGTGTAGCGGGCCAGCCAGGCGGTGACGGCGGCCAGATCATCGGCGGCCGCGATCTGCGGGGTGCCGCCGCGGGCCCGGTTGCTGCCGGCGGCGCCGGAGAGGTCGGCAGGCAGGGCCAGGCG
>NZ_JARJLM010000595.1 GCF_029335485.1 Cupriavidus basilensis
GTGAACAGGATGGCGGGCTCCGCAACCTTGACGGCGGCAAGTCCCGACCCGGCTTTGTTCCCCGGCGGATAGATGGTCCAAAGCGCCTGGCCGTCGGCGGCGGCCTCCAGGACCCGCGCCTCCAACAGAATATCGAGCATGGTGGCCGACGCCTTGGGGATGCCAGCGAGTTGATCGTCCTCGAGCAACTTCTGCACGTCTTCCGCCGCGCCCGGCCACACCAGAAAGAGGCCGTCCGGGCCATACCAGAGCCGGGACTTTTCGCGGTTGGGAACCCAGGCCGTATTGTCTCCAGCGAGCCTGCGCAGCGCGTCGACCAGGTAGCGTTCGAGATGGGAACCGTACTGTGGCGCGCCGTAGCGATCGGCATTGGCGCGCAGGTCTCGATCGATCACCAGTGCCAGGGACCGGCGCACCAGATCGTCCAGGACGTTGTGTTCGCGGTAGAGTGCGAGCCCGCCGACGCAGGCCAGCAGCTGGGGCACGATGATGCTGTTGCCCTCGCACATGTCCTGCATCACGGTCAGCGGAACAACATGGGGCAGCGCAAACAGGCCCAAGCCGCGGGACTCCGCCGCGCCCGGGCGCCAGCGCAGGAAGTAGCGTTGGACAGTACGATCCTGCAGCCAGGCGTCGAGCGGCTCGAGGAAGGCCGGCCATTCGTCGCCGGCGGCGCTGGTCACCAGGATGTGGCTCAAGACCCGGTGCAGTTCGCAGCACAAGCCGGCCACGAAGGTCGCTATCCGCCAGCGAGGCTCCAGCTGGCGTCGAACCGTGATGGTTGCCCGGCCTGAGAAGATGTGGCCGTCGGTGCCCTGCAAGCTGAAGAAGGCGGTTTCGAGGCCGAGGCGCAGCAGGTCTCCGGGCTTGGAAAAATAGTTGTCCGCGGTGGCAGGCAGGAGATGCACGTAGCGCGCGTAGCCGCGCACCAGGGGCATCAGCTCGCGCTCGAAGGTGGCTTGGTCGCTGCCGTAGCACAGCTTGATGCGGCCCAGCATCTCGGCTTGAGCAGCCAGCAAGTCTTCCATCGGCGTCGCCGGGAAGCCGGGGTCGGTGGAAGCATAAGGGCTGGCAGGGGCCGGCGCATGGGATGGAACCATCTTGGCCTCTCGATCGGGCGGTGGTTCATTCTTGGATGTGACGTCGCACCTGTCGCGCGCTATTGGACGGAGACTGACCGGCATTTCGCCATTGGCGCCGGTCGCCCTCCGGCTTGCTTGGGCTACTGCGATGCCTGGCCGTCGTTGTCGCGCGCTATTGCAGTGCGATGCCAGGCATAACGCTGCAGGCGCTGAAGGACTTCCATGGCGCCGAGGTTCGGTGGCGCGGGAAATGCCAATTGCAGGCGGTGATCTGCGCGATGGCGGTGCAACAGCTTGCAGAACGGACAGTGCTCATTAGTGAGGGCGGTCGCGCCGAGGCTATCGATGAACGTGCTGCCGCACGCCGGGCAAATCAGCAGTGAGAACCCCGGGGAGCGGGTCAGCCAGATGCCTTCCGTTTGGGCGGCAAGATCGAATGCGCGATCAAAGCTGATGCGCCATGGCGGCCGGCACAGCGAACGATAGTGCCGATAGGCATCGACCAGTGAATCGCCTGGACTGAAGCCTGCCCCGCGCAGGTGTCGAAGCGTGGATATCAGTAGGCATGCTTCGATCTGGTAGAGCAGGTTCGCTCGGTGATACCAGTCCCGGGTATCTGGGGCGCGTCCGCGAGGTGGCGGCCTGCGATCGTTGAAGAGCAATCGAATCAATTCAGGGATGGCGAGTCCCGTGATGAGATGAATGGTTCTCACTCTGGCGCCCAGTTCCGCACAGTTCCTGGCCAAAGCCAGGTTGCGGATGCGCCACTCGATGCGGGACGTCATCGGCTACTCCTCGTTAGGCCTTGTTCGTTGTATTCGGCGGAGGAGGCTGCACTGCGGCCAGAGCACCGATGAGAGGTGATGGCGTGTTCAATAGGGCGACGAAGTCCTCGCGTGGGAGAAAGAGCGTCGCATCGCCCAAGGCTGCGACCAGTGTCCAGATCTGGTCGATGGAGGCGGCTTGGAGCTGCCGTGCGAGTTCGGCATCGAGGGCGAACTTGCGGCAGGTGGCAACCGCATCGCGTTCCACGCCGAGCCGGATGGCAAGCAGGTGGTGCAGATTGGTGGACTGCACGTCGGAGAGTTGCAGGTGGCTCATGATTCTTCTTCCTTTTCGGTGAGCCCGGGTCGGGCGAGGTGTTGGGCAGTCGATAGGCGGTTTTCGGGCAATGTCATTGATTTGTGCTGGTGGCCTCAGCTTAGATGGAGGGCGCGCACCGCGGCAGAGGAGGGGCGTGTTTTCCACCCGAATCCGACGGCATGTACGGCCGCGACCGGTGGCAATGCGATGGAACGGGAAAAGAGCGCGCAGCAATTCAGGTGTTCTGTGCAGCAAAAAAAACACGCAGGTGTTGGGCCTGGGTGGTTGGGTTGCTCTGTGCCCCGATTGGTCCGGCGGCTCTCTGGGATCGAGAGAGCCGGTCGGAGGCAAGTTCCCTCCGGGAGGCCCCATCGCTGATGCAGCGCTACGATGCCGGGACTCGTGCCGCCCAGTTTGACCAACCGACGGGCTCGACGAGCGTTTGCAGCGCGTGCTGAAGGGAGCTGTTGGACACCGTGAATTCCCGTCGACAGCCTACCTTTCGAGAGCAAGTCGCCGTTCAAGTCGACTGTGACTTTCCTAGTGTTCTTCGCCTTTCGTCGTAACCTAGCGCGCCGGAAGAGACAGGTTCAGCAGCCGCGCTCCCGTTGCCGCGATCTGCTTGTCGATGGCGTTCTCGTGGTGCGGCACGCGCAGCCGTCCCCACACTTTGTGCCACATCCAGATCGAAGGACAGGACGTTGTTCGCATGTTCCGTCAGGACCTCGGCGATCCAACGATCCAGGCGTGTCGCCTGACCGATGTCACCGCGATGGCGGATCAGTTCGGCACCACGCCTGAGCTCGCCGATGGTCACGGCCGACAGATACAGGACCGCGTTGTCGCGCCGGGCCGCCGAGAAAAAGCGAGCATCCGGGGTCGGCGCGCGGTCCTTTGCGCGCTTCGCTGATGACGTTGGTGTCAATCAAATACATGCGAAGGACGCTTGCCTTGCGGGTCCACAGGGCGCTCGAAGTCTTCATCCCGTCCGACGTCCGGCATCCGGCCAAGCAACTCCGCGAAGGAGCGCTTTGGCGGGCGCCGCAAGGCGGCATCAAGAATGGCCCGATGCTCCGCTTCCGCGCTTCGGCCATGTGACGCAGCCACCTCGCGCAGGCGCTGCACCAGCGCTTCGTCGACACCTCATACAAGTAGGTTGGCCATGATGGGATCTCCTCATGGTGAGTGCTATCAATGATTGCATTGGCTTTAAATTGTGTCGCGGGAGCCTTGCCGGGGGAGCAGCGCTCCCTTGGGCAAGGCTTGTACAGATCCGGTCAGGCGGCTTCGGCCAGACCCTTCCACTCATGGGCGCTCAGCTCGATGAGCTTGCCGCCCAGGACCTCGAACTCGGTCGCCCGGTCGTAGTCCTCGACCTCCTGGCTGTAGTGGGTCACGGCATTGACCAGCCCGTAGCCCGACAGCTGTCCCTCCGCGATCAGGTGGCGCAGTACCCCGGAGCGCTCGGCGTCGTTCAAGGTGTAGCGCTGGGCCAGCACCTCGACCGTCTTGACCGGGTCGCCCCTCAGCGGGATGTTCAGCGTCTTCTGCATCTTCTGCGCCGCCTGCAGGAAGGTCGTCTCCGACACCGCCGCCTGCACCACGTCGCGCACCTTCAGGAAGAAGGCCTTGTCGTCGGCCTGCAGGGTGTCGTCCTGGTAGACCATGACGCCATCATCCTCGCCGGCCAGCGCCCGGCCCACGTGGGTCTTGCGCAGGGAACGATCGGCCGCGATGAGGCCATTGCGGCACACCAGCCGGTACAGCAGGGGCTGGACCGACAGCGTGCCCTGGCCGACCTCGGAGTTCGAGATCACGACGCCGGCCTGGACCACGTCGCCGGGGGCCATCTCGACCTTCAGCCGCGGCGTGATGCACTTCAGGTACATCCGCGTCTCGGTGAGTTCCACCGACTCGAAGCGCACCTCGGGCAACTGCCGCAGGATGGGCAGCACGCTCTCGGCCAGATCGAAGTTGTCCAGGCGCCGGTAGCGGTCGGAGAGCACAGCGCGCACGTGGCCGTCCAGGGTACGCAGCATGCGCCGATCGTCCTCGCTTTGCAGCCAGGTGTTGACGTTGCGGTCCAGCAGGACAGGCTGCTCTTCGCGCATGCGCTCGAAGTACGCATACGGAATCCTCAGCTTGTCCGCGAGTTGCCGACGTGCCAGGGGCGTGACCCCGTAGTTCACGGGGCCGCCGGTCTCCTCGACGATCAGGCGCGTGCGGCCGCGATCGTCGGTGTCGTGCCGCACCATGGGGGAGGGCACGACCAGGTCTTTCTTGGACTGCAACTGGCGCTCCAGTTCTTGCGCCAGGCTCACGAGGGAACGTCCGCTTTTCATGGCAATCTCCTTGTCGGAAACGAAAAAGCGGAGAC
>NZ_JARJLM010000596.1 GCF_029335485.1 Cupriavidus basilensis
GTGAAGTTCGTGCCGATCGGCAAACGTAAATAGGGACGGGAACCCGGCACCGGCCGGCCGTTCGATCGCCGCAAACGGCACATGCCGGCCGCCGGGGCGCCGAATTGTGTAACCGAAGGTAGGGGTACTACGCCCAGACTTTCAAATCGTAGAGAATAGCGGCGGATATGTAACCGCCGGGCTCCCCCGGTGGTCGCCTGCCTTTGAATCAATCCAGAAGGAACCCACAGCATGAAGCATCTCGTCCTCGCCGCCTGCATCGGCGCATTTACGCTGACCTCCGCCGGCGTTGCGATGGCCCAGGAGCCGGTCAAGAAGACCGCTCCCGCCAAGAAGGCTCCGGCCAAGCGCACCAAGAAGACTGCCGCCAAGGAGGCGCCGGTGGCGCCGGTTGGCGAAAAATGGCAGTGCGAGCTGGGCCACGTGCTCTACATCGGCGGCAATATGCAACGCGATGAAGTCATCACCTTGAACTGGGAGGGCAAGCAATACCGCCTGCCGCGCCTGTCCACCGTGACCGGTGCCGACCGCTATTTCGACGCCCACTCCGGCATGGACCTGGTCGTGATCCCGAGCAAGGCGATGCTGTTCAACAAGAACGCCGGCCAGCGCCTGGCCGACGAGTGCCAGACCGCCGACATGCTGGCTGGCGGCTCGGCCCCGACCCAG
>NZ_JARJLM010000597.1 GCF_029335485.1 Cupriavidus basilensis
GTGATGTCGCGCCAGCCCATCAGCCACCGTCTGGTCCAGCCTTTGTCGCAGAGGCGCTGGTCCACTTCGGCCTGGTTGACCCAGTAGCGGGGGGTCACTGTATAGGTCGAATCTGCCTTCTCTGCGGAGTTCAGGTCACGGCTGTCGCCATCCGCGCTGTAGGTGGCCCAGCGGTGGTCGAACTGGTGGAGCATCTTCGCCTCATACAAAGGCAGCTTGCTTTGTCCCGGTGCGTCTGCGAACAGATGGCTGTCACCCGACATGTGCATCATCGCCATGAAGCTGATGCCCCAGGGGTTGCCATCTGGCCGACTTTCATCCACCAGCACAGGCGCGGCACGATGAACCTTCTTCGTGAATTCGGCATCTCGCTCACTACGGAACACAGGGCAGGTGAGCGTGTTGGGGTTAAGCCGTTCGAACTCATCGGCGGTCAATCGAAAGCGGCGCCGCTCATCATGAATGTGTGCCGGTTGTCGAGCGAAGAACACGAAGTCCGCTTGGTCTGCCACACCCAAAGTCAGCAAGCAGAAACGGAAAGCATGATGCACGGCAGGGAAAACGAACTCCTCGTTCTCGAATGAACGAATGTTCACCAGCCGTTGCCGCCCTATGAGGTCTGAAAAATATGCCTTAGTGCTATCGTCAGTCGCAATGCCGGTGGGCACGATGAAGCCAGCACGGCCGTTGGCGTGGGTGATCTGGTTAATGGTTTCGGCAAACAGCGCATAGGTGTTCACGTCGCCCACGCCGGTGAGAGGGTAGCGGCCGCCGTCATTGCCTTTCACGTGGGCGAACAGGCTTGCTGCTTCCGCAGTGCGGCGGGATGAGATGAATTCACTGTACAGACGCTGCTCCGCCTCGCATTCGTGCGGTGGGTGGTCGAGTTCAGGAAACAGATGGCGGGCCAGCATGCCTTCGCTGAGCCATTGGATGCGTTGGGCGCGCTCGGCCTTGTTCCTAGCCTGCGCCACGTCGCGGTGGCGAGTGGCGAAGAATTCTTCTTCCTGCAGCTTGATGCGCTCCCACGGCGGATTGCCCAGCACGCAATCAAACCCTCCCGAGGAGAACACCTGCGGAAAGGCCAGCGGCCAGTGCAGCACGCATGCCTGTCGGCAGGCAGCTTGCGCGGCGGCGAGGGCGCCCCGCTGGTCGGAGGGCAAGGCGGTGCCTTGCAGCGTGAGGTAGAGCGTGGCGGTGGTCGGCACGTTGTCTTGCGCACCGTCCGTCTTGGGCAGCAGGTAGGCGCCCAGCAGCAGGTCGGCGGCCTGGGCCAGCCGGCCAGTTTGCGCTTGTTGCAGGAAAGCTCGGTAGACAGTTTCCTTGGCGGCGATTTCGTCGGTGGTGTTCTCGGGCAGGGCTTCGAGGGCTTGCAGGGCGGCGAGGCCGCTGTCCCTCTGGTGGGTCACATCGAGCTGGCCGAAGGCTTGGGCGGCGCGCTTCTTTTCCAGATCCTTGAGGGCGGCGGCGTTGGCTTTGGCGAGCTGTTTGCATGTCTCCTTGTCGTCGCCAGAAAGCGGTTTGAACGCATCCTTGGCGATGCCGAGTTCCAAGGCGTTCAAATCGATGAGACCCAGCAGCGCGTCGCCTACCTGCAGGTGGTGATCCAGAAAACCCAGGGGACGGCCTTCCTCGAAGCCCTCCAGCCACAGCGCCGTGCGGGCCAGTTCAATGGCCATAGGGTTGCGGTCCACGCCGAAGATGCAGCGGGCCACCACCTCTCGCAGGGCGTGGCGGTAGTCTTGCGGCTTGACGGCGCCTTCCTGGCCGCTCTGCACGGCGCGCAGTTGTGTCAGTTTCTCCGCTAGCCGGCGTGCCGCAGCCAGCAGGAAGTGGCCGCTGCCGCAGGCGGGGTCGATGACGCGGATGGTGAGCAGGGCGTCAATGGGGTTGGACGGGTGGGCGGCCAGGCGCTGTTCGATGACCGGGTCCAGCGCGGACTTGATGAGCTCCTGTACCAGTGCATCGGGCGTGTAATAACTGCCGGTGAGCTTGCGAGCGTTGCCGGCTGTGCTGCCTTCGGAGGTGAGGCCCACGAAGCCGAAAGTGCGTGCCGGCAGGTCGATGCTGGGCACCAGTTCCAGCAGGCTCTCATACACGCTGCCCAGTTCTTCCGGGCCCATGTTGCGGTAGTCCACCGGGGCGAAGGTGCTGGCTCGGCCCTGCCCGGTGTTGGCCCAGCGCAACTGTTGCATGGCGGCGAGCAGGTGGGCGTTGGCCAGGCCGGCCGCATCCAGCGCAGGGCACTGGCTGGCCGCGAACAGGCCGCCGAGCGCGGGCAGCGCCAGGCGCGGCTCGCCTTCGGCTAAGCCGCGGAACACGATGCGGATGGCCTGCCAGTGGTCGTCAAAACGGGTGCGGGCGCGGCGCTTGAGGCAGCGCTCGCGCAGGTGGGCCAAGGCATAGCCCTCGGCATAGGCGCGGCGTGCGGCCACGGCGGCAGGGCTATCGTCCTGCGCATGCAGCAGCCCGCGCTCTTCCACGCTGAAGACGAAGATCAGGCGGTAGATGAGGCGCAGCAGTTGCTGGAAGTAGGCGTCCTGGCTCAGCGTGCCATCGTGCAGCGCGGTACGTAGCGCATCGTTGGCCGGGTGTTGCAGGAAACCTCCGCCCAAGATCATCAAGGCCTGGGTGACCCCTTCGCGCAAGCCCTCGCGCACGCGGGTGCCTTCTTCCTGGCCCGCTTCGCGCCAGAGCTCCCACATGCAGAGGCTCGGGCCGGGCGCGCTCGTCTGGACGGATTGCGGGGCGCGGCTGGCATGCAGCAGGCGCCAGACGTTGGCGAATTCGGCGTAGCGCTCACCGCCGAGCAGGTCGGCCAGGTCCACTTCCAGAAAACTGGGGCGGGTGAGTGTGGCGGCGTCGCGCAACAAGCGCAGTTGCCTGCCGTTGCTGACAATACCCCACTGGTGCCCCGGGCTTGTGTTGAGCAGCTCCTGCATGGCCTGGAAGGCCGACTTCTTGCGACTTCCGCTGCCAATCACGGCAAACCGCGGGTCGGCGTCGTCCAGGCCCAAGGTGTGGGGGGCCACCAGCACCGGCAGGCCAGGGGCGATGAAGGTCACCGGGTAGCGGCGTTCGCCCACGCTGAACGGCTCGGCGGCCTTCAACATGGTATAGCCCAAGGCGTCGCGCAGCAGCTCGTGCACGAAGGCGGTGGTGAGCGCGGCAGCATCCACGTCAGTGCGTTCGAGCTGGGCCGCGAAGTGCTTCCACTGGGCGCAGGCGATCTGGAAGGCCCGGCTGTATTCGTCCTTGAGCTTGACACCTTTTGGTGTACCGTAGTCGGCCTCGGTTTGACCGCTCGCTCGGCCTTGGGCGGCTTTGTCGAGTTGGTCGGGCAGGAATAGGCCGCCTTCGAGGGTGAGTGTCGGCAGGTTGAGCGCAGCCTGTGCTTTGCGGACTTTCTTCATTGTTTGGGTCTCTGGCGGTAGCTCACAGCGAATCTGGCAGCAGCACGTACACGCCCATCACGTCTACCGGCAGGCAGGGCCTGACGTGGTAGTGGCCCACGTCGCGGGCGGCTTCGCGCACCCGCTGGTGGTCAGCCAGAAGGGTCTGTGCACGCTGCTCGGCCAAGGCTTGCAGCTGCTGCGGGTGGGCGGCCAGGAAGTCGAGCGCGGCGCATAGTTCGCGCTGTACCGCATCGGGTGGCAGGTTGCCGCTGGGCGTGCATTCAAGCAGACGCACCACCGAGTCGTCGCTGAGCCATTGCGGTTGGCTGCGGCCTTGCACGGCCAGCGCAACGGTTTCCTCGGCCATCATCTGGAAGGGCTCACGGCGGCGCACGTAGCCGAGCTGGTGGCGCAGGCGCAGCAGGTAGACGGTGGTGACGGCCTGCACGCCGTCGGTGAGGGTGGCGGCGCAGCGGGCGGCAAGCGGGCGGTCGCCCGATAGACTGTCTTCCAGCAGGTGTTCGGCCAGCAGGCCCACCAGTGGGTGGCTGCGGTGCAGTTCGTCGAAGTCGATGAGCAGCGGCGCGGTGATGCCTTCATCGGCCAGGCGCAGTTTTAAGGGTTCGGGCAGGTGCTGTGGCAAAAAGCGGTGTCGCTGCTTGCGGGCGGGTTCCAGCGGTGAGCCCAGTCGCACGCAAGCGCTTTGCAGGAAGCGCTGCACATCGGCTTGGGTACCCAGGGCTTCTTGCTGCTTGTGCCATTCGGGCAGTACTTCCTCTGGTTTGATACGGCCCTGCCTGAACACCGTGCGATTGGCCTTGGCCTTTTCCAAGGCGTCTTGCCACCGAGCTTGCAACGGCTGCAGTTCAACGTTGGCCTCGGCGAACATGTCCGGCGTGTAGGGAATGGCCACGCGCTCACGCCGCATCAGCGCGGCCTTGACCAGCGCTTGGTTGATGCGGGCTTCGTCCTCGGGCAGCGGCACCAGCACACCCAACTCTTTCTGAATGGCCTCGCCCTTGCGTAGGATGACGTTGAGCACAAAGCCATCGACCGGGTTGTCCTGCCCGTAGAGCATGGTGCAGCGGACTTCGTCGGCTTGCTGGCCGAAGCGGTCCACGCGGCCTTCACGCTGTTCGTGGCGGGTGGGATTCCAGGCCAGGTCGTAGTGAACGACGGCAGTAAACAGGTGCTGCAGGTTGACACCTTCCGAGAGGCAGTCGGTGGCGACCAAGATGCGGCTGTCGCCATCGGCCATGTCTTCGACGCGCTCGCGCCGTTCCTCGGGCGTGAGCTCGCCGGTGACCGCTTCCACCGTGGCCTGGGGAAAGGCCGCTTTGATGTGTTCGGCTACGTAGTGGGCGGTGGTTATGTAGCGGCAGAACACGACAGGGTGGTAGCCGTCTTTGAGCAGAGGGCCGAGGTGTTGGATGAGCACGGCCAGCTTGGGGTCTCCAGCCTTGCCTGACAGGCGCTGCGCGTCGGTGATCAGGGTCTGCAGTTGGCCGGCGTCTTGCAACTGTGCGGGGGGCTCTAAGTCGCTGCCAACGAGATCGTCGGCTTCGCCGTCATGCAGGCGGTCATCGCGCAGCGCGTCCTCATCAAGCAGGCTGCCTTCCAACCGAGTGGTAAGGGCTTTGACCGCAGCCGCGGGCGACGAAGCAACGCAGCGTAGCAGGGCAAGCGTGGCATACCAGATCAGGCGGGCGCTGCCCGGGCCTTGTTGTTCGATGGTTTCGGCCAGCTCTCGGCAGTAGTCCTGCACGGCGTCGAAGAAGGCGCCCCAGTTGCCGCTGAGCTGGTAGGTGACTTCGGTTTTCATGCGGCGGGGGAAGCCACGGCCGTCCTGCGTTTCGGCCTGCCATTCGGAAATATCCTTGCGGCGGCGCTGTACAAAGTGGCGGGCCAGTTCCTGGCGCAGCGGGTCGCTGGCGGACATGCGGCCTTGTAGGGCGCCAAAGCGCGGGTCCAGCAGCGAGAGCAGGTTGTAGAACGCAGTCTCATCGCCCGAGTGCGGGGTGGCGGTGAGCAGGATAAGGTGGCGACGCTCGTCTTGCGTCAGTCGTTGCAACAATTCGAAGCGCAATTGCTTGCCGGCGCCGCTGCTGGCGCAGGTATGGGCTTCGTCCACGACGATGCATTCCGGCGCGATGGCCAGGAAATGCTCTCGGTGGCGCTCGCTCTTGATGTAGTCCAGGCTGACCACGACGACCGGGTGGTGATCGAACAGGCCTACGCCGTTCGGCAGCTCGCGCTCGACGCGGGCGGCTGAGGCAGAGGTGAGTGCTACGGCCTGCAGGTTGAAGCGGGTTTCCAATTCGTCTTGCCACTGGTCCACCAAGTGCGGCGGGCACAGCACTGCGAATCGGGCGATTTCGCCACGGTCCATCAGCTCGCGGGCGATGAGGCCGGCTTCGATAGTCTTGCCGATGCCGACGTCGTCGGCGATCAGCAGGCGCACGGTTGACAGGCGCAATGCCATCAGCAACGGCACAAGCTGGTAGCCACGCGGCTCCACGGCGATGTTGCCGAAGGAGCGGAAGGGGCCGGCACCGGCGCGCAACTTCAGGCGTAGCGCGTCGCGCAGCAGCATGGCGGCGGCTTGATTGCCCGCGCGGGCAGGGTCGGGCCAGGTAAAGGTGGCGGGCTCGACGGGTTGCAGCTCCAGCTCAGGGATGAGGGCGATCGTGTCGTCATCGGCGCCGCCAAGTGGGCGCAGGCGCAGCCAGTCGCGGCGCGAGTCGCTTTGCACCACCCATTCGCGCCCGCGGGCGCGCACCAAGTTGCCGGGGAGAAAGTCGTGTTCGAGGACGGTCATAGGATTCACTCTGCGGCGCTCAACACGTCAGCATGAGCTGCGAACATCCCGAGCCAGTGATCGGGGTCGGAAAAGTCGAGCAGTCGCCAGCCCTTGTCGTGCAGCAGGGCAGTGGTGGTGGCGTCCACTGGGGTCAAGAAAACCAGGGTACGTGCTGCCTTGTATTGGGCAGCAGCGATGGCAGTACCCTGGTTGACCGGAACGTTCACGGCATCGGGTTGGCGCAGGCCGGCTTGGGTGAGCGCTGCCAGCCACGCCGCGAGCGGCTCGCCAGCCGGCACAGTGGCCGGTGCTTCGGACGCTGTGCGTTTGAGATGCACCTGGGCATTGGCTAGGGCCACCAGCAGCTTGAGCACGTCCGGGTTGCGGCGGTTGATGTGCTCGTGGTCCGGCTGGTTGAAGTAGGACAGCAGGCATTGGTAGCAGCCGGCTTCGCAGATGTGGTTGCCCAAAAGGTCAGTGAGTTCCAAAGCGGGCAGTTCGTCCAGTTTCCACGGCCCCTGCGGCGTGCGGTAGTGGAGTAGCCGCAGGGCATTGCTGGCGACATGGGCCAGGCTGTCTGGATCATGGGCGAGCCGCGTCAGCACACCAGCGCCGCCCTCTGCAGCTTCATAGAAAAGGAGCGCGCGCCGTTCGTCGGTCCTGGGAAGGGGTTCGGCCACCAGCTCGGATTCTTCGATCTGGAAGGTCATCTCGATGCCGCGTTTGAGCGCGGCCTGCAGGGTGGCCATAGCCTCCAACGACAAGGGCTGCACCGGCGCTAGGATAAGCAGGTTGCGGTGGTCCTCCACGAAGGGAACGATGCGCTGGTTGGGCACCTTGTCCAGCAAGGCGTCGTCATTGCTCGCATCGTCCGCGGCATCAGGGGCATCCTGCTTGCTCCAGGTACCGGTGATGGGATTGATGTAGAAGCCCAGTTGTTCCTTGTTCTTGCGCCGCCGCCAGCCGCGGTTGATGCGCCAGATGCGGGCGGCGGGAGCGTAGGTGATTTCGCCCAGGATGTCGTCGTCCAACCTGACGTCCGCCTTCTGGCGTGGGATCACACCATCTGGACCGGGCAGGAAACGATAGGTGGTCTGAAGTTCGAAACCCTGGCGCTGGCGGTCCTCGTCGTTGACGGAGATGCGCTCGACCGGCACCGTCTCGACGGTTTCAATACGGTAGAGCTCGCGCACCCAGTCGTGCTCGGTGAGCAAGGCATCGCAGTTCTCGCAGCGGTTGACCAGGGGTTGCTCGCCGGGCTCCCCTAGGTGGCCATAGCCGCATTGGCTGCACACCAGGGAGGTAATCGTGGACAACAGGCTGTTGCTGGAAATGTGATCAGCATTGCCGACGTTGAGCTTGGCGCGCACCACGCGGTACATGCGGCCTTGGTGGTAGATGAGGCTGCGTGGTCCGAATTCCGAAAGAGCCAGAAAGCGCGGGCGGCTGACCATGCTGCCATCTTCATCCTTGCCGTTGGCGGTAGCACCGCCGCGTGCAGGAATCCAGGCCATGAGTGGCAGGCGCGGGAAGTTGTAGCCTGGCAGAAAACCTTGGCTGGCCAGGTACCGGTAGGAATAGAAATCGGTGTTCTGGCCATTGCCGGTTTTGAGCAGTACGGCATATTGGCGCGCGGCGTCGCCATAACGTCTTTGCGCGTTCTGGCGTTCGCCGTGCGAAGCGGTGTGGCTCTTGACGATCTGGTCCGCCATGTCCATCTGCTGACGCGTGGCATCGAACAACACGCGCCAACGTTCCAGCGCGTTGGAGAATTGGTCCGGCGCGCGCTGGATGACCTGGTTCACGTAGTCGGGCGAGAACCAGTGGCTGCTGTCCAGTTCGGCTTGCAACTGAGCCACCACGCGCTGCGCGCTGGCCTGGGCGCGCTGCTGTACAGCGGGGGCATTGAAAGTTTCGTGGTAGTTTTTCTTCAATGGCTTGCCGGGCTGGTCCAGGTCCAGCATGGGCGCGATGCTGGCATCCAGTGCGATCTGAGTACTGGCCAGCCAGACGGCCTGCAGGTGGCTTTCGATCAGGTCGCGGTTGGCCAGATCGAGCGTGGGGGGGCGCACCACACCGTGCACCATCTCGTTGGCATGATGGAAGAACCATTGGTCATGCGGGCTGAGTGCTGCACAGTAGGTAATAACCAGTGCCTGTTGGCCGGAACGCCCCGCCCGGCCACTGCGCTGGGCGTAGTTGGCAGGTGTAGGTGGTACGTTGCGCAGGTAGACGGTGTTGAGTGCGGAGATATCTACGCCCAGCTCCATGGTGGGAGAGCAGAACATTACCGGCAGGCGCTCCAAAGGCGCTTCATGCACGGGGTTGGTGGCCCAGTCCTTGCGGTCCTTGTCGGTGTAGCGAAAGCGTTGCTCGAGCAGTTGTCGGCGTGGCGCATCAATCTGCGCTGTGTGCTCCTGGGCTTCGAATTCAAACAAGGGATGGGACGGGATGCGCATCAGATCCGCGATGCTCAGGTAGAGCGCACGGAAGAATTGGTTGATGCGGGTGTCTTCACCGAGTGCTTGTTCAGCTGTCAGACACCAGTCGAGCGCCGCAGCGTTGAGACGCCAGCCCACCAGTTGATGGTCGACGGAGTGCTTTTGAACATAGCCATATTGGTTGGCAGCCTTCAGCAGGGCCTCAATCAACTCGGTCCAGTCGGCGTCCTTCCAGTTAGCGACCAAGGTGGCACAAGCGGGGTCCTGCCAGAGTGATGCGGTCTTGACCTGCCGCAGCAGGCGGGAGCGAGGACCTCCGGTGACGAGGTCGGCGCGAGGTTTGCCTTTGTATTCGGGGCGTTTACCTAAGATGAGGTAGCGGCCAGTCTCCAGTTTCTCGTCCGGAGCGAATGCCCAGCGTTCGTTCAGGTAGGTGTGAGCACTGGTGCGCGCCTTGTCTTGCTCGACAGGATCGAGATAGCGCGTTTCCAGACAAAGGTTGCGCCGCAAGGCGTCGAACAGCAGTTCGCACAGGAGGGCGCGATGCGCAACGCTCAGCTGGCTCAGGACTTTGTCCTTCGCAAAAGCGCTGGCGTCGGCGCAGAAGTCGTCCAGGCTGCGGTAGCGGATGGCCAACAGGTCTAGTTGGTCCAGGTTCGGGTTGTTGAAACGCCAGCCGCGACGCAGGTCGCGTAGTAGCCTGTAGGCGATGATGAAGCGCAGGGTGCGCTGGGCTTCTTGTCGTGCCAAGCCCATGAGCTTTGGGGTGCGCAGGTATTCAACGAGTGTGATTTCGTCCACCCTGTTGAAGCCCAACGCTTTGAACACGGCTTCGGCCAGTTGTTCTTCATTCAGTAGGCCACCGTGATCTTGCAAGGCGCCGATCAGGCCTGCGCGCAAGGTCAGCAAAAAGATGAAGTCATTGAAGTGGCCAGCCTGTAGTGCGGCGTCCTGACGGTTGTCTGTGAAGCCGAGCAGCTTGCGCGGATCTGGTTGACCCTGAGTAGGTTCGGACAATTCAAAGAGTTGCTGAAGCGCGCTGAGCGCGATCATGGTGGTGGCCGATGAACGGCCCTCGCCAGACAGACTGGACAGGCGGTTTGCGTCTTTGCCGCGTGCTTCATGGGAGACGCCGCAATTCAAGCAGAAGCGGAACTTACTCGGAATGAACCAGAAGGCTTCGCCTGCGCCGTCACGGCCCTGAACATCGACGGCCACGTGGTAAGGCACGGAGTTCTTGTAGGGCTGCTTGACCTTGACGTTGTCGCGACTGAAGTCCAGCCAGCTTTCAGGAAGGTCTTCGATGACGCCACCATATTGCTGGCCGGGCATGATCGGGCACAGGAAGCCGTAGGACACGTCCTCGCTTTCCTCTGCACTGACGTCGTCAATTTCGCGCGGGATGAAACTGGACGGGCGTTGCTTTGATTGCCAGACCGGGAGGTATTCCTGTCCACAGTCTCGACAGAAGTGGACGGGATAGAGAAAGACGCCCTCGTCTTGCCTGCCCGGGGCGAAGCGTTGAGCATCCAGCGTGAGGTGGCGTTTGCCTGGTGCCTCCAGTGTGGTTAGTACCTTGCCCGGGCCGCTGATGAACTGATGTAGCTTGAAGGCGAAGGGCGGGCGGCCCTGGGGCGTGCGTACCTCATGCGCAGTGAGCAGAAAGCGTTGCAAGGCGATGCGTGCAACGGAGGCCTCACACCCTGCGTCGGCGGCCAGCTTCTCGCTGGCGTCTTGCAACCTCATCGGTTTGGCGCGGCGGGGAGGCTCGTTGTCGGGCAGCTCGATGCCCAGGTTCAACTCGACCCAGATGGCTAAGGGGTCGGCTTGGAATGCAGCAAAGTCCGCCCAGCTGTCTTCGGCCCGCGTGATGGCGGCAGGGAGTTCTGCACGAATGGCTTCCACGTCCTTGAGAGGATTGGTGACGCGCTCCAGCGTTTCACCGATGACATCGTGCTCTGTGATGTGCGCGCCAAACAGTTTGCCAGCTACCTCGGCCACAGTACGGTTGCGATCTGCCTGCGTGCCCGAGTTGGACATGGTGGCTGAGGTGCCAATGCACACCAGTTGATTGGCTTTCAGGCGCTCGCGCAGCCGGCGCACCAGCAGTGCCACATCCGAGCCCTGGCGGCCGCGGTAGGTATGCAACTCATCCAGCACCAGAAACTCGAGGCCCTCGCAGTGGTCCACCACGCGCCGATCTACATCGTCAAAGCGCGTGAGGATGTACTCCAGCATCATGAAGTTGGTGAGCAGGATGTCCGGTGGGTTGTCTGCAATGGCAGTGCGATCGGCTTCTGACTCCTGCCCGGTGTAGCGCTTCACTGTGAATGGGCGCTGCTCCGGCGCGTATCCATGCAGGAACTTGTCCAGCTCTTCCAACTGACTGTTGGCCAGGGCGTTCATCGGATAGATAACGATGGCCCGTGTGCGCGCTTTGTCGTCTGTTTCCCGGGCCTTCAGAATCCGGTCGATGATGGGGATGAAGAAAGACAGCGATTTGCCGGAGCCGGTGCCCGTAGTGACGACATAACTTTGCCGTGCCTGCCCTTTGGCCAGAGCCTGCAACTGATGGGCATATAGATGGAGCGGCTGCGCATGCCCCTCCGCTTTGCCTACCTGGAAGATTTCGGCACATGCCTTGTGGACAACCTGTTCATCCGCCAAGGCTTGTATCGTGCCTTTGCGTTGATAGTTGGGGTTGATCTGAATCAGCGGTTCGGGCCAGTAGCGGCCAGCCGCGTATTCCTGCTCCACCACGCGCCGGATGTCTTCAGCTGCGATGCGGGTGAAGCTGCGGGAGAAACTGCCGTATTCCCCGATCAGCCGGTCCCTGAAACTGAAAACGTTGTCCATCATTTGCCCCCTTGTTTGTCTTGGCGGCCATTGGGGGATACGTCATATGACGACGCGAACTCATACCAGACACCTCGACCAGCCCCGTGCTGCCCAAGATGCCCACGCTCCACCAGTGCCCGAAAGTGCTGCTTGAGCGTGTTGCGATTGCCACCAGTCAGCCGCATCGCGTCCCCCATCGTGATACGCCCATGCTCCCGCGCGAACTCCACGATCTGCAACGACAGCTCGGGCAGTGCTGCAAGCACCAATTTCTCGCGCTCAACCTTGCGATTGAGTCGACGGACCTGTTCCGCCAACGCACGCAGGAAGAAGACGAGCCAGGGTTGCCAGTTCGGAGACTCGGTCCGGATCGTCCCTTGTGTCTGCCGTAGTGCGAGGTAGTACGCCTCCTTGCTCAGTTCGATCACACTTTCGAGTGAGCTGTAGGGCACGTAAGCGTAGCCAGCTTGCAGCAATAGCAAGGTGGTCAACACTCGACTCAGGCGTCCGTTGCCGTCCTGGAAGGGGTGGATTTCCAGAAAGACCACGACCCAGATGCCGATGAGCAGCAGGGAATGAAATCGCGCGGTGGCGCGCTCCTCGTTGAACCAGGTGACCAACTCGGTCATCAGGCGTGGCGTGTCGAAGGGCGTCGCGGTTTCGAACACCACACCCAACTGCTTGCCATCCTCGTCGAAGGCGACCACGCTATTCGTGGGTGTCTTGTAGTTGCCCCGATGCCAGGCGTCCTTCTCGCTGTAGGTCAGCAGGTCACGGTGCAGTTGTTTGATGTGGTTCTCAGTCAGCGTAATATCTGGCCAGGACGAGAACACCAGTTCCATGACCTCGGCGTAGCCGGCCACCTCCTGCTCGTCGCGTGTCGTGAACGACTTGATCTGCAGGTTGGACAGCAGGCGCTCGACCTCGCGGTCCGACAGCTTGCTGCCCTCGATGCGGGTGGACGAGCCAATGCTTTCTATGGTGGCGACCCGGCGCAATGCCGAGAGCCGGTCCGGCGCCAGGGTGCCGAGCGCGCGCCAAGCGCCCTTGAATTCATCGACACCGGCGATGAGGCTCAGGATTTCGGGGGTTATCTGGACGGCATGGGATCGGATCATTGGCGCCAATAGTACATCCATTTACACCCATTTTCCAATGCCGCTGGGGTTTTGCTCATTATTTAACCCATTTGCACCCATTCTTTCGCTGCCGCCAACCTGGCCGGCGGCTCTGAAAGCTATCTCCAAAGCACTTGGACATCCTCCCAGCAAAATCCCACAAAACTCGACAATTCAAGAGGTTGTAGAGTTTTATGGCTGGACACTGAGGCGCCTAATGTGGACCGACAGCCAGGCGCTGTTGCTATGCTTGAGATGTCGAACCAGTCGCACGTGGGTGCTGCAGATCGATTGCCCTCACCGTAGGGCTATGCCAGCTGGCTGGATTTTGCGGTGGAAACCTTTGACACCGGGGGCCCTGGTTGGATCAGATGTTCCGGGAGGTCGACCGACCCGACCGCGCGGCGATGCGTGAGGCTGCGCGCGAAGAACTGCGACGATTGCGTGCAGCGGCGCAACACCTCCGAACGCAGAATGACTGCGACTGAGCCGAAACGGCGCCATGCTGGCGCCCAGACCAAGCTATCGCGTCTAGCCGGAACACCCGACGACGGTATCGCTGACGGTATCAGCGCAATGTGGTAAAAAGCTGTCGCTGATACCGTCACGCCACAGTTTTTGAACGACCTACTTGGTAAAAATAGGTGGCGTTCAATGCGCTTGAGGATCACGAACTGCCCCTACTGGCGTGGTCGTTCTGCTGTTCGAAGGGGTTGTTGTGTGCGTGGGACGTCGTGAGCCGAGATGAGCCAAGGTTGGACGAGTGCCGCAAAGCAGGGTGATTTTTGCGGTACCGCTGACGGTATCATGGGACCGCGACGGATCGTAAGTTGTTGTCCTGAAAAGAGATTTTTGTTCCTATTGACGATCGAGTGGGAGTGAGGGGTGAAAAATCCCCCATATTAATCAATGATTTACGATGCCTTGCTACGCAAGGCAAGTGATGGTTGGATTTCATAAATCATTGATTTAATAGAAAATTTTTCCTCCGGGTTTGCTTCGGGCTCCGGCGCTTTGGCCTTGCCGTTTGTGCTTTTGGATACACCCAATGCTTGAGCGATGCGGGCTTGGGTCAAGTGCCGCCGTCGCCGTTCCACGATAAGCCAGGGCGTTGCCGGGCGTGTTAGCCGATGAGCAACGATTCGGCCGTGAGGCAGTGCTGGCCAGGCGGGCCTCTCCCCGGGCCAGGAAGCGCCCGGCCACTCGCGTACTCCAGTTTCTCAAACCCGGTTCGGATGAACCATCGATATACTCTGCTGAAGCTTCACATTTAGCCCGCCTTGGCAGGCGGGGATGTACATGCCGGCGGGTCTTTTGGGCTGGGTGGCGTTTAGAATGGAAAACACTTGATGTTTTTATGCTTGGAGTAACTCTTGCATAAGGGGCATATGGTTTCCATCTGTGTGAACGGTAAAGATAAAACCAGGCAAATCAGCGACTGGAAGATATGGTGGGACTCTCAACAGGGGGAGTTGATGCTGACTTGCCGTTTTCCCTCCGGCAAGTCTTACGACAGTCCGCTCAGCAATTGCAAAATTGAACCTACCGAGGTGGTGCAAGGAAAGCTCCTGTCAAAAAAAGGAGGCGCAGTATTCAGTGCCGTCGACAGGGCGGTGATCTATGGCGGGAAGTATGCCGTCGTTCAGTATCGCGGAAAGCAAAAAGTTTACGTAATGAACGCGGATCGTATTGCGTTCTGCCCGGAGACGACGATCAAGGACGGGGCGATATTCCGCTACTTCGGCGTCGTGGCAAAAGCCCGGGAAGAGCGGGCGAGTCAGCAGGACAAGCCCATTTCCAAGAATGTGCTGCGTCAACTGGAGAGGGTGCTTCCTCACGAGGACACCGCGCTGCACGCTTACTGCTCAGGACAGAACCGACCGCGGGAGCGGCCGGGAAGTCTTATTTACCCTTTCGGCGTCAACGAAAGCCAGCTCATGGCGGTGGAGCAGGCCTTCATCTCGCAAATCAGTCTGATCGAAGGGCCCCCTGGTACGGGGAAGACGCAAACGATATTGAACATCATCGCCAATATCGTGTTGCGGGGAAACACCGTCGCTATCCTGTCCAATAACAATGCTGCCGTGGGAAACGTTTATGAAAAACTAGGCAAGGTTGGACTGGACTATGTGGTCGCCAAGCTGGGCAGTGAGCAGAATCGAACGGACTTCTTCAAAGACGTACCGGCCGTGCCCTCGGAAACCCCGGCGCCTGCGCCCGCCATGGATCATATTCAAGCCGTTCTGCAGAAGCTGAAGCAGCATCTTCATATCCAGGACGCGGTGGCGCGGCTACAGGCCGAGATCGATGAATTGACCATAGAGCAGCGCTATCTGCTGCAATGGCAGCGCGAAAACATGGTGGTGGCGCCAGTCCCTCTGGAGAAGTACAGGCTGTCCCCACGAAAATCCTCGGACCTGATGGCTTATTTGGCCTATCTTGCCGCGAATCGCATCAGGCTCAAGGACCGGATCGATCTGTTGCTCAATTTCAAGATCCTGCGTACGAAGCCCTTCGATGATTGGGAAAAGCGAAAATCCGTGATCTACGCCTTGCAGCTTCACTATTACGAGAATGCGCTGCGGGATAAGGGATCGGCATTGGCAGCTTATCGGGAAACGTTGGAGCGTGGCAACTTCAAGGCATTGCTGGATGATCTCGCCGCCGGGTCGATGGCATATCTCAAACACCATCTTCATCAGCATGTCCCGCATCAGGAAGCATTCGATTCGGAAAATTACCGCACGAAGTTCAATGAGTTTGTGAAACGAGGCATTGACGTCGCGGGAGCGGGATTTCATGAGAAACCGTGCCAGTTGCGATTTTGTGCTGTATTTCAAGGTGGGGAAAACGCCGCTGGGCGTGATCGAGGTCGATGGTGGGTATCATGGCACGGCGCGGCAGGCCGAGCGGGATGCATTGAAAGACAGCATCCTGAGAAAAAGCGAGATCCCCTTGCTCCGATTGCAGACCGTCGAGAGCCACATCGAAGAAAAGATTGCGGAGTTTTTGGCCCAGTGGGCAAGCGGCGCTTCAACCGCTTGAGGGAAATGGGTGGCGCTTTCTCCGTTGGAAGTACTTCACTACCCCTCGGCAGGGTGGTGTACCGGCTCGACGCTGCTGAACGAAGTGGGCTTCAACACGCTGAGCGCCAGACAGTTCGTGCACGACGGCCGGCATATCGCCGTCGTCTTCCTTCGCTTCATGCACTTCGATCGAAGATTCTTCGCGATGGGCCTGGCGGACCATGCCGCGCGATCAGACAGCGTGGTGCCGCTCGTTCTTCACTGGGAGACTTGTGCCAGCCTGGCGTGCCCCGACCCAAGCATCGCCGGAGTGCTTCTGGCACCAGTACAACTCGCCAGCGGTCCCTTCGCCATGCTCGATGACGGGCCATGTTGCAATGTCACGTGCATGTAACCTATGGCATGTACGTTCTTACCCATTTGTTGAGCGCCTTGATCCGCTCCGGCATTTCACTCCTTCGACGATCGCAGCACGGAAACATGATAGACAACCCGGCACCGCTCAGTGTGCTTGCGCTGGCGGGATGCCTGATTTTCTTGGGTTTCCTGACTGCGATGGGATCGGTGCGCGCGCAGTTGCCAGGTTCAGTGGACGGGAGTGCTGCCGGCACATTTCCACCGGACAGCGTCGGACAAGGGCTGCGCGCTGCTGACAGCACCACCTTTGCATCGTCGGGCGGGCGGCCTGTGGCCCCCGAGGCGGGGACGAACGGGCACCTTCGCGACTTCGATATTCCTGCGCAGCCGCTGGCCGCGGCGCTCAACCGGTATGCCGCCGTAGCCAATCGGCCGGCTTTGTTTGCCAGCGACATGGTCGTTGGCCGCGTCTCGTCGGACGTCCGGGGGCGTTATACCGCCGAGGCCGCGTTGAGGATCCTCCTGGAAGGCACTGGCCTCGTCGCCGAGAAACTCGACACGGAGCTGGGCCAGACCTTCCTGCTGAAGGAGTCCGGCACGAAGCCCGCCGTCCCGCGCGTTGGCATGGCCGATCTGTTCAGCGCCGATGGCTACGCCGGAGAGGTCCAAGCGCGCATCGTGCAAGCCCTCTGCGCCGATCCGCGTGCCGTGCCGGGCCGCTATAGTGCCGTGTTGCGCTTCCGGGTGGATGCAGCGGGCCGCATCCATAGTGCGCGACTGCTCGGCTCAACCGGCGATGCCGGCCGCGATGCTGCGATACTGAGAACCTTACAGCGCGTACAAATCGAAATGCCTCCACCGGAGGCGGTGATGGAGCAGGCCTTGACCATGATGGTCCTGCCGGCTGCTCCCCATGCCAGGTCGAATGGTACGCCGCCCTGCATTCAGGACAACGGAAAGGGGGCTCCCTAGCCATGGCCGAAGATACCCAGCCGGTTCTGCTGGACTACCTGACCAAACGCTACGCCAATCTCAAGCTGCGCCTGACACGGATGCTGGGCAGTGACGACATGGCCAGCGACGCGCTGCATGACACCTGGCTGCGGTTGAAGGGGAAGCACGATCAGGGCCCGTTCCAGAGTCCGGGCGCTTATTTGGTACGCATGGCCCATAACATCGCGGTGGACGCCCAGCGCCGGCGACGGCGCGTGCTGTCGGGCAACGATATCGATACGCTGCTCAATGAAATGGTCGACCCGGCCCCCGGCCCGGAGCAGACGGCTGAGACGCGCTCCGACCTGGAGGTGCTCATGAAAATCATGGATCGCATGCCCGAGCGCCGCCGGCTGGTCGTCGTGATGGTGCACTGGGAAGATGTGACGCAGAAAGAAGCCGCCAAGCGCCTGGGAGTCTCGCTCCGCACGGTCGCGTCCGAATTGAAGCGCGCCCATGAGACGCTGAATGCCTACATCGCAGCGGAGAAAGAATAAAATGCAGGTTTGGGGTGCCGCCATTCGTCATAGCTCTTATGAGCAACCAGGACGATCACATATGCAACGGGCTGCCGTCCCTGATTTGCACCGATTGGCCTGGCCGCGCGGCATGACACTATGAAGACACCGACTCTCGCTGACAATCGCGCGGTCTCGCCTGACGAACTTGAAATGCAGGCTTGGGACTGGCTGCGCCTGCTCACCTCGGGCGATGCCGATGCGCAGGATGCCCAGGGCTTCCGGAATTGGGTGCGCAGCAGCCCCGCGCACCAGGCAGCCTATAACGAGGCCAAGCACCGATGGGATGCGTTCAGACAACCAGCCGGCGCGTTGCTGCGAACCAATCCGGAAGTCGCCGCCTTCTTCCAACCACGCCCGCAGCGTGCGCGGCATCCGGGCCGCCGGGCATTCCTGGGCGCGTTGGTGGGTGCGGCCGCCGTCGCTGGCGTGGCGGTGGTGCATCCGCCGCTCGGGCTGTGGCCTGCGCCCGACGAATGGGAGGCCGACTACCGGACCGCCACCGGCGAACAGCGCACGCTCGCGCTGGTCGATCATGTCAATGTCACGCTGAACACGCGGACCAGCGTGCGCAGGCAGCTGGCCGGCGGCCAGACTGTCGGTTTGGGCCTGATTACCGGGGAGGCTGCCATCGACCTGCAGGGAGACGGCTTCCCCTTTGCGGTCATTGCCGGCGAAGGCCGCAGCCTGGCCGAGTCCGGACAGTTCGAGGTCAGGTACCTGGACGGCAAGGTCTGCGTGACGTGCATTGCCGGTGCGGTACAACTGGAGCACCCTGCGGGCAGCCGGACACTGCGAGCCGGCCAGCAGGTGATCTATAACGCCAGTTCGGTCAGCGGCGCGGCCACCATCGAGCCGGCGGACGTGTCGGCCTGGCGCAGAGGCGAATTGGTGTTCAACCAGGCCAGGCTGGCCGACGCGCTTGAAGAGATCAACCGCTATCGACCCGGTCGGGTGCTGTTGATGAACGCCTCCGTACGCAACAAGGAGGTGAGCGGGCGCTTTGGCATCGCGTCGCTGGACCTGGCGCTGCTGCAACTCCAGCACGTCTTCGGCCTCAATGCCCGCTCGCTCCCCGGTGGCCTGACCGTCCTGAGCTGAACCAGGTTTCTCGATGTGGAGCGTTTCGAATGGACGGCGTGCCATGCACGTTGTCTGCTTCGCCGCGCGCGTTAGACGGCGCGCAGCGGGCTCGACCATCCCCTGAAACATGGATCCCAAAAAAATATTGCACGAATTGAGGGCCGCCATTCGTCCTAGCCACAACGGGGTATTTGTCGCGGGCGCGAGTCGCCTGCGATGAACAGGACTCCATGAATGTGGCTGGCCGGCGAGCGGGACGGGCAGCCGATTGCATCGATTCAACCATCGGCTGGGAACTTCACATGAACACACGCGGGCGCAGCGGCAACAGCCGGACATCCATACTTGAGGAACGGAGCTTCAGGTTCGCCCCTATCGCGCAGGCCATCGCCTTGACGCTGGTTGCCGGTGGCGTGATGGGCAGCGCCCATGCTCAGCGGGCCTTCAGCGGTGCGTGGTTTGCGGCGAAGGGTGCGACGCAGAGCGCGGCGCAATCGACCGGGCGGCTACCCAACGGCATGCCGGTGTCGGCGCTGACGAACCCGTCGGCGCAGCAACAGCAGGCCAGCGCCGAGTTGCAGCGCTCGATCGCCAACCTTGGGACGGCCGCGCAGAGCGTCGCGGCGATGCAGGCCGCGCAGGCCAGCGCCCGTGCCGCGGCGGCTAGCGCGAATGCTTCGGTGCCCGATGGCTTGACCGAGGGCGGGCTGAAGGTCGATACCAACAGCCTCACGCGAGGCTGGATCAACGCCAACGCACCCGAGCAGACGGTAGCCGATGGCAAGACGACGGTGGCCATCCAGCAGACCGCCGACAAGGCTGTGCTGAACTGGGAGACCTTCAACGTCGGCCGCAGCACCATGGTGGATTTCCACCAGCAGGCGGACTGGGCAGCGCTAAACCGGGTGAACGACCCGCAGGCGAGGCCGAGCCAGATCCAGGGGAAGATCCGGGGCGACGGCACGGTGATGATCGTCAACCGCAATGGCGTGATCTTCAGCGGCACCAGCCAGGTCGACACGCGCAACCTGGTCGCGGCGGCGGCGCGCATCAGCGACAGTCAATTCACGAGCAACGGCATCTATGGGCTCAATGGCACGGCGCCAGGCTTCACCGATGCCCTGGGCAAGGTGGACGTGCAGGCCGGCGCGCAGATCGCCACGCGCTCGCCGGCCACGGTCACGCAGGGCGGCGGCTACGTGCTGTTGCTCGGCGGCGAGGTCAGCAACGCGGGGACGATCGCCACGCCGCGCGGGCAGACGGCGCTGGCGGCAGGCGACAGCTTCGTGATCCGGCGCGGGGTGGGCACCGACGGCAATACCACGTCGAGCACGCGCGGCAACGAGATCGCGCCGCAGTTCGTGGCGGGCGGCAGCGCGGGCAAGGTGGTCAACAGCGGGCTGATCATGGCGAGCGAAGGCGACGTGACGCTGGCCGGGCGCGACGTGCAGCAGCTGGGCGTGGCGGTGGCGACGACGACGGTCAACACGCGCGGCACGATCCACCTGCTGAACTCGGCCGCCGATAAGCAGGGCAGGGTGGCGCTGGGTCAGGGAGCGGTGACGGCGGTCCTGATCGACGATGACGGCAAGACCACGGCGCTGGACAGCCAGCGCGACGCGCTGATCCAGGATTCGGCCGCGCAGGATCTGCTGCGCGCGGGCGCCGCGTCCGCGCTGTTCGACAACCTGTCGCGGCTGTCGGACCGGCGCGATCAATCCCGCATCGAGATCGTCACGGGCGGCGACGCCGTCTTCGATGCTGACAGCCTCACCCTGGCCACCGGAGGCCAGATTGCCGTGAGCGCGGCGCAGCGCAGCTTCGTGGCCAACCGGGCCCGGCTGGACGTGTCCGGCGCCGTGGGCGTGCCCCTGGCGATGGAGAGTAACAACCTCAAGATCAACGTCCAGGGCAACGAGCAGCGCGATGCGCCGGGCAACCGCGACAGCGGAAACCTGCTCAATGCCAACGTGTGGATCGACCGCCGGCGGCTGATCTATGTGCCCGCGGGTACCGGGGGCTACGAACGCGACCGCTACTACACGGCCGGCGGCTGGCTGGAAGTCGGGGGCTACCTGGGTAACCAGGGGCGCGGTATCGGCGCATGGGCGGCCCAGGGCGGCACCATCGCCCTGGGCGGGCAGGAAGTCGTCACCCAGGTTGGCTCGTCGATCAACCTCTCGGGCGGCAGCCTGAACGTGACCACCGGCTACCTCAACCGGAGCTGGCTCAAGGGGGCAGACGGGCGGCTGTACACGGTGGACAAGGCGCCGGCGGACATGGTGTTCGCTGGCGTGTACAAGGGTTTTGAGGACGAGCACGTGCGCTGGGGCAAGAACGTCACGGAGTACTACTACAGTCCCCTGATTGCGCCGCAGCGCGTGCTGGAGAATGGCTACACTGTTGGGCGTGACGCGGGCCGGCTGCAGGTGAGCGCGCCGACGGTGGTGCTTGAGGGGGATATCGAGGCGACCGTGTACAACGGCCCGCGGCAAAGCCAGGCGCGCCCGGCCGGCGCGACCGATGGCTACAAGCTGGGGCAGACCACGGCGGCGCTCGCTGGCACGCTGGCGGTGGCCGGCTACACGCCCAGCGGCACCGGCTTCATCGACACACCGGTGACCACCTCGATCACGGTCGGCAGCGGCGTCTCCAGCCATCCGGGTCTGGCAGACGCCGTCGACCCCCAACTCGTCGGCGCCACGCATCTCGATGCGGCCCGCCTTTCGTCGTTCGGTCTCGGCGGATTGGTCCTCGATGCCAAGGGTGCCGTCACCATCGACGCACCGCTTACCCTGGCCAATGGCGGTGGCCTGCGCATCCTGGCGCCCGATATCAACATCGCCGCCGACGTGACGGCGCGCTCGGGCTCGGTCACGGCCACCAACGTCGCCAGTGACGGCATCACCACGTATCGCGATGCCAAGGGCGGCGCATCGATCGCCGTCGCTCCCGGTGCGCATATCGATACCCGTGGCCTGTGGACCAACGCGCAACTGGATCCCGCGGCCGACCTGTCGCGCCTGGCCTGGATCGACGGCGGCGCCGTCGCGCTGCGCTCCACCGGCGACGTCACGCTGGCCAAGGGCGCCAGCATCGACGCCTCGGCCGGTGGTGCGTTTCTCGTCAACGGCACGTTCCGGGGCGGCAAGGGCGGCGACATCGCGCTGCTGGCCGGCTACAACCCGGCCGGTTACGCCGGCGGCGGCAGCGGCGGCGCCCTGACGCTCGGGGGCGAGCTTGCCTCCTATGGCTTCAGCCGCGGCGGGCGCTTGTCGCTCGGGCATGGCGGCGTTGTGGCGATCAACGACGCGGCGTTCGACCTGGGTACATCGATGGAGGCCGGGGCTATCCTGCCGGTCGACGTGAAGCTGACCAAGGACGTCGTCTGGCCGGCCGGTGCGCCGCTGCCGGCTGACGCTGTCATCGGTGTCCGCAACGAAGTACCGCAAGGCGTGCTGGCCAGCGATCTCCAGATCACAGCCAGCGCCGCCAAACCACTGGTGCTGACCGCCGACCTGGTCGTGCAGCCCTATGGCTTTGTCGATACCAACTTCGGCAGCTACTATTATCTGACACCGTCCGGATCGTACGACCGCATCATCCTTTATGGGGGTGGCACCATCCCTAAGGGAAGCAAGCTGGTCGATCCGATCAGCATGTTTGCCGGCAAGGTTACGGTCAGCAACGGCATTCTCGACCTGGGCATTGTCAACACCACCTACCTGCAGGGCAGCGCGGCGCCGGTCGATGTCACCTTCCAGGCCGGCGACATGCTGCGGCAGAACAGCCGGCTGGCCGTGCCGATCGCGTTCCAGTCGTTCGACACCCGGCACCTGGTCTTCGAGACGCTGGCCAAGGGCTTTTCCAGCTACAGCATCCATGGCGATGCTGGCCTGTTCCTCGGCAATGATGCCGCCATCGAGGCCAACATGCCCGTCCTGCGGCTGACCGCTGCCAGCTACGGCGTCGCCACCGGCGCGGATCCACAGGCGAGCGTTGAGCGGTATCTTGCGCCGGTCTATCAGGAAAACCCGACCACTTCCCAACTGGTTCAGCGCCCCGGCGCCGACCTCATCCTGTCGTCGTCCGCGCGCGTGGACGTTGGTCTCGGCGCGTCGATCACGGTCGATCCCGGTCACAGCGTCACGCTGGCGAGCGGTCGCCAGATCACGGTGGACGGTGCCATCACCGCCCCGGGCGGCGCCATCTCGCTGCTCGACACCTATCTGTTCGTCCCGGATCGGCTGTCCCCTGCCGTGGTTCGCGGCAACGGCCCTGGCGTCACCTCGATGTGGATCGGCGAGCGCGCCGTGCTCGACGTCGCCGCGCGCGCCTACGCGGCGCAGGACGTGCTGGGTCGCCGCTACGGCGTCGTGGCTGACGGCGGCTCGATCAACTTCGGCCGCATCCCCGGCAAGGAAGGTTCGGTCTATCTTGCCAATGCCGCGGACGCATTCATCGTCATCCGTCCGGGCGCACTGCTCGACGCTTCGGGGGCAAGCGCCGCGATCGATCGTGTCGGCAGCGGCGGCCTGAACGCCGCCAGCGACGGCGGCACGATCAGCCTGCGTTCCTATGACGGTATCATCGCCGAAGGCCAGTTGCGGGCCGCGGCCGGCGGCGCCGGCGCCAGCGGCGGACGCCTCGAGGTTGTGCTGGAATCGCCTTATTTTGCCGACACGCCCGGCAATCCGGCGCCCCGCCGTCTGCTGACAGGCCGGGTGCTGCATATCGGCCAGGACGCGGTGCCCGGCGCGCTGCCGACCGACATCGGCACCGGCCAGATCGATCAGGTCCAGGCACTCGGCAAGGGCGCGATCAGCGCGCGCCTGATTGCGGCCGGTGGCTTCGACAATGTGTCACTGTGGGGGCGTGACGCCATCGCCTTCGAGGGGGATGTAACGCTCTCCGCCGGACGCAGCATCACGCTGAGCCGGGGCGGCATCTACGATACGGTGGCTGGCGGCAATGTCCGCCTGGACGCGCCTTATGTGTTCCTCGACGGGCACACCACCGTCGTCCCGCCTATCTACAATACGGTCGCGTCGTCGTTGCCGACCTCCCTCACCGGCGTGACCGGCGGCAGCTTCACCGCCACGGCCGGCTTGCTCGATGTGCGCAATAAAATGGCGCTGGCGTTCGGTGATGTCCGGCTCGCGAGCTCCTCCGATCTGCGCTTCCTGGCGAGCAGCGATGTTCCGGATGCGGGTTTGCCGACCACCAGCCTGACGGTCCCCGCCACGCTCACGCTGGCCGCCGCACAAGTCTATCCCGCCAGCAACGCGGTGGTGAACGTATCCGCGAGCGAACTGCTGTCGATCGAACGGGTCGGCGAGACGCTCCCGCCGCTTCCCTATTCGGCCTTCGGCGGAATTACGCTCACCGCGCCGACCGTGCGCCAGGGCGGCGTGCTGCGCGCGCCGTTCGGCTCGATCACGCTCGGGCAGGCGGGCACGGCGACATTGAACACCGTGACCGAACTGCTGTCCGGCAGCATCACCTCGGTGAGCGGCGCAGGGCTGGTCATGCCCTATGGCGGTACGGTCGACGGCACATCCTACACGGTGAATGGCGTGGCACCCATCACGCCCAACCTGATCTCCGGCAAGACCAACAAGATCTTTGATGACGCGCCTGTCATCGGCATCACGCTGAACGGCACGCAGGTGATCGGCGAAGCAGGATCGCGCCTCGATCTTTCCGGGGGCGGCACATTGCTGGGTGCGGCGTTCATTTCCGGCCGCGGCGGCTCGGTCGACATATTGACCACGTCGCTGGCCAACGCCAACCCCGCCAATGGCTACAGCGCCGCGGGTAAGGTCTATGCGATCGTGCCGGGCACCGCCATCGCGCCGCCCGCCGGCGGTTCCGCCGCCCAATGGAACGGCGACGTGCCCGAGGTCGGCCAGCAGGTGACGATCGATGCCGGCGTACCTGGCCTGCCCGCCGGCACCTATACGCTGCTGCCGGCCAACTATGCGCTGCTGCCGGGTGCCTTCCGTATCGAAATTGGCGCCTCGACAACGATTGCCGCCCCGGTCGCTACCGCGCTGCCAAACGGGTCGTGGCTGCTGGCGGGGACGCAAGGGGTTGCCAACACCGCAATCCGCGACGTGCTGCCGACACAGTTCATTGTCACCCCGGGCGCCGCGACGCGCAGCTATGCGCAGTATAACGAACAGGGCTATGAGGCCTTCCAGCTCGCCCAGTCCGCGACGTTCGGCACGCTGCAGCCGCTGCTGCCGCGCGACGGCAAGTTCCTCACCATCAATCTGAGCGCGCTGTCGGCGACCAGCACCACCAAAGTCCCGGCGCTCCGTTTTGAAGGCATCGCCGACATGGCGTCCGGCCAAAATGGCTGGGGCGCCACCCTGGTGCTACCCAACCGGGCGCAACTGCTCTCGATCGGCAGCCCGGACAGCACGACCGAGCGCAGCGCCACGGTCACGCCGGTGGCGGCGGCGGATATCAACGCGTTTGGCGCGCCCAATCTCTATATCGGCGGCGCGCCCTATCTCTTCAACAGCACCAACCTCTCGTTCGGCATTGGCAACGAATACATCAACACCGGCGCCATCACGCTCGAACCCGGTGCGATCCTGCGCGGCGCACAAGTGACGCTCGGCGCGCCGACGATCACGATCGCCTCCGGCGCCGGGATCGATACGATCGGCCGGGGCACACATGTGCTCGATTTCGCGGCGACCGGCTATGCGCTGGGCCTCGCGGATTACGAGTCATCGAAAGTATCGATCGTCACGGCGTCCAATGGACGGGTGATGCTAACCGCACCGGCTGCGGTCGGCACGGGCAAGGTGTCGATCGGCGACGGCGCGGTCCTCCGCTCGGAAGGCACGGTCGGCATCTGGGCGGCCAACGAGCTCGCGTTTACGGGCACGCCCGACATCGGCGCCGCGCGCCTGAACCTGGCGGTCTCGTCGCTCAACATCGGGGGCCGGCAGACGCTGGCCGATGCAGCGCGCGCCGGCATCCTGCCCGCCGGCCTGAGCCTTGACCAGGGCTTGCTCGACCGGCTGCTCGGCGGCCAGCCTGCCGCCGGCGTGCCGGCCATGCAGGAACTGGTGCTGTCGGCGGCCAAATCGGTCAACTTCTACGGGGCGGCGTCGATGGACATCGGCGTGGGCACGCTGGTGCTCAACAGTCCGGCCATTTACGGCTACGGCGCTGCCGGCGATACCGCCAGCCTGAACGTGGACCGTTTGGTCTGGAACGGCACCCGCAGCCATGTGCGCCAGCCCAATGGCACCTACGCGTTCGTGAGCGCCGTACCGGGCGCCACCATCGCCGGCGGGCCGGGTTCGGGCCAGGGCCGTTTTACCGTCAATGCGCGCGAGATCGTGTTCGGCTACCCGCAGGATTCGCACCCGCAGCCCGACGGCATGGTGCGCTTCGACCGCCTGATGCTGGGCTTTGCCGACGTCGACCTGAACGGCAGCGAACGCATCCTTGGCAACGGCATGGGGAGCCTGTCGGTCTTTGCGCAAGGGCCCAGCCCCGACGCCAGCTTCAAGCCCGACAGCTATGCCGGCACCGGCGGCGCTCTCACGCTGGTGACGCCGCTCTTGACCGGCGCTGCCGGCTCCAGCCTCGACCTGCGCGCTGGCGACACGCTCACGGTCACCGCGCCCGCGGGGGCTACGGCGCCGGCGCTCGGCGCGTCGGCGCTCGGCGCGCAGATGCGCCTGTTCGCGGGCCACGACATCGCCTTCGACACGGCGCTGGCGCTCCCCAGCGGCCGGCTCGAAATGACCGCGTCGGGCAACATCCTGCTGGGCGATCGGGCCCTACTGGACCTGTCGGGCCGGACGATCCCGTTCTTCGACGTGACCAAATATAGTTGGGGCGGCGATGTGGTGCTGGAAAGCACCCACGGTAACATCACCCAGACGGCGGGATCGGTGATCGACCTCTCCGCCCCTGGCAGTGACGCCGGCACGCTCAGCCTGACCGCCACCGACGCGGCCGCCGGCGTCGTGCGTCTGGGCGGCAC